>JAJEGW010000024.1 GCA_022819605.1 Silicimonas sp. | reverse complement strand
TTGTATTCCTCTCGATCGATCACCGTGGTCTCGATGTTGAGGTCCGGATGATTTGCCTGGAATCGGGCGATCACGGCTTCCATGGTCGCGCGCGGGGCAGGGTTCGAAGTGTCAAGGAATATCTTCAGGTCTCCTGACAGCGACTGGCCGCTGGCGGATGTCCCGCCGACCGTCATGGCCGCAAAGCCAAGCGCCGCGATGGACGCCTTTAGGATGGAACGCATGCTATTTCTCCCAGTTTGTCCCATGATTTGGTTCCATATAATGAAACCTAGTTTTGCATATTGAAATCCTAACACGATTCAGGTTACCCTTGTCAACACGGCATTGCGATTTCCTTGCATGCCGTGCGGAGAACGGAAACGAGCGTTGGAGCGATACGGTACCGTAGGCAAGGCACTAGAAGTGCTTGATCAGGTGGCGGGGCACGGCCGCCCGGTCCGGTTTTCCGAACTTCTGGAGGGGTCGCGGTTTCCGAAGGCGACGCTGTACCGGTTCCTGCAATCCCTGGCAGGTCAAGGCATGCTGGCCTATGATGCCGAACGGCAGACCTACATGCCAGGCCTGAGGCTGGTTCGGCTCGCCCATGCAGCTTGGCAACATTCGTCGCTGGCTCCGATCGCGCGGCCCCATGTAGATGCATTGGCTGAAGTGGTGCGGGAGGCGGTCCACCTGGCGCAGATCGATCACGGGCATGTCATCTTCGTGGACAAGCGGAAGAAAACGAACATGTTCGACACGCTGGCGCAGACCGGTCTCATTGCGCCCAGCTATTGCACTGGTGTCGGCAAAGCCATCCTGGCATTCCTTCCCGAGGAAACCCGCAGCGAGGCTTTGAAGATGCAGGCCTTCGTGCCCTACACTCCGCACACGCACAGGTCTCCAAAGAGCTTGTGGCCCGAACTTGACCAGATACGGGACGAGGGCATAGCATTTGACCGGGAGGAGCATGAACAGGGCATCATTTCCGTGGCCGCGCCCATAATTCCCGATCAGAGGCGCGTCGTCGGAGCGATTTCGATTGCGACCTCTACGTCCCGGCGGTCGCTCGACGAGTTAAGGACGTTGAGCCCCACCTTGCGCGAGACGGCGTCGAGAATCGCGGCAGAAGTCCAGCCCTGGCAATTTCCCAACTAGAAGGAGCACCAAATGTCCGGCGTTTCCCTGACCAAGGTGATAAAGCGATACGACGAGGTTCAGGTCATTCACGGCGTTGACCTGAACATCGAGGACGGTGAGTTCTGCGTCTTCGTAGGACCGTCGGGCTGCGGCAAGTCCACGCTGCTCCGAATGGTCGCGGGCCTCGAGGAGACCACGGAGGGCACGATCAGGATCGGTTCGCGGGACGTGACTAAAATGGATCCGGCCGAGCGCGGCGTCGCGATGGTGTTCCAGACCTATGCCCTCTATCCGCACATGACGGTCGAGCAGAACATGGGTTTCGGCCTGAAGATGAACGGGCATCCGGCGGTCGAGATCAAGGAGAAAGTCTCCACGGCCAGCCAGATTCTGCGACTGGACGAGTACCTGAAACGCAAGCCGGCGGCTCTTTCGGGGGGCCAGCGTCAGCGCGTTGCAATTGGGCGCGCCATCGTGCGCGGCCCGGAAGTCTTTCTCTTCGACGAACCCCTCTCGAATCTCGACGCCGAACTGAGGGTCGAGATGCGGGTCGAGATCGCGCGGCTGCACAAGGAGATCGGCGCGACGATGATCTACGTGACCCACGACCAGGTCGAGGCCATGACCATGGCGGACAAGATCGTGGTGCTTCGGGACGGAATCGTCGAGCAGGTCGGCGCCCCACTGGAACTCTACCGCGATCCGGACAACCGCTTTGTTGCCGGATTCATCGGATCACCCTCAATGAACTTTCTCGGCGGGACCGCGGAATCGGGCGGGGTCGCTGTTCCGGGCCTGAAGCAGACCCTGCAGACCGGTGTTGCCTTGCCGCAGGCGGGCGAAGCCGTAACTGTCGGTCTCAGGCCTGAACATGTCGAGATCGATCTCGGCGGCGACACCCACCAGGTCGAGCTTACCGAGGCTTTGGGCGGCGTGTCCTATGCCTACCTGACCTGCGATTCGGGCGAGAAGATGATCATCGAGGAACGCGGCGACACGCGAAGCAGCCCGGGCGACCGCGTTGGCCTTCGGTTCGAACAGAGACGGGTCTATTTCTTCGACAAGGACGGTGCTCGCTTGCGATAGCGCGGTCGCGTCCGCTCCGTCACGGGCGCTTCGGTTCCGTGCGTTAACCTGGAGGCGGCAGGTAGCGCGACAGGGCAAGAAAGATCGCGTTGATGACGCCGATTGCTGCAATCAGCCGCCAAGTCAGGTCGAATTTCGCTTTCTCGATCTGTCGCTCAAGCTCGATTTTCGAAAGCTCCAAATCGGCCTTCGTCGCGACCCCGCCAGTGACGTCGACGTGAATCGACGCCGTAATGGCCTCGGCATGCGCCTGTTCGATGCCCGCGTCCCGAAGACGCTGGACTGCGGCGATAGTGTCGAACCCAACGTCAGCAGGCATGTTCGTCGGCCCTTCCTTGCTTACACGCACAACATTGCTTGCACGCGTAACATGGCTAATGTGAACGACGTAGCGTCTCGCGCACTAAAGTCCCAGATCCGTTGCGATGCGCTTTACCGCTCCCAAGCCCTTGATCGGCTCCATGAAGGCCAGATGCTGCCCCCGAGGCCGGAGTCGTGCCGTCCGCGCCGCGTGGTCGGCGTTCTTGCAGGTCATCGCTCACGTGCTGGTTTTCGGTCTCGCACCCCGTTCCCAGCACACGCGGGGATGCACCGACGATGCGCAGGACGCATTTGACGCGCGGCGACATTGCGTCAATTGAATTTGCTAGGCATCCAATGGGCAAAGGGCGCAACGTGAAGCCTTAGCTGCAGATCATTTTGTCCGCTTCTGCAGTGAATTCGCTGCTGTGACCTCCCACTATGCGGGTGTCTTCTCGGAGTTGAGGATCTCGATCACCATTGCGGCGGTCCATGTGAAATTGTTGCCCCCGCAGGGTTCGGCCGTGATTGGATCGTAGTATTCGGCGAAACCGCCTCTCTCGATCAGTCGGATGCTGTCGGCGTCGATGCGACGCGCCGTGGCGTCTTGACCGGCGGCTTTCAATCCGTCCGCTATCATGTAGTTCACGATCAGCCAGACAGGACCGCGCCAGTAGCGACGGCCGTCATATTCCGGCGCCGTCGGATCGTGGCTGGGCACCAAGAACCGCGCGCTTTCGCCAAGCTTGGCTATGCGTGCGGCCAAGGCTTCGGCACGGGAACTCGAAACAGCGCAGAAGGCGGCCAGAATGCCGCCGATTGACGGGCTGTCAATCAGCTTGGCCTCCACGCGGTCATAGCACGTGTATTGGCCTAGCCTTTCGTGCCAGAGGCTGTCTATCGCCTTGATGCCCTGTTCAGCAAAGGCACGGGACTCCGCAGCGATTTCGGACTCTCCCAGCCGCTCGGCCAGATCGGCCAGATCGCTGCACGACCGGATCAGGATCGCGTTGAAGTCCGGATCAACCATGCGGAAGGGCGACGCATCGTGCAGCTTCGAGTTGTCCCAGCCGAGGCTGCGAAAGTGCTGGACCAGCCAGATATAGCGCTTGTACTGCTCATCCGTTGGTCGATGCGCGGGGTTCGCGTGGCTTGTGTCACGGCGCTGGAATTCGCCGACAGCTTCGGTCGGCACGCGGGCAAGTGCATCGTCCCAGTCGACCGAATTGTCACGGCCCGATTCCCACGGGTGAATGACTGCCACCAGCCCGGTGCCCTGCGGGTCCCGGTTGCGGTAGAACCACTTGTGCCAGCCATGAATGCGCGGCAGCAAGGCGCGGGCGCGCTTCTCGGCCATTGTCTTGTCGCGGGCACGATCAAAGATGCGCCGAACCGCAAATCCGGTGACTGGTGGCTGGGTAATGCCCGAGGTCGGGACTTTCCGTGCCGTGCCCCAGACGTCCGGACCTGGGAAGTAGCCGTCATCGGACTCGTGAAAGATGATGTGCGGGACCTTCCCGTCCTCCCACTGATGAGCAAACAGTGTCTCGATCTCGGTCCATGCACGGGCCTCGTCGAAATGGGCGATGCCCAGGGCGCTCAGGGCAGAGTCCCAGTTCCACTGGAAAGGGTAAAGCCCGTGTGTCGGCACGGTATAGTGGCCGCGATCGTTGCGCGCGATTACGGCGCGGGCCTTCTCGATCAGGTCCTGTTTCACGGGCAGTCCTCAAGCGACGGCAAGTGTGGTATCGGGATCGAACCAGCGCATCCGATCGAGTTGAGGTGCAAGAGTCAGCTGATCGCCCGGATTGATGCTCATGTCGCTGTCGAGCACCGCGCGGAACATCGAGCCCTGGACCTCGCAGGTGATCAGCAGATGCGCGCCCAGCGGCTCCACTACTTTGGCCGTCGCAGTCAGGCCTTCGTCGGCGGGGCGCATGTCTTCAGGGCGAATCGCGAATTTCAGCGGCTTGCCGCTGCTCGGCCCATCCACGACCTGGCCGGCGACGGACCACTTTCCGTCCCCGGCCGGGGTGGCCGGCAGGAAATTCATCGGCGGATTGCCGATGAACCCGGCGACGAACTCCGCCGCCGGATTGCGATAGACCTCGATGGGGGAGTCGGCCTGCACGATTTCGCCCTGATGCATCACGCTGATCCTGTCGGCCATGGACATGGCTTCGACCTGATCGTGGGTGACGTAGATCGCGGTCGTGTTGCTTGTCGCCAGAACGCCCTTGAGTTCGGCACGCATCTCCATCCGCAGGAGCGCGTCGAGATTCGACAGCGGCTCGTCCATCAGGATCACGTCCGGCTCCATCGCCAGGGCGCGGGCCACGGCAACGCGCTGTCTCTGGCCACCCGACAATTCTCCGGAATACCTTTTCAGAAGCTGCTCGATATGCATCAGCTCCGCGGTGCGTTCGACGCGCCCTTTCACCTCGTCGTTGGGCAGCTTCTGCATCCGAAGGCCAAAGCCAATGTTCTCGAACACCGTAAGGTGCGGAAAGACGGCGTAGTTCTGGAACACCATCGCGATGCCGCGATCCTTGGGCGCCAGATGGTCCACCCGGCGCCCGCCGATCGAGACTTCGCCGGTCGTCGCGGTCTCAAGACCAGCGATGATCCGCAGAAGCGTGGTCTTGCCGCAGCCGGAGGCACCGAGCAGTACCATGAACTCCTGGTCCTGGATGGTCAGGTTGATGTCATGCAGCGCCTGGTATGTCCCGAAACGCTTGGCGACGTTCTTGATCTCGATCTGAGCCATTTTCGTTTCCTTTCAGATGCGCCTCCGCCTCAGCGGTTGGCGATGCCCCACATGGCAAAGAGGTATTTGCGCACGGCGAAGATGAAGACCAGCGCCGGCACGACTAGGATGAACCCGCCCGCGAATTTCAGATGCAGGGGCGAGGTGTCGAGGTTCTGCAGCAGGAACGCCGTCAGCGTCCGGTTCTCGATGGTCAGCACTGCGGCCGCGAAGACCTCGTTCCATGAGATCACGAAGGCGAAGATCGCGGATGCTGTGATCCCTGGCAGGATCAGCGGCAGCACGACCTTCGAAAATGCCGTGAGCCGCGTGCAGCCGAGAGTCCATGCGGCCTCCTCCAGTTCCAGCGGGATGCCGGAGAAGAGCGCGTAAGTGATCAGCACTGCGAAAGGGATCGCCAAAGTCGTATGCACAAGTGCGAGGCCGAACACGGTGTCGTCGAGTCCCGTCTGGATGAACATCACCGCAAGCGGGAGTGCCAGAAGCGGCAGGGGAAAGGCCCGGGTCAGCAGGATCAGGAGCCGGAACAGTTCCTTGCCGCGAAAGTCGAACCGCGAGAGGGCGTAGCCCGCCGGCGCCCCGATCACGATGGACATGATCATGGTCAGTCCCGCCACGAGGATCGAGTTCTTCAAGGCCGTCAGCATCCCCGCGAAATTTGCAAAGAAGGTCAGGCTGCCGAGGTCGAACTCGGGGACGAATGGCTTGGGAAAGCTGTTCACCGTTTCAGGGGCGCTGAGCGTATTGATCAGCAGGAAATACAGCGGAACGATGACCCAGGCGCAGAGCAGGACAACCGCGCTGCCGTAAACCCAGCGGCCCGCTCTCCGCGTGTCGGTCGCGACTGCATCGGTGGTGACGGCGGTCATATCGTGGCTCCTTTCGGCACGCGCAGAACGCGCAGGATGATCAGGGTGAAGGCGATGGAGATTGCCAGGATGATCAGCGCCAGCGCCGCTGCTGCCCCGCTGTTCAGAAGATCGAACTGGTAGGCGTAGGTCTCGCCCATGAGGACGGGGAAGAGCGTGCCGCCGAGGGCCGCAACCACCGCGAAGATTTCGAAGGCCAGGATGACCCGCAAGACAAGCGCTGTTTGCAGGCTGGGGCGCAAGAGCGGCAACGTGATGCGCAGGAACCGTTTCCACGGCGATGCGCCAAAGACCTCGGCCGCCTCGTAGTACTCCTTGGGGATCAGCCCGATTCCTGCCACCAGGATCACCAGCATGATCGCGGTCGCGCGCCAGATCTCGGCGAGCATGATTGCCAGGAACACGATGCCGGGGTTTTGAAATGTCAACAGGTTCACCGGCTTGTCGACGAGCCCGAGACCGCTCATCATCGAGTTCAGGAATCCAGACTGTTCAAAGATGGCTAGCCAGATGATGCCGGCGGCGAGGTCTGAGATGCCAAGCGGGATGGTCCAGACGTAGAGCACCAGGTCGCGGCCCTTCTTCATCCGGTTGACCATGGTGGCCATCAACAGCGCGAGCGCCAGCTGGATCGGTACCACCGCTGCCGCCAGGAGCAGCGTGTTGCGCATCGTGATCGGGAACTTCCAGTACCCCGTCACCTCGCGGAAATTGTCGAGCGTGAAGCCGGCACCGGTGCTGAATGCTTGCTTCGAGACCAGCAGGAACGGGTACAGGAAGAACAGGCACAGGAACAATGTCACTGGCAGGATCAGGACATAGGGCAGCAACCGAGCGTTCATCGGACCGCTCCTTTCTTGGCGCAGGGATGCGCCGTTGTCGGATTGTCTTCTGAGGATATGCCCGGACCCAATTTACAGGTCCGGGCTCCGGCAGGAAAGTCCAACCGGACTTATTCGACAGGGCAGGCCCCGTCGGAAGGTGCGTCGGGAGCCCAGCAAGGCGCACCGGTCTCTTCCATGATTGCGGCCAGCCGGCCCTTCTGGTCGTCCAGGACGGCGCGGATGTCCTGACCCGCCAGCACGATGCGCTCGAAGCTGTCGACGAAGACGCGGTTGAAGTCACCGCCCTTGTCGCCCAGACCCGCAGGCAGCAGTCCCGGGTTGGCGTCGGCCGAAGCGCTCATTTTCGCAACTGCGTCACCTGCAGCTTTCACCGACGGCGGCAGATCGTCAGGCAGGGTCACGCCAACAACCGGGAAGAAGTTGGTCGCACGCAGCGTTGCGATCTGCGTTTCCGGTTTCAGCATGTACTCGACCAAAGCCCTTGCCGCGTCCATGTCGGGTGCTGTGCGCGGGATGGCGACACCGGCCAGAACGGGCATGAAGCCGCGCCCGGTCGGGCCTGCAGGTGCCGGGAAGGCGACGAAGTCGTCGGGACGCTCGTTGAACGCCTGCGCCAGACGCGAGGTGTGGTCGAACACGATCCACGCGTCACCCGACAGCAGTTGTTCCTGCATGAACGAGAAGTTGGTCGAAGCCGGGTTGGTATGCGTCCAGAGTTCGCGCATCTTTTCCCAAGCGGTCACGGCCTCGTCGGAAGCGAAGGTGCGGACCACGCCGTTGGTGAACGACGGGTAAAGGTAGCCTTGGAAGAAGCGATGCTTCAGACCCTTTGGGCCAGCCGGGAAGCCGAACTTTGGCTCACCTGCCGCTTCATGCGCGTTGGCCGCCCACTCGATCAGCTGGTCGTAGGTCAGCGCGTCGACGTCAGCGCCTTCAGGCAGGTACTGCAGCGCATCCTTGCTGGCCGCCATGATGTAGCTGGCCTGCATCCAGGGGATGTACTGCATGCTGTCGGTGCCGAGCTTGGCGAGATCGTTGAACGTCTCCGAGGCGCTCATCACGCCCACGTCGTCGAGGTCGACAAGATCATCGGGATTCATGGCGGAAAAGTCGCCATGCAGTGCACCAAGTACGCCGATCGAACCGGAGCCGGATTGAAGTTCCGCCTGAAGCCGGGTCAGCCACGGGCCACCATCATTGGGCTGGTAGTCGACTGCGCCAGCTCCGGCGAGGACCTGCTCGCGCATGGCTTGCGCCTCTTCGACGGGTTTCGCTTGCGTGGACCAGAACAGCACTTCGGCCTGAGCCGCGAACGCGGTGCAGGCAAAGGCAACGCCAGACGCTGCGCCAAGAATTCTCGAATTTAGGGTCATGCTTCCTCCCTTGAGTGTCGGTCGGGGTCGGGCTTCATGCCGACTCCCATCTGAAACGGCCTCGCCTCGACCAGCGGTCAAACGGTCAGCCCTGTCGGGTGGCAAGCATTGGTCCGTTGACACGGCCGCATGCGAATCACCTCCCTTGAGCACAGTTTGATATATCGTTATATCTTATGTCAAGGAAATTTTGAAATCGACTTGACTTTATTGTCTGAGCATTCATGGTTCTTCTTGTAAATTTGTATCTCTGAAGGCCAAAAAACTGCCTAAACGTTATATCCAAACGGAAGGTCCAGCCGTGTCCGGCAAGCCAACACTGGAAACCGTCGCCAAGGAGGCGGGCGTTTCGGTTCCGACCGTGAGCCAGGCATTGCGCGGCACTGGGCGGATCTCAGCCGAAACCCGCAAGAAAGTGCTGAAGGCAGCAAGCAAGCTGCACTACGTGAAGGACTCTCGTGCCGCCTCCATGCGGTCGGGCGAAAACCACGAGATCGGTTTCGTCATCAACCAGTTGCAGAACCCCTTCAATGCAGAAGTCATAAGCGGCGCGGTGGATCTGCTGGAAGCAAACGGATATCTGGTCTCCATCGTTGACACGCGCGACGACTCGGATCGGCAGAGGAGGCAACTCGAGGCTTTCATCCGGCACGGTCGCGGCGGACTGCTCTGGGTTCCCGCGGCGGACACGCAATCCGAGGCCCTGGAGCTGCTGAGCGCGCAGAGAATTCCAACTGTCACCTTCTTGAGACCGGTGCACCGCGACTTTGATCATGTTGGCATCCGCAATGCCGAGGCAACCGCGACAGCTACCGGGTACCTGGCGGATCTGGGTCACAGGCACATCGCCTATCTCGGCGGGACCGACATGACCCATGTGCGCAAGGAAAGGATCGAAGGGTACGAACGGGAGAGGACCCGACGCAATCTGGCCCCGAGCGTGGTCTGGGACTGTGAGGACTACAAGCTGGCCGGGCTCAATGCCCTTTTGGACCTGCGTCGGGTGCATCCTGAAGTCACCGCCGTGGTCTGCAACGGTGACGTCGTCGCACTCGGTGCCAGCCTCGCGCTCATAAGGTCGGGCCAAGTGCCCGGCCGCGATGTTTCGATCATCGGCTTCGACGACATTCAGGATGCAGCCGCTGCCACACCTCCACTGACCACGCTGGCCGTGCACCCCCAGAAATTGGGTCGCAAGCTGGCAAGGGTGCTATTGGATCGTGTCGAAGATCCCAGCATGCCGGCAACCGTGTCCGAGATTTCTGCGGAGCTGGTGATCAGGGCCACGACGGGAGCACCGAGTGACTCCGTGTAGTCGGTCAGATTGTGATCGATTCCAAGGTCCAATGTCCGGCTGGCTCCGTGGCGGTCTGCCCGTCGTCAGGCCGGAGCGGACCAAGCCAGCCGCGTCAGATCGCCGTCAGTCTCGAATCATGTAAACAGGGCTTACCGCCCCCAGGTCCGAACCGGGCCGCAATCCATGTGGACAAAGCCGGAGCGCGAGTACCTGCCCACGCCGCCAGCGGAGCAGGACACCGCTGCCCTGGCGACCTGGGCGACGCTGCGCCCGTGCAGACGGACGTCTGCCGCCTGGCCTTTCATGTGCAGCGAGTTCCGAGCGACGGCCCGCGAGCGCCGTCTCAGCATCGCGTTGGTCTTGGGTGACCGATAGCCGGAAAGCAGGAGGAAAGGCGCATCCGCGTCCAGCATCCGATGGGACGCCGCAAGGATGTCGATTGTGCGCTTGTCGATCCGCTTGACCTGGTTGGTGCGAATATCACGCATGAATTTGTTGAATTCCTTCAGGGCCTCACGGATGTACTCGCCCTCGATCCAGTAAACCGTATCAATGCTCTCACCGGTCCGACCGGAATACATCTTGATCTTTCGGATGTCGCCCGCGCCGCGCAAAAGGCCGGATGCGTTCGCGTAAACCGGCGCCGCAACCAGCGCCGTTGCGCAAAACGCTCCCAGCAACCCACGTCGCGTCAAGCCATTCGGATGGAATGTCTCCATGCTACAAGCTTACGTCCCGCATTTTTCGCCCTGCGATACTCTTGCCGCACCGACAGGTGCACCTTCGTTGACCCCCCGGGCGCAGCGCCCTTATAGTCCAATTGCGCACTGAACGGAACTAATTTGTCTCATGTATTGCGGGCACGGCCACGAAATCGGCAAGAAACCGCGCATTGACACACCTGCTTGTGCCATGCGGCACTGCAAGCAACAAGATGAGCGAATTTCCTGTGGATTGAATTGAATTTGCCTCCCTTGGGGGTTGGAGAGCGCCCAAGGAATTGCCTTGCCGCTCGTGATTGCCGGGTGCAGTCTGAAGGTTGGCACATGACCGAGGAGGCACCGAAATGAAGACAGCGCTGACAGCCGTAGCATTGGTCTTGACGATTTGGGCAGGAGCCGCTTTCGCGGAATTGCCGGATCTGGAGGGGCGGGAAGTGGTGGTCGTGACGGAGAACGCCTATCCGCCGCTGCAGTTCGTGGACCCAAAGTCCGGCAAGGCGGTCGGATGGGAATATGACGCCATGGCAGAAATTGGGAAACGCCTGAACATCGATGTCGTCTATGAGAACATCAGCTGGGACGCGATGATCGCTGCGGTGAGCGAGGGCCAGTACGACATGGGCATGACGGGCATCACCATTCGGGAAGATCGCAAGGAAAAGGTCGATTTCTCGGACTCCTACATGGTTTCTCAAATGATGATGATCGTCGCCGGCGACGAGTCCCGCTTCGACGACGACGAGAGCTTTGCCGCCAACCCTGATCTGCTCGCAGGTGCGCAGCCTGGAACGACTCCGTTCTATGTCACGATCTACGACATCCTTGACGGCGATGAGGCGAATCCTCGGGTCATTCAGTTCGAGACCTTCGGAGCTGCCCTGCAGGCGCTGCGGACGGGCGATGTCGATCTGGTGCTGTCCGACAGCACCGCGGCGAACGGGTACGTCTCTGCCTCGGAAGGCAAGCTGAAGATCGTGGGAGAGCCGCTGGGAACAGAGGAATTCGGGTTCATATTTCCCAAAGGCAGCGACCTGGTCGGCCCGATGAACGCTGCGATCGCGGAAATGCATGCGGACGGAACGCTCGAAGCGCTGAACACCAAGTGGTTTCTCGAATACAAGATGGGTCAGTAAGCGTGCTCCGTCCCTCCGGATGAAGTGGCGGCTCCAGCCAGTCTGACGAATGGACGCTCCTGCACCTCAGGACGAAGAGTTCCCGTGGTGGCTCGTAGCCGTGCTGGCGCTTGCGGGATACGCTTTCTGGCATGTTCTGTCGGACAGCCTGCACCGGCAGATACTCGTCACGCTCCTGAAGGGCGTGAAGATCACCGTGTTCGTTACATTGGTCAGTTTCGCGCTGGCGTCCGGCGTCGGGCTGCTTTTGGCACTGGGCAGTTCGTCGAAGTGGCGGCTCGTGCGCCAGTCCGCACGCTTTTATGTCGAGATCGTGCGCGGCGTTCCGATACTGGTCCTGCTGCTCTACGTCGCCTTCGTGCTTGCACCGGCACTGGTGGAACTGGCCAACTGGATCAGGGGCGGACTTGGATTCGATCCTGTCCGATCACGCGACTTTCCTTTGTTGTGGCGTGCAGTCCTGGCCCTCGTCATCGCCTACTCGGCGTTCATTTCCGAGGTGTTCCGCGCAGGCTTCGCATCCGTTCCTGCAGGACAGATCGAGGCTGCCAAGGCATTGGGGCTCTCAGGCCTGCATCGATTTCGGTTCATTGTATTTCCGCAGGCCATCAGGGTCGTGTTGCCGCCCTTGGGCAATGACTTTGTCGCGTTGGTGAAGGACAGTTCCCTGGTGTCGGTGCTTGGCGTGCTGGATGTGACGCAACTGGGCAAGGTTACCGCCGCGAGCAATTTTCGCTATTTCGAAACCTACAATGTCGTCGCTCTCATCTATCTGGCAATCACGATCAGCCTTTCACTTGCATTGCGGCGGCTGGAGCACCGTTGGCGGAAGCATGCTGACTGAACCGTCCGCGCATGTTGCATGAAGGCAACAACGAAGAGTCCTTCCAAACCAAATTTCGCGTTAGGATTCAGTCACATATGAAGTTTCCGATGCATGGGGCCGATGGTGACGAATCGGTTTCTTGAAATGGAATTACACAGATGTGAATGGACAGCGTCGGCATAATTGGAAAAATTGCGACGTGTTGAGCCCTTGGCGCGATCAGGTGCAGGTGCATTGCGAATGATGAAAACTGGATTCTTCCAATTGAGGTACGCTGCTTTCAGCGCGCTTTGCGTATTGTTCTTGATGGTGGGTTCTGCGCATTCGGTCTTCGCCCAGAACGGATCTTCCGAATTCGCGCAGACCGTCGCCCAAGTGGCGGCGGGTGACCGTGTCATCGCCGAATTCTACGAGACCACGGGCTACAGGCCGATCTGGACGGACAGGAGCAGCAAGTCGTGGCAGCGAAGGGCCGCGTTCCTGAAGGCGGTGAAAGACGCACCGTCCCACGGACTTCCGACGGAACGCTATCGTCTCGATATTCTGAACATAAATCCTCGCCGAGTGCGTTCCCAACAAGACCTCGGTCGGCTTGAAGTCGAATTGAGCCGGCTGTTCCTTCGCTATGCGCGCGATGTGCAGACGGGCATTCTGGAGCCAAGCGAGGTCGATGAGGAAATCGGGCGAAAGGTGCCTCACAGGGATGGCGCGTCGATCTTGTCGGCATTTTTAAGTTCGTCGCCTGACGCCTTCATCCAGGCGTTGCCGCCGTCCAGTCGGGAATATGCGCAGCTCAGGGAGGAGAAGGAGCGTCTCGAGAGACTGATAGGCAGACGCGGCTGGGGCCCCAAGGTGCATGCCAGCTTGCTGAAGCCCGGTGCTGAAGGCGAGGAGGTCGTGCAACTTCGCAACCGGCTTGTCGCCATGGGATACCTCAGGCGAAACGCGAGCAAGGTGTATGACCTGAGGATGCAGCAGGCCGTGGCAGTCTTCCAGTTCGATCATGGGTTGCTGCCCGACGGAGTGGCAGGCCCGATCACGCTGCGCCAAATCAATGTCTCGCCGACGACGCGACTCTCGCAAGTCATGGTTGCCATGGAGCGCGAGCGCTGGATGAACATGCCGCTTGGTGACCGTCATGTCTGGGTGAACATTCCGGACTTTCACGTGCGGATCGTGGATGACGGCGAGGTCACCTTCGTGACTCGCTCCGTCGTGGGAGCCAGAGGTGACAATCGTCGGACGCCCGAGTTTTCGGACGTGATGGAGCACTTGGTGATCAACCCGACCTGGTATGTTCCACGCTCGATCACGATCAAGGAGTATTTTCCGAGGCTGAAGGTTGATCCGAATTCGGTGGCTCACCTGACACTGTTCGACAGCGTTGGAGAGGTGGTGGAGCGGGACAGCGTAGAATTTGCCCTGTTCGACGAGAAAAACTTTCCCTTCGAAATGAAACAACTGCCGGGCGCGAGCAATGCGCTGGGCGTCGTCAAGTTCATGTTTCCGAACCTTTACAATGTCTACCTCCACGACACGCCGCACAAAGAGCTGTTCAGCGAGGGTGCCCGGGCCTTCAGCCATGGCTGCGTCCGTCTCGGCGATCCCATTGACTTCGCCTACGCACTCCTGAGGAGGCAGGTTGCAGATCCGGAGGAGTTCTTCCACGATCGCTTGGCAACCGGCGAGGAAATCGTGGTCAGACTCGACGAGCACGTGCCGGTCCATCTCGTTTATCGCACCGCGTTCACGCAGGCGGACGGCAGGATCCAGTTTCGGCGCGACATTTATGGGCGCGATGCGCGCATCTGGGAAGCGCTGAAAGGTGCCGGGGTTTCGCTCCAGGAGATCAGGAGCTAAGGCTCGGGTCGAAACGATGCCGACAACTTGAAGACGGGCAGGGCGAATTCGGCATCGCAAGCTCGCGGGTCCGACATGAATCAGACAGTCGAGAAAATTGCGGCGGCGCTGGGGGCAGATGCCTTCGGTGACATCCACCTTTCCGTCAAGGGCGCTGCCGAGCCAGGCGAGGCCGCGGCGGATGAACTCGCATTGGCCATGAGCCCGGAATATGCTGCGGCGCTGACTGACGGCAGTGCGCGTGCCGCAATCGTCTGGATTGATGCCGACTGGCAGGCTCTCGGCCTGGAGGCCGCCATCAAGGTGAAGCACCCAAGAATGGCGATGGCGGGTTTGACGTCATTGCTGGATGAAGGGCCCGAAATTGCGCCGGGCATCCATCCATCCGCAGTGGTTGATCCGAGCGCCGAAGTTGGCAAGGGCGCGTCAATCGGGCCCTTGGTCGTGATAGGAGCCCGGGCGCGAATTGACGCAAATTCCCGAATCGCGGCGCATGTCAGCATTGCTGAGGACGTGGAGGTTGGCCGGGACGCGCTGCTTCACGCAGGAGTCCGGATCGGAGCCAGTGTCAGGATTGGAGAACGCTTCATTTGCCAGCCCGGCGCAGTCATCGGAGGTGACGGTTTCAGCTTCGTGGCAGGAGAATCGGATCGGGTCGAGCAAGTGCGCCGTTCGTTCGGAACCGAATCCGGCGACATGACGGCCGGTTGGAGTCGCATTCATTCGCTTGGTTCGGTCGAGATCGGGGACGACGTGGAGATCGGGGTCAACACTGCCGTGGATGCCGGAACGATCCGCGCAACCCGGATCGGCAATCGCACGAAGATCGACAACCTCGTGCAGATCGGTCACAACGCGCAGATTGGCGAGGACGTCCTGATTTGCGGACATTCGGGCGTCGCGGGATCGTCCAGAGTGGGCAATCGGGTCATCATCGGCGGGAAGGCGGGGATCACCGACAATGTCACGGTAGGCGACGATGTCGTGGTGGGCGGTGGCGCGATTGTGCTGTCGCGGGTTCCGGCCGGCCGGGTTCTTCTCGGCTATCCGGCCATGAAGATGGACCAGTATATTGCAGCGTCTAGGAACTGGCGTAGATTGCCCCGGATCTTCAAGGACATCGAAGCGCTCAAGAAAGCAGTTTCATTAGATGGCAAGGGCGACTAAACATCAGCCATCGGCTTCAGATTGGCGGACGAGGGGAAATGAGCGGCGTCAAGGAACGGGTGATCGAGATCATCGCCGAACAGGCGGTTCTGGAGCCGTCAGACGTTTCGCTTGATCTGTCTCTCGAGGCTCTTGGCGTGGATTCCATGGGGCTCGTCGAGGCCATCTTCTCGATAGAAGAGAGTTTTGACATCCAGGTTCCATTCAACGCGAACGAGCCTGAAAAGAGCGACTTTGACATTTCCTCGGTGTCGGCGGTCGTGGCCGCCGTCGAGAAACTCGTCGCGGAGCAAGCCGACTAGCGGTGCGACGGGTTGTCATCACCGGGTCCGGGACGATCAATTCTCTCGGCCATTCAGTGCCCGAAACCCAGGAAGCCATGCGAGAGGGGCGGTGCGGAATTGGCGAACTGGAGATTCGTGACGTCGAGCGCCTTTCGATCCGGATCGGAGGTCAGGTCAAGGGATACGATCCGGATCAGCGGTTCAATCGCCAGCAGCAGGCCCTGTATGACAGGTTCACCCAATTTACGCTTATCGCCGCAGAAGAGGCGATTGTGCAGTCCGGGCTTGAGTTCTCTGGCCGCGTCGCAGCGGAATCAGGAGTTGTGCTAGGCACCTCCGGCGGCGGTCTCAACACGCAAGACGAGAACTACCGGGCGGTGTACGAGGAGGGCAAGAACCGCGTGCATCCCTTCATCGTGCCGAAACTCATGAACAATTCCGCAGCGAGCCATGTATCGATGAACTACAATCTCAAGGGGCCGTCCTTCACCGTCGCGACGGCATGCGCGTCGTCGAACCATGCCATGGGCCAGGCCTTCTGGCTGATTCGGTCGGGCGCGGCCACGGCAATGGTAACCGGCGGTTCGGAATGCATGCTCTGCTTTGGCGGCGTGAAGGCTTGGGAAGGTCTCCGCGTCATGTCCAAGGATGCATGTCGCCCTTTCTCCGCCAACCGGAGCGGCATGGTGCAGGGAGAGGGGGCGGGAATATTCGTGTTCGAGGAATTTGAGCATGCGAAGGCACGGGGCGCGAGCATTCTCGCCGAAGTGGTGGGGTTCTCGATGACGTCGGATGCGGCCGATATCGTAATGCCCTCACAGCATGGCGCAACGCGCGCCATCTTGGGTGCACTAATGGATGCGCGCATCAGCGCCGAAATGGTGGGCTACATCAATGCGCACGGTACAGGCACGGCGGCAAACGACAAGACCGAGTGTGCCGCCGTGTCCAAGGCCTTCGGCCGTCACGCGGACGAGGTCATGATTTCGTCGACCAAGTCGATGCACGGCCACCTGATCGGAGGCACGGGTGCCGTGGAACTCCTTGCATGCCTCATGGCGCTCAACGACGGGATAATCGCACCCACCATCGGCTACGAGGAACCGGATCCGGAATGTTCCTTGGACGTGGTTCCCAATGAAGCTCGCGAGGCAGAGGTCTCCCATGTCCTGTCTAACGCGTTCGCCTTTGGCGGCCAGAACGCGGTGCTAGCACTCAAGTCACTGTAAGGGCCGGCGCAGGACGGCAGGCATGCCGCGCGGACCAGTCCGCAATCTTGAGAGAATGGGCACGGCAAAACGCGCCGCATTCAGTCTGTCGCTTGACTACCCGTCCTTGCGCCGGACTCCATAGAGTTCCAGTCGGTGCCCTTTCAACTGGTAGCCCAACCTTGCAGCAATCCTCTCTTGGAGCGCTTCGATTTCGGCATCGACGAATTCGATTACTTCGCCGGAGTTGAGGTCGATCAGATGATCATGGTGGTCGCGTTCGGCATCCTCGTAGCGCGCGCGCCCGTCCCGGAACTCGTGCTTCTCGAGGATTCCCGCCTCTTCAAAGAGCTTGACGGTCCGGTAGACCGTGGCCAGCGAGATCCCTGGGTCAACGGCACAAGCACGTGCATAGAGCCTTTCGACATCAGGATGGTCGTCCGCCTCTTCCAGAACGGCAGCTACGATGCGGCGCTGGTCCGTCAGGCGCAGTCCCAACGCCTCGCATCTTTGGAGTATCGTGTCCGCCATGTCCGTCTTTCCGTTGCGGCACCCTGTTCTATGCGAAGCGATCCCGATGTGAAAGCGAATGGCTTTTCGGGACCGTCCGAAACGCGCTCTGGTTGTCTTCGATCCCTATCCCGCAGGAGACCGCGTCGCTGAGCAAATCATCGTGGACGACAAGATGATGGCAAGCCAAAGTGAATCGCATCGCTATCTTCACGGGGCTCCAGTCGGGTCGCTGAATCCTGTCACTCGATGTGTTGCGGAGTTCGTCTGGGTGGATTTTCCTGCCGTTGATTCCTGGCGGTACCATCTTGTCGGGAGAAGCGGGCCGCGCATGATGGTGCGCAGAAACCCGCCGTGTCTTGCGTGCGAAATCGTTCAGTCGACAGCCCGCATGGCCATGGTCACGTTCAATTCCACTTCGTCTCCTACCAGGTTTCTGTAACCGGATGCGCCGAAACTCGACCGGCTGATCCGGCCACCGAGGCGGATCGTCAGGCGGCTGAGATCATCCGCAGCGCTGCCTTCGCGGCGCATGAAGCGGGCGTCGAAGTTCACTGCCTGCGTCACATCGCGTATCGTCAGTTCTCCGTGCAGCTTCACTCCGTCAGTCAGTAGACCGGACGGGGCCGGCCTGACTGCGGTGGAGACAAAGCGAATGGTGGGGTAGCGAACGGTGTCCAGCATTGAGGCACCTTTCAGAATCCCGGTCACAAGGAAGAACCCGGTGCGCACCTTGTCTGCACGCAGTGTCACATCGGTCGAACTGGCGGCCAGATTGGATGGATCGATTTGGAAATCGGCGCGACCGATCGGCATTTCGCCTTGCCGCCTGACCCCTTTGAACCAGTAAATGAACCCTGCGCGCGAGGCACGGGGCTCCAACTCGTAGCGCCTGAGCGATGCATGCACAGGAAGGGGCAAGGTGCAAAGGCCCACCAGGATCAGTCGCCGGGATAACATCGGCGCACCGTGCCGCGAGCCCGATGCACCTGTCAAGATCGGTGCCATGATGGGTCAGTTTGCCTTGGCTTTTCGGTTGGCGCCAGCGCAATCCGCAGTGAGGGCGGCGCGCCGCCAGACCGTATCTTGTTTCTTTGCCGACATGGCAATACGCGGGGGCGTTGACGGCGAACCGAAGCATGTCCTGCGAGCCGGTTCATCCGTCGAGGAGCAGTGCGCGCTAAGCAATGTGTGCGTCAGGCAGGAAGTCTTCCGGGCTTTGTCACGGGAAGACATGCCGCACGGTAGATTCGCGCAATTCGCTTGTGCGAACGGGATGGACGACGGAATGACGCGAAGAGACCGGATCGATGCGGCGGGAGCGTTGGCACTTGTCGGCTTCTCGTTGTTGCTTGCGTTCAATCAAGTTGTCATCAGGGTTGTGAACGAGGGGCTGCAACCGGTTTTTTTCGCCGGCGTGCGTTCGGTGGGTGTCGTCCTTTGTCTCTGGCTCTGGTTTGCTGTTCGGCGCCGACCGTTGGGACTCAAGCGCGAGAACCTGCTCTTTGGCTGCCTCATGGGGACGCTATTCGCGCTCGAGTTCGTCTTCCTGTTCCTCGCACTCGACCTGACGACAGTTTCACGGACATCGGTCCTCTTCAACACGATGCCATTATGGATGGCGCTCTTTGCTCACGTGTTCATTCCCGGCGAGCGAATCACTCGCGTCAAGGCTGTCGGTCAGTTGCTGGCATTTCTTGGCGCTGCCGTTGCGATTGCCTGGCGAGGCGACAGCGGAGAGGGGGCGTTGCTCGGCGACCTGCTGGCCTTGCTCGGAGCCATTGGGTGGGCCGCGCTGGCACTGATCGCACGAACGGGGCTCAAGGATGTCGCACCCGACCGGCAGCTGTTCTGGCAGGTGCTTGTCTCGGCACCGATTCTCCTCGTTGCCGCGGTGTTCTTCGGTCCTTTCGTGCGCGAGCTTGAACCCATCCACCTCTGGGGGCTGGCATTCCAGATCGTGGTCGTTGTGACGTTCGGGTTTTCATTTTGGCTCTGGCTGCTTTCCATCTATCCGGCAGCCAGCGTTGCCGCATTCAGTTTTCTCGTGCCTGTCTTCGGCGTGCTCTTGGGATGGTGGCTGCTGGACGAGGCGCTGGGGCTGCCGATCCTAGTGGCCCTCTTGCTTGTCTGCACAGGCCTCGTGCTGATCAATCGTCCTTCTCAGGTGCCGCAGAAGGTCTGACAGACAACTTCGCTTGCGGTCGGTGGCTTTGCAAGATCCGAGAACTTTCTCGGATCGGAATACGGGACCAGGAGGGCCGCACTCAGCTTCTCGAATTTGCTCAAGTCGCCAGCGACCACAGCCTGTATCGCTTGTTCGATTCGATGATTACGGGGAATAAGTGCGGGATTCGCTGCACGCATGGTTTCGGCCCGGTCGTCCGGCACCGCGCATTCCTCGTCCAGGCGCTTTTTCCAGGGATTTTCCCAGGCATCGTAGAGTTCTGGGTCAGAGAATTCGTCTCGTGCCTTGGGAGTGCCAAGGGACCGGAATGTGTTGGTGAAGTCGGCCTTTCCCTTCGCCATCGCGTCAAGAAGCGCAAGAATCAGCTCGTAGTCTCCTTTTGCCTTAGTCTGCAGGCCGAGCTTCGCGCGGAAGACCGTCAACCACGCGTCACGGAAAAGCGCCGGGAAACGGTCGACGGCAGCCTGTGCGTCCTTCACGTCATCAATGAGCGGGAGGAGCGCAGTTGCCAGTTGCGCCAGATTCCACATCGCGATGTCGGGCTGGCGTGAATATGCATACCTGCCTTGGTGGTCGATCGACGAAAACACGCGCATCGGGCTGAATTCATCCATGAACGCACAGGGGCCGTAGTCGATGGTTTCGCCCGAAACAGTCATGTTGTCCGTGTTCATGACGCCGTGGATGAATCCGATTCCGAGCCAAGCCGCCACCAGCTTCGCCTGGCGTTCGACGACATGGTTCAGGAGGCCGAGCGGACCGTCCGCTTCATGGGCATGGCGTTCGATTGCGTGGCTGACAAGCGCCTCGAGCGCCTCGCGGTCGTTTCTCGCGCAAAAGTATTGGAACGTGCCGACCCGGATATGGCTGGCGGCAACGCGGGTCAGCACCGCGCCAGGCAACGGTGCCTCTCGAAAGACCGTCTCTCCCGTCGTCACGGCAGCGAGCGCCCGCGTCGTCGGCACGCCGAGGGCCGCCATTGCTTCCGAAACGATGTATTCGCGCAGAACGGGTCCGAGCCACGCGCGGCCGTCCCCCATTCGCGAATACGGCGTTCGGCCCGAACCCTTGAGCTGGATGTCGAAGCGAGCCCCGTCGGGCGCGACAATCTCGCCAAGCAGGATGGCGCGACCGTCTCCGAGTTGCGGAGACCAGCCGCCGAATTGATGACCGGCATAGACCTGGGCCAAAGGGTCGGCCCCTTCGGGCACCTCGTTTCCGGCCAGGACAGAGACGCCTTCCGTTGTTGCTAGCGCGTCGGCGTCAATTCCCAGGCGTCCTGCAAGCGGCACGTTCAGGGCCAGCACTGCCGGTGAAGCCACAGGCGACGGCGCCATCCTGGTATAGAAGCGATTCGGCAACCGTCCGTACGAGTTGTCGAAGGGCAGGGCGAGGCTCATGGGTCCGGGCCTTCAAGACGAGCGTGGCAAGCGACTCCGCCGCCCGTTCGGGCTCTGGAGGCGGATGCCGCGTCAGAGGCGGGCGATGCGTTCCGACAAGAGATCGAAGTAGCCCTTTGCATCGAGGTCTCCCATGAAAGTGGCGTTGACGGGACGATCGGTCACGCGCCACCAGTCCGCGACTGTCATGCCGCGCGTAAGTTCGGATTCGGTTTCAATCTCGACATTGATGTGCCGACCGGAAAAGAGTTCGGGTTCCAGAAGGTAGGCGATCGTGCAGGGATCATGAAGCGGCGCACCTTCCGAGCCGTATTTCTCCTTGTCAAAGCGCTCGAAGAAGTCCGTCCACGCGGCGACCATCCGACCTGTTCTCGTGCCCATTTGACGAAACGCCTCGACCCGCTCCGCCGTGATCAGAGCCTTGTGCGTCACGTCCAGGGGCATGACTGTAAGCGGAATGCCCGACTGAACACGATTTCTGCGGCTTCGGGGTCGACATAAATGTTGAACTCGGCTGCGGGAGTGATGTTGCCGACCTCGAAATAGGCACCGCCCATCAGGACGATTTCCTGAACGCGCGGCATGATGTCGGCGGCGTCCTGAAACGCACGGGCAATGTTGGTCAGCGGGCCGATGGGAACGAGCGTAACCGTTCCAGACGGTTCGTTGCGCAACGTGTCGACGATGAAGTCGACGGCATGGCCCTTCTGAAGCGGCATTTGCGGGTCCGGAAGCGAAGGTCCGTCAAGTCCGGTCTTGCCGTGGACATGTTCCGCCGTGACCAGTGGCCTCGAAAGCGGCCTGTCCGAGCCTGCAAAGACGGGAATGTCGGCGTGACCGGCGAGTTCGCAGACGATCCGGGCGTTCCTTTGCGTGAGCGGGAGCGGGACATTGCCCGCAACGGCGGTCACTCCCAGCACTTCGAGTTCTTCGGGCGAAGCAAGGGCCAGCAGGATGGCCACAGCGTCGTCCTGACCGGGATCCGTGTCGATGATGATCTTGCGCCGCGCCATTGTTCTTTCCGGAAGAAAGGTTGAACACGTCGCGGCCACCGTGTCCACCCGCCCCTGCGTTTCTGGAGAAGCGCCGGGGCGGGTCCGTGTCCGTGCGAGGCTGTCGCCGTGGGGCGTTGTTCAGCCGTCGTAGTCGACCTCCTCGGCGATGCGCAGAGCTTTGTCTCTGAAGTTGGCGATCGTCTGGAGATTTGCATCATCGGCATTGAACTTGCCGAACGCCTCAACCACCGCGAGTGCCGAAACATTCGGGTTCACGGGGTATTCGATGTTGATTTCGGCATAGAGCCTCTGGCCTTCCTCCGATGCCAGGAATTCGACCAGCTGGATGGCGGCATCCCGGTTCGGCGCTGCCTTGGTGAGTGCCACGCCTGAGACATTCACATGCGTTCCACCGTTTTCGAATGTCGGGAAGACGATGCGTACACTGTCGGCCCAGGCCTTCTGCTCATCGTTCTTCATCATGAGGGCCATGTAATAGACGTTGCCGATCGAGATGTCGCATTCGCCGGCCCAGATCGCCTTGACCTGTGCTCGGTCGTTGCCTTGCGGCTTCCTGGCAAGGTTGGCCTTGAGACCCGCGAGCCAGTTCCGGGCAAACTCTTCGCCGTGCTGCTCTATTATGCCAGCGGTGAGCGCCAGCATGTAGACATGGGTGCCGGAACGCGTGCAAATCTTGCCTTTCCACTTGGGATCAGCCAGGTCTTCGTAGGTTGTCACCTGTCCATCTGCGACACGTTCCTTCGAGGCGTACACGATGCGCGCCCGAGTCGTGAGCGCCGTCCACTCGCCGTCCGGGTCACGGTATTGTTCCGGTACGTTGGCCTTGATGGCGTCGGTCACGAGCGGGTCGAGCACGCCGGCGGACTTGAGCGCGTCAAGCCGGCCGATGTCGACCGTGAAAGCCAGGTCGGCTGGAGAGCGTGCGCCTTCCGCCTTCAGACGTTCGGCCATTCCCTTGTTCAGGAAAGCGACATTGACCTCGATGCCCGTCTTCTTCGTGAAGACGTCGAAGAGCGGCTGGATCAGTTCGGGCTGCCGATAGGAGTAGACGTTGACCTGATCTGCAAATGCCGGTGCAGCTGCGGTCAGGGCCGCGACGGCGAGGGCAGTCATGCGCATGGCGAAGTTCCTTTCGTGTGATTCGCATGGTGCAAATACTTGAGTGTTTTACTAAGATCAATAGGTGACTTTTTTAGTAGGAAATGAATTGGCAGCTGCGGACGCATGCGCCGGAAGCCTGCGACGCAGCGCAACGTCTGGGTTTCGGGGTCCGGTGAGCGCACTTTTGCTTCGGTGACCGTCCTGTGAAAAGGTCGACAGGTGCGTGAGGTCAGGTGCCGGGCCCAGGTCGCGACTGTTGCGCCTTCTCTTCCAGCTTGATTGCCTCCCAGAATTCATCCATTTCGGCGAGCGTGGCTTCCGCGGGGAGTCTGCCGGTCGCGGCCAGCCGGTCTTCGACTGATGCAAACCGTCGCTCCACCTTGGTGTTGGCACTGCGCAGCGCGGCTTCAGGATCAATGCCCCAGTGTCGAGCAAGATTAACCAGCGAAAACAGGAGGTCGCCGAACTCTTCCGCAATGTCACCATCCACCGTGCCGAATGCCGCGTTCAATTCCGCAAGCTCTTCCGCGATCTTGTCCAGCACTGGATGGGGGTCTTCCCAGTCGAAGCCGACTGCAGAGAGACGCTTTTGCAGTTTCACGGCCCTAAGCAGGGCAGGGAGCCCGAGCGCGATGCCGTCCAGCGTCCGTGCCTCGCCTGATGCCCTGCGCTCCGCTGCCTTGGCGGATTCCCAGTCTCGAGCCTGATCGCTTGCCGACTTGTCGCGATTGTCGGAGCCGAATACATGCGGATGGCGGTTGATCATCTTTGCGCAGACTCGTCGCGTTACGCTGGCGATGTCGAAATGCCCCGCCTCGCCGCCCATCTGGCAGTGATAGACGACCTGCAGCAGCAGATCGCCGAGTTCGCCCTCGAGATCGTCCCAGGTTTCGCGCTCGATGGCATCGGCAACCTCGTAAGCTTCCTCGATCGTGTAGGGCGCTATCGAGGCGAAGTCCTGCTCGATGTCCCAAGGGCAGCCAGTCTCAGAATCTCTGAGGCGGCGCATGACTTCGATCAGCTTCAGGGTGCCATCTGGCATTTTGTGGATGGGATCGTCGTCAGCCATGTCAGCCCTTTGCCCGGATGCTTGGCAGGGCCAGCTTTCGCCGGAAACGCGAGGAGATTCAATGGCCTTGGAGTTTGCAGGAATCGAAATTGACAGGGTGAGTGGCGATGCGGGAAAATTCTTCAAACGTAATTGCCCTGACTACGGCGCAAGTGGAGACGCGGGACGCCCCGTGAGCGACGCATGATCCGATCCACCGGAATCCGCTTGTTTCGTGCAAGCGCCATTTGTCTTCAGCAGCGCAAGTTGATTGGGTCACACAACGGCCACGAACTTCCTGCGCGAGGCCAGACACCCGTTGCCACGCGAAACTCAGCCGAGCCTCAAGCTGGTGGAGGAGTAAGGCGGCGCGGGCGCTCGAGAGGTTTCAGCCGCAGGTCCGAAGACAGGCAACTCTGCCCGGTGTCGCGCCAGATCGGTACATTCAGCGACATGTCGCACTGCGCCATGAAAGACCTGCCGTTTACGGTGAGGCAGATGGTCTCCCCAAGCGATACACGCAGCCCTTGCGTGTCCGTGCAATAGCATTCGACGGTCATGCCGCTCGGGGTCTTGACGTCGGCCATGGCAGGCGTGGCCAATAGGGCCATGAGAATTGCTGCGCGAAGCATATCAGGATCATATCCGATTCTGGCCACTTTGGAAGACAGTCCACGCGGTCGTGAAACAATTCTGTGCTTTGGTTGCCGGCAACCGGAGCGGCCGTCAATCTTGACGCGGCACTGTCAATGCGTGAGACGAGGGCATGGTACCCCTCGAAACACTTGAGCAGATCCGTGAGCGCTTTCAGTTCCTGGAAGCGAAAATGGCAAGCGGCGTGCAGGGCGGCGAAATCGCGGATCTCTCGCGGGAGTATGCCGAACTGAAGCTCCTCGTGACCGAAATTGACGCATATCTGGCGTTGCTTGCTGCTAGGGATGAAGCCGAGGCGTTGCTGGAGGATCCCGAAATGCGCGGGCTCGCCCAGGAGGAGCTTGCCAAGGTGAAGGACGAGCTCCCGACACTTGAACAGCGCCTGAAGATTGCATTTTTGCCCAAGGACTCTGCCGACGCCCGCCCCGCAATCATCGAGATTCGTCCTGGCACCGGTGGCGAGGAGGCCGCCCTCTTTGCCGGGGAACTGCTGCGGATGTACCAGCGTTACGCGGAAGATCGAGGCTGGAAGTTCTCAATGATCGAATTGTCGGAGTCCGAGCTTGGCGGCGTCAAGGAGGCTGTCGCCAATGTCGAGGGGGACGGCGTGTTTGCACGCATGAAGTTCGAGAGCGGCGTTCACAGGGTCCAGCGCGTGCCGGAGACGGAATCCGGCGGGCGGATCCACACTTCCGCCGCCACCGTCGCGGTATTGCCGGAAGCCGAGGAGGTCGATGTCGACATTCCTGCCGGCGACATTCGCATCGACACGATGCGGGCAAGCGGATCGGGAGGTCAGCACGTGAACACGACCGATTCGGCGGTAAGGATCACCCATGTTCCGACAGGCATCGTTGTGACGTCCTCGGAAAAGTCCCAGCACCAAAACCGGGCGATCGCCATGGCCCGATTGCGTGCAAAGCTCTACGACATGGAGCGGCAAAGGATGGCGGAAGAGCGTGCGAGCGACCGAAGGGCCAAGGTGGGGTCGGGGGACCGCTCGGAAAGAATCCGAACCTACAATTTCCCTCAAGGCCGGATGACGGATCATCGCATCGGGTTGACCATCTACCGGCTTGCCGAAGTTCTTGGCGGCGATCTCGACGAAGTCATAGATGCCCTGATCGCTGCGGATCAGGCGGAGAAGCTGGCGGAGCAGGGGCTGTGATCCACGGGACGAGGTGTCGCGATGTGACCGCAATCCGTGTACCGGGCACCCTGTGACCAAGCAGGACATCTGGATTGCCCGGTTGCGCGCCGCAGGCGTGCCAGACGCGGCGGGCGACTTTCGGCGGATTTTCCGCTGGGCATATGACGTGGGCATGACCGATCCTGAACCACAGACCCGTGATGCACCGAACGCCCTGGCGATCCGGATGCTGGACCTTGGGGTTTCCGAGAGAGAAATGAGGCGGCCGGTATCCCAGATCATCGGCAAGCGGGAATTCTGGAAGGGGACGTTCAAGGTCACGCACGACGTGCTTGATCCCCGTCCGGAGACGGAACTGCTGGTCGAACTGGGCATTCAGGATCCGTTTGACCGCATTCTGGATCTCGGAACCGGATCCGGCTGCATCGTCATATCGCTCTTGATGGAGCGTCCGAACGCATTAGGCGTGGGTACGGACATTTCGGAGCAGGCATTGCGGGTTGCCGGGGAAAACGCCGAATCCATGGGCGTTGCTGAACGCGTGACCCTGCGGGTTTCGGACTGGTACGACGATGTGCGCGGGCGTTTCGATCTCATCGTTTCCAACCCACCTTACATCGCAGAAGACGAATTCGGGGAATTGCCGCCGGAGGTCCGGAGCTATGAGCCGCATGCAGCCTTGGCCGGCGGAGCCGACGGGCTGTCAGCCTATCGCGCAATCGTGTCGAGGGCGCGGCACCACATGACCCCGGGCGGAAGGCTCTTGGTCGAGATTGGGTCAACACAGGCAGATGGAGTCCGGAACTTGCTGGCGGATGCCGGCCTCGAGAATGTGGCGGTACATGCCGACTTGGATGGAAGGAACAGAGTCGTTGCAGCGCGGAATCCGGCGTGATCTGGTGCATGAAAAGTTGTGTGATGCTGGAAATTTTCGTGAATTCCTCGAAAAAAGCTCTTGGCAACTGCGTCTTCACTGGATAGACAATGGCCTGCGGACGGCGGGAGCGCCTGCGTCTCCCCTGATGAATCTGCCAAATCCATGCAAGGAACAGGGCCCGAGGAGCGGGCAGACCTTTGGAACCTTCACGCATGACCAGACAAGAAGCTGGACAAATTTAAACATGAGAACTTCCAAATCACGATCGCGGTCAAAGTCGAACCGCAACCGTTCGATGGGCAATGTTGTCAATCGGGTCTTCGACTCGTCGGGACCAGAGGGCAAGGTGCGCGGAACCCCGCAGCAGATCATCGACAAGTACAACCTGATGGCGCGAGATGCGCAATTGTCGAATGACCGCGTTGCGGCCGAGAACTTTCAGCAGCATGCTGAACATTACCTGCGCATGCTGGCGGAAGCCCAGCGCGAGCAGGCGGAGCGCCAGGCGCAGCAGCAGGAGCGTCGAAGCTCCCATCAAGGCGCGAATCAGCGCTCAGAGGAAAAGGGAGAGGAGGCCGCTGCTGCCGATGGCGGGCAGGGCAGCGTCCCCGCACCGGAGGGCGCCGCAGCAGCTGTCACAAGCGATGTAATGGGTGTTGCACCTGGAGACAGCGAATTGGTCGATACACCTGAAGAGAGCGTTGTTCCGCGACGGAAGCCGCGTCCACAACGCAACCCGACACCCTTGGATGAACCGGCCTTGGCGGCATCCGACGCGGCGGAATAAGTCTTCGCGACCGGCAATTCGTCGCCTGCTTGGCAACACGGCATTCTAGTCAACCCGTGCCGAGAATCTCGGACAGCGCGCAGAAGCGCTCGATGTCGACGGTCTCGGGTCGGTCGGTCGGCCTGATGTCCGCCATGCACAGCCTGTCCTCGATGTCGGGAGCAAGACCCTTCAGACTGGAGCGCAACATCTTCCTGCGATGACGGAAGGCAGTGGCAACAACGTGCCCCAGTGCCTCAGCGTCGGCAGGAAATCGTGGTGCAGGCATGGCCTCGACGTGAACCACTGCTGAATTGACCTTGGGTTGCGGTGTGAACGCCCGGGCGGGAACTTCCATGACGATTCGTGCCTGGCTGCGCCACCCGGCCAAGATCGAAAGGCGACCGTAGGACTTGCTGCCGGGCCCGGCGACTATCCGCTCCGCCACCTCACGCTGGAACATGAGCGTAAGGCTTTGCCAGAAGGGCGGCCATTCGGGAGCGGACAGCCAGCGCGTCAGCAATTCGGTGCCGACGTTGTATGGCAGGTTGGCCGTCACTTTGACGGGGGGCGTCAGAATCTCGCGCGGGTCAAACTGCAGGGCATCGGCGTTGACGATTTCGAGCCGGCCGGGACAGGCCCGGGCAATTTCCGCAAGGGCAGGAATGCAGCGCCGGTCCCGTTCGATCGCCAGGACCCGGCGGGCGCCTTCGGCGAGGAGGCTTCGCGTGAGGCCTCCCGGCCCGGGACCTATCTCGAGCACGTCGGCATTCGCCAAGACGCCTGCCGCTCGAGCGATCTTTGCAGTCAGGTTGAGGTCCAGTAGAAAGTTCTGGCCCAGGGATTTGCGCGCCACGAGGCCGTGCGTCGCGATTACGTCGCGAAGTGGAGGGAGATCGTCCAGTGCGTTCACCTGCGATTGTTCGCGAGACGTGCCGAGGCGGTTTTCCGGGCCAGCCGGAGGGCCGCGATCATCGAATCCGGATTGGCTTGGCCGCGCCCTGCTATGTCGTAAGCGGTGCCGTGATCTGGTGACGTGCGAACGAAGGGAAGTCCGAGGGTCACGTTGACGCTGCTGTCGAAGGCGAGCGTCTTGATCGGTATCAGTGCCTGATCATGATACATCGCGATCGCAGCATCATAGTTCGCCCGGGCCTGCGCATGGAACATCGTGTCGGCGGAAAGCGGGCCCGAAATCGAAATTCCTTCGGAGCGAAGGCGATCGCATATCGGAGCAATGATGATTGCGTCCTCGTCTCCCAGGACACCGTTTTCGCCGGCATGCGGGTTGAGTCCCGCAACGGCAATCCGTCGCGGTTCGGGAACACCGAAGTCTTCGCGCAGAGCGCGGTCGGTGATCCGGATAGTCGTTTCGAGAAGGTCGGCGCTAAGTGCTTGGGGAACTTCCGATACCGGAATATGCGTCGTGACGGGCACGACCTTCAATTCATCGCTGGCAAGCATCATGACGGCTTGCCTTCCGCCGGCAAGATGGGCAAGAAACTCGGTCTGCCCCGGAAAGGCAAAGCCGGCGTGGATCACGAGTTCCCGTTTTGACACCGGTGCCGTGCACAGCGCGGAAGCCGCGCCCTCGACAACCAGTTCCACGGCTCTTTGTATCACCTCGACCACGCAGGGTGCATTTTCCGGATCGGGGTGGCCCGGCCTGGCCGGTTTCGGGAAGGCAACCGGCAGCACCGGCAGGCCGCCTGCCATGGCCAAAGGGGCATCGACAGGCGTGTCGATGACAACTGTCTTTGCGCCAGTGGGCACATGCTGGGGATCGCCGATCATGAAGAACGGCAATTCTTGCCGCAGGGTCGCCCATGCCGCGACGATGATTTCGGGGCCGATGCCGGACGGATCGCCGCAACTGACTGCGACGGGAAGCAGGTCAGGTCCGGACATGCGTCAATTCGTGAGATCGATCACGTTGGTCGATGCGCGAAGTTCGGCCAGGTAATGCGCTGCAGTGTTGTTGAGCCGCTGGTTCAGAATCCGCCCGCCGACGATGTCGAAATCAATGTTGCTCTTCAAGGTCGGGCGGCGCTCACAGAGCATCAGCACGACCACGTTGCCGTCACGCACCAGAGCCGTTGAGATCTCGTTGTCGTCAAGATTGGCAACAGCCGCACGCACGTCCGCAGGTAGTTCCGCAGTCGGAACGGCCTCGCGGATAAGCCAGTCCTTGGGCAAGTCGCGGGCCACCCGGTAGAGGTCGTCGCATTCGTCCACCGCTTTCGCGATTTCCGCAGCTTCGCCAGCGCCGCCTTCGAGACGAAGAAGCGCGTAGTCGACAAGCAGGGCTTCGTTGGTGCCTTCCTGAACACGCTCCATGTCTCGAAGCAGGAAAATCGCGATATTTCCTTCGTAATCCATCGGGCTGCTGATCTTGCCGACCTCGAGCGCGGAAATGGTGTTGCCTATGCTCTCCGGCAGTGCATCCAGCGCCTGCCAGTCGACTTCGCCGCCCTGATTCGCGGACGCGGCTATGGAGTAGCTTCGGGCGGCTGCGGCAAATTCACCCTCGTCCTGAAGCGCAGCGATTCGAACAGCGCGCTTGCGTGATGCGATGGCGGTATTTGGATCTTCCGCGGGGAGAATGATCTCTGACACCAGCACCCTTATGCCGCCTTCGGTTCCTGTCGTCGCAAGCGCGCGCCGAATCTGTCGATCGGAAATCGAGGCGCGGACGGATTCCCCGAACTGACTTCGAACAAGCTGGCGCCATGCAACGCCTGCTTCTATGAACGCACGGAAGGACTCTCGTTCAATGCCGGCTTCTTCGAGGATGGCCATGACATCCTCTACCAGAAGGTTAACACGTGCGGCGAATTCCTCCATGTCGGCGTCGACCTGTGCAGGAGTGACGCGAACACCGGCTTCCTGTGCCGCGATGCGCTGCACGGTTTCGTTGATCAATTGCTCCCGTGCATGCCGACGCACGTTGCCGCTTGCGCCAAGAAGCGTAAGAAACCGCTCGCGCTGGTCAATCTGGTAGCGCGTGATGACTTGGTCACCCACCTGAAGTTCCGGTGCGAAGCGTCCCTGGGCACTCGCCGAATCCGAAAGCTGCACGGAAAGCGCGACAGCTGCTGCAAGCAACCAACGTCCCATCAAGGCTCTCATCCCCTGCAAACGCGCTGCCCTGCGCGATCATCATCTCGGCTTCCGAATCCCAAAAGGGATACATGGAAGCCTATTTCGGTCGTTGAATCGACACTAGTCGAATTGGCTGAACGACGCGAGAGCGAAAGCGCAAGGTTCATGCATTCCGTCCGATAGTCAAAGCCCAGTTCGGTGCGCGCCACGCGGTTGGCGGCGAAGTCATAGCGCCAATCTGCCCGCGCGGTCCAGCCGTCACTGATGTCGTAGGCTCCCTTGAAAGACCATTCCGAAAGACGCGTGTTCCGGCCCTTGGCGGCATCGGGCTCGGCATGGAAATAGCTGGATGAGAGGGAGTGGCGGGCAGCAGCCCAGTCAAGGCGCGCTTCGGACAGCGTGATGTCCAGCCCGCTGTTCACAAGCGATCGCGAATAGATCGAGAGGTCGCGGCCGATGCCGAGCCGACCCGAAACCAGCCACTCGGAATCGTCAGGGCCCGGATCGCCAGAAACCCTGAAGACGCGCCCTAGTCCAAGATCTATGTCCCATTGTTCAGGAATCTCGTGACTCCAGGTGCCGCCGACAGCCACGCGGACGCCGTCGTCGCTTCTGTCAACGCCGGGATATCGGGTGGGGGCAAAGAGGTTGGCTTCATCGATTTCGACCACGCGGCTGTCTTCGTTGGGCACCGCATCCCCTTTCGTGTCGGAAGCGTCGATCCTCAAGATCGGTTCTAGGAATTCGCGACGGCTCCCGAACATCCTGCGGGCCATCGGGATTCGCAGTTCGAGTGCGGTCCGGGATATCATGCGCGAGAGATTGCTTTCGAGCTTGCGGTCCTGTGCGATCGTGTATGCGTCTCCGCGCATTCCGAGTTCAGCCTTGGCGATGAGACCGGACGAGAATGTCAGCGAACGCAACCACTCGACGGACGCACCGAGGCGGTTGACGTCCCGGCCGTGACCCTCTTGCGTGCTTTCCGACGACGGTCGGACGAGGGAACTGGAAGAGATGCTTGCAAATGTGCGTCCGCCAAACGAGAGCTTCGGCAACTCGCGTTCGTAGTAGATATTGAGCAGGCGGGCAGGCAGCGTGCCGCGATTGGCGATTTCGGATTCCCTGAGCGTGCGGTACTCGGTGAATTCGGATCGAAAGACATCCTTGTTCCGCACTCGCGTTACGGCCATCTGGTTGGTCAATCTGTCCCGGTCCGCATAGTCGTAGGTAAAGAGATAGCCTGGATCTGACGCGTACTCAGCCTGCGCCTCGAACAGGAAGCCACGTGGCAGGAGGCGGCTGGCGTTGCCTAGGAGATACCTGCGTGACCCTTCGATGTCGTCGTTTGAGACGGCACCGACCGCCTCGATGTGCCCACGTTCCAGTTCTTGGCGATATCGAAACTCGAGCGTCGTTGTCGAACTGGAGAGGTAGGGGGTTAGCGTGAGGTCGCGATGGTTTCCGTAGGCGAGAAAGTAAGGAAGCTTGATGCCGGTTCCGAGATCGGAAGTGACCTTGATCTGCGGAATGAGGAAGCCGTCGGCGCGGTCAAGGCTCGGGTCGGGAAGCCGGAGCCGCGGCACGTAGAGGATCGGCACGCCCGAGAAACGTAGCCGGGCATTCGTGAAGTAGAGCTGGTGTTCAACATCATCGTGCACGACGTTTGAGGCACGGATTTCCCACAGCGGCACCGGGTTGGCCGCGCAAACTTCGCAAGACGAGGCGACTACCCTGTCAAAACTCGTGTAGCGATTGCCGGTACGGGCAATGCGATTTGCCGCGATCTGGAAATGCCGCTCCAGCACCATCCTTGCGGACACCAGCAGCCCTTCGCGCAAGCTCCCGTCGAGATCGGCGTGGTCGGCCAGGAAGACCGTGCCGTCTTCTTCCGTGACACGGATCGGGCCGGAAATGATCAACTGATTGCCGTCGCTTTGATAGGAGACGGAAGCCGCCGTAAGGCGCGTGCCTTGGACGAGAATTTCGACATTGCCCGTGGCGGTCAAACGTCCGGCCGGATCGACTGAAATTGAATCTGCAACGAGGGAGGCGAATTCCTGTGACCGCAAGGCGCCCGCGCCGAAGCACAAGATAAGTGCGGCCACCCATGCGGCGAGATGCCTCGTCATCCGTCCTCCAGGTGCAGGAGCAGTGCAAGCGGCAGCAGCAGCGTCGCGATTGGCGGCAGCCATGCGGCCATGATGATCGGGATCTGCCCGTTTTCGCCCAGAATCGCGACGAAGTTCCTGATGAAATAGAAGAGAAACCCGAAGCCGAGCGCCAGCATGACCATAAGCCCTGTGCGCCCCATGCGTGTGTGGCGCATCGTGAATCCGGCACCGACGAGCACCATTGCAGTCAGAAGCAGCGGCAGCGCAAGCTCCATATGGAAGAACGTCCGGTGCTTTCGGGCCGAGAAGCCCGCCGCGTCCAGCCGGGCGATGAATGCAGGCAATTCCCAGATTGGAACGGCGCTTGGCGTTCCGAAGCTGTCGAGAATCTGGTCGCGCGTGAGATTCGATGCGAGGACCATTTCCAGCATCTCGACGCTTTCGGTTTCCGGGATGGGTGCCCCTGTATCAAATCGCCATTCCTTTGCGCCGGATATCCGCCACGCGCCAGGGACGAGCAGTGCGCGTTCCGCCTCGATCCGGTACGTCGGGTTGCTGTCGGGCGCGTAGCCAAGAAAAGTGACGCCAAAAAGGCTCGTGCCGTCGAGGTTCGAGCTGTTCGCGCGAATGACCGTTTGGCCTTCGCGCGAGCCTTGGCGAAGCCAGAATCCGTCCGGTGTGACCGAGAGAGTTGATGAGGCGCCGGAAATGCGGGCTACCTCGGTTTCATGCTGCCTTTGCGTCGCCGCCACGATCGGGTTCATGGCTGCCACTGCGGCAACGCCGATAAGGAAAGCCAGCAGGACGGGCGCCGTCAGGCTCTTGAGCGCCGGGCGTCCAGCGGCGCGGGTAACCACGAGTTCCGAGGATCGGGCAAGCCCGAGAACCATGCTGACCGTCGCCAGGATCATGATGAGCGGCAGTACCTTGTAAAGGTCTTCCGGCACGCTCAGGAACGCGAGAACGAGCAGTGTGCCAAATCCGGCATCGTCGAAGCCGCCGAACCGACGGATCTGTTCGATGAGAGCGGTAAGCGTTAGAATCGCAAGGAGGATGAAGAAGACAGAAACGAAGTTCTTCAGGAATTTGCGCGCAAAGTAGAGATGGAGCGTCATTGTGCCGACTGCCTCGACCGAGCCAGAAGTCTTGGCCGTGCCGCAATGAAGAGAAGCCCGAATGTTGCGATCAATCCAACTAGAGGACCGGAATAGGCAAGCGGCCAATTGTCCGCATCGGTTCGTACGGTTCCCTGGCCCACCTGCGTGATCATCTGAATCAAAATCAACCCGATGACCGCGCTGAAGCTCTGTCGCCAGACACCAAATCGGGAGAACCCGCCCACCATCAGCACCGCAAAGCCGAAGAGCGGTGCGACCAGCCCGTTCAGTGCGTCGCTGAATCGATCATGCGCCTCTGCGACAAGGGTCGAACGGGCCTCTCCGGTAATGGCCTGGATTTCCTCGCCAGCCTCGATCAGCGCGGATGTGGGAAGCTCTCGGGGACTGGGTTGTGTCAGGACGCTGTTTTCGACCAGATCTGAGAGGTCAAAGGCGAAGTCGTCGAATCGGGTGACCGAAAGCCGCTTGCTGCCGACACCATAGCTTTGCACCATGCCGTCAATCATGACGAGGCTTGGCGCTCGTTCACCGCGAATCAGAAGGGCTTCCTTGGCCGAATAGGCGACTGGACGGTCAGGGTTGCGCGCGTCGAACAGGAACACGTCCTGAAGCGCTCCAATTCTCGAGACCTCGCGGATGTAAAAGGTGACACCGGCAGCAGGATGCAGGAACTGTCCCTCGCGCAGTAGCCTGGTGGTCATGTTTTCGGATATCTCTGCGCTCCGTTCGCTGAGGCGGGCTTGGCTTGCAGGCACCAGGACGTGGGCGAGAACCGAAGACATGACGAACACGATACATCCAAAGATCAGGACCGGGCGGATCAGTCGCGCCGGGGAGTGGCCGGTTGCCTGCACCACCACGAGTTCGCTTTCCGACATCAGCCTGTTCGTGACGTAGAGCGAGGCTGCAAAGGCTGCGACGGGCAGGACGAGCCGAACCACGTTGGGCAGAGAAAGGGCCGTGAATTCCAAGAAGACCGCGGCTGACTCGCCGTTTGCAATGAGCTGGTCGAAGAGCACGACCGCCCGATTGATCCAGTAAATCAGCACGAGCACCAGTGCGAAGAAGCCGAAGAGCATCAGCAGCTGTGCAAGCATGTATCTGTCAAATCGCCTGAGCATGAGGTCCATCGCAATTCGCTCGGAGTCTAGACCATAGGCTTGGCAGTTGAAACATGGTTGGCTGGGAATGGAGATTGCGGAAGTCGTGACCGGTTGCGCAATTTCTTGAGCGTTCTGCAGTATGAACGCAGATCATTTCAGGCGAACCTGCAGAGCGTGCGTCGTGCGGATTGTGAGCGGTGCATTCACGTCATTTTCCAGGACTGGATCGCGGATTCGGATGCGACCTTAGTGGGCGACATGATGCTCCATCCAAAGCAAATGCAACCTGCTGCGGCGAAGTCCGAATAGCCGGGTCGAGACTGCTTTCTGAACGACGCGACGGTATTGTCAGCTTGGGTTTGGTGGGATGATCAGCATCCGGTTGCACGGTCGGGTTCGTCGTTGGAGGGATGCGTGCATGAGTTGCGAATCCAAAGTCAAACGCCGGGCAGGGCCGGAACTTTGCTGTTTGGGCACGGCAGTGCATTTGCAGCGCTTGATCGAAGATGGAGATTTCACCTGCGTGCGAATTCCTGTAGGCAGGAGCGTACCCGACCGAGAGGCAAAGTCGCTATGTACAGTTGTTCCGCACCTGTCGTCTTGACCGTCGATGATTGCGCTCTGCTCCAAGAAGGGCAAATCTCCGGGGCACCCGGCGGATTGGGATGTCGCAGAGACTGCTGATGGGTGCGGCCTATTTCTATCACCTGACCAAGCGTTCGCTTGAGGCGACCCTGCCGGTCCTGATCGGCAAGTCGCTTGAGGCGGGTTGGAAGGTTGCGGTTCGCGCGCGCGAGGAAACCCTGCTTGAACATCTGGATCGACAGCTCTGGCTCGGTGACGGGTTCCTGCCGCACGGCCTTGCCGGCGGTCCGCATGACAGCGAACAGCCTGTGCTCCTGACGACAGGAGAGCCAGGCAACGACCCGAATTGCTTGATCAGCGTGGATGGGGCTGAAGTCGGGGCCTTCGAGGTCGCAGCGAAAGAAAGGGTCTGCATACTGTTCAACGGTGCCGACCCTGCGGCCGTCGAGCATGCACGCGAGCAGTGGCGGACACTGACTGAGGCAGGTGCAGTGGCGCAATACTGGGCGGAAGACCAGGGGCGCTGGACCAAGAAAGCGGAAAGCACGCCGGAGCAGAAATAGCGGCCAGCGGCGATTGTCGCACTTAGTGAAACATGCTCCTCATGGGGTCAAGATCAAGCCTTCATCGGATATTTCAAGCCGTTCGAATCGCGAAAGAAAGCTCATTCCGAGAAGCGAATCGTTCATGTCTCCGCTGTTCACTGCCACGCGCACGCGCTCGAATCGAACCGGCCCCAGGGACATGACGTCCGCAGTAGCAAAGGCGGTCTTGACTGGCCCGTTTGCAGTGTGAGCCGTGCCCAGAAACGCCAGGTTGTCCGGGTCGAATCCCGCACGGCGCGCGTCTTCAAGCGACAGAACCACTTCCGTGGCGCCCGTGTCGACGATGAAGTCCACTGGCGTGCCGTTCACGTCGACCTGGAGGAAAAAATGTCCGCCGCGTCCGCGAGGGACGTGAATCGAAGATCCGTCCGAAATCACGGACTGGCGGGGGACGATGTCGCGACGAATGTCGTCCCAGAGACCGTATACGGCCACGACACCAAGAAAAATCAGTCCCCAAGCCAGGAACATGCGCAGCGACTTGCCAATGGCCGTCCTGCTCTCCGCAATGAACCACCCACCGACGGCTGTCAGCAGGAGCAGCAGATAGACGAGGCGAGGGAACTGTTCAGAGTCCATGAGATGCAGATAGGCAGCAACGGCGTACTTTGCCAGTCCGTCCGTTGGCATCGCTGCAATGCAGAACTTAATTTCTGCGAATTGGCGGCTCTCCGATGGCACTGAACCTCGTCCTGCCGGTTCCTCCAGGCACGTGCGGCTGGCCAATCCCCGATTTTCGAGGACATTTTGTGTTCGCCGGATCGTTTCGGTCAGGTAGAAGCGGGTTGTCCTGTTTGCGTGGCATGTACAAGTTTGGCGCGCGATTCAGATATGGGAGGCACGCAAAATGTTGAGCAGACTTGTGGTCAAGAGCCATGGCATGCTGCTTGAGCTCGCTTTGTGGATACTGTTGGCCATTGGCGCGGTTGGCGGACTTGGGATTGGTGCCACGCTCGGCCAGTGGTCGGTTGGTGCGCTTGCGGGAGGGGTCTTGGGTGCCGCATTCGGCATTGCCGTGTCGTTCATCGGTGCGGTCTTTGTCGTGGCTCCCGTCATTTTCGTTCGGGACATTCGGCAGTCGGTGAGAGCGCTTGAGGAGGCAGGACGCGGCGACAGTGCCGCGTGACAAGGAACCGTGGCATCGTCGTTGAGCGGTCAGGCTGGCGTTGTTACCCTTCATTGACATTTTGGTCCTTGTCGAACCGGTTCCGTTCGTCGCCGCCTGTCTCGCGAAGCAATTTCGCTGTCCCGACGTGGTCAATTGCCATCGTTTGGGAATGCGGCCGGGGATGATCCATTGGGGAGTTCGCAGGGCGGGGCAGGGCCGCGGCTGACCGTCGATGTCGCGCTGTCCGGCCAACGGAAGTTCAGCCCCTCCTGGTGAACCATAGCCCTGCAGCCGATATCCGGACTTTCGGTTCTAGGCTCATTTCGTTCCGTCAAGTCACGGCACCCGTTTCGCAAATTCGACGGCATCGGACGGCCCCGCCCCGGACGACCTTTGTGTCCTGGCTTTGCTCGTTGACCTGGATCGCTGGCAAGAAGAGCCCGTGAACGTTCGCGATCACTCGTCTCGGTCGATCAGGCCGAGTCCGCGCAGGTAGATCCCGATGCCTGCTTCGAGCAGGTCTTCTGGCGGAAACGGCGATTTGGTTCCGGGCGCACCGCGCGCAAAGAGCTCGACGACACCATGGCTTAGCGCCCAGACATGTGCTGAGAACATCTGCGGTGGCGGGCGCTTGTCGGGAGGAATGTTCTTTGACAACTCGGCCGCAGCCTTCTCAAGAACGCCGAAAGCACGTTGCGCGACCTTGGCGAGCTCTGGCGTGCGGTTGATCGAGATCCCGCTCTCGAACATTGCAACATAGTGTCCAGGATGCCGCCGTGCGAAGGCGAGATATGCGTGTCCCGTCGCCTCGAACGATGCAAGGGACGAGGGCTGTCCGGTGTCGTATGCATACTCCATGAGATCTGCAAAGGTCTCGAAACCCTGCCGGGCGATCTCGGCGATCAGGTCATCGCGACCCTCGAAGTGACGGTAGACGGCAGCCGGTGTCACGCCCGCCAGTTTCGCCGCTTCCGACAGCGTGAACCCAGTCGGCCCCTTTTCCTCGATCAGATTCAGTGCCGCGTCGACGAGGGCGCGGCGGAGGTCGCCGTGATGATAGCCGCGCTTAGCCATTCCACTGGATTCCGGACCTGGAGAGATCCAGCCCGATCACGTTTCGGGACGCATGGCAGCACCCGATCCTATCGATGTCGGTTCCAATGCCTGCAAAGCCGAGACAAGTGCCGTCATGACGTTCGGCATTTCGGAAAATCGGCATGATTCCTTCGCAAGGACGGAACATGTTAAGCGCCTTTATTTTGTCTAATACGTAGGCGTGGAGCGCCAGAGGCGCAATCCGTGGAGGTGCTTGACGATTGTCGGCACCGGCGATTGGTCGTGTGGACTGTGTTCCGCAAGGCTGAGAATTCTGACGGAATGTCTCACGCCGGTCCGGAACCAGGGCTCCATCAAATGCGGAGATCGGTAGACTCCACGCCGATGAGATTCATGTCGAATGGTGTCGTGAGGTAGATTTCCGAGACCCAGTTGCCAAACAGGAGATGCGCGTGGCTTCTCCAGCGGTTCGTCGGTGCCGCGCCGGGGTCGTCGTCGGCGAAATAGTTGACCGGCACGCCAATCGGTGTCCCGTTGGCGATGTCGCGCTCGTATTCCTCCCTTAGGGTTTCGCTGTCGTATTCGAAGTGATTGAAGATGTAGAGAGCCCGATGCGCCTCGTCGGCCACCAGGCACGGTCCCGTCTCCTTGCTGCCAAGCAACGTCCTGAGGCCGGCAGCCCGAATCTCCTCCTCGCGCATTTCGGTCCAGCGGCTGATGGGAATGTAACAGTCGTCGGAGAAGCCGCGAAGGTAGGGCGAGGCCGGATCCATGTTGGCCTGCCGATAGCAGCCGAATGTCTTGGCCTTGAGCAGGTGCTTCTCGACGCCGTGGAAATGGTTGATCATGGCCATGCCGCCCCAGCAGATGCCGAAGGTGGAATGCACGTTCGACTGGGTCCAGTCCATGACCTCCTTGAGTTCGTCCCAGTACGACACATCCTCGAAAGGCAGGTGTTCGATCGGCGCGCCCGTGATGACGAGGCCATCGAACTTCTCGTCGCGGATCTCCTGGAATGGCCGATAGAACTCGGCCATGTGCTCGGCGGCCGTGTTCCTGGTCTTGTGCTCGGACATGCGGATGAGCCGGAAGTCGATCTGCAGCGGCGTGGCGCCGATCAGCCTGGCGAACTGGTTCTCGGTCTGAATCTTCTTGGGCATCAGGTTGAGAAGGCCGATTTTCAGCGGCCGGATGTCCTGATGAGACGCCAGTTCCTCATCCATCACCATTACCCCTTCATGCGATAGGACCTGGAAGGCAGGAAGGTTTGAAGGCAGCTTGATCGGCATTGGCGTCTCCGGTTCAGACCTTCCGAGATAGCGAGAGGCCGGACGATTCACAAGGCAGGGAACTCTCTGTCACGTTGTGCCGGGCGTCGGGCTAGCCGAGTGCCTCGGCAACGAGATCAATCATGTCGTCTTCGGTGTCGACGGCCGCAATCGCGTCGGCGCTGACGGTTACGCCCCAGTTTTCGGCCATGGCGCGATAGCGGGGCTGGCGGTGCGCAAGCGCTTTCGCGTATGCCCAGCGCACGAAGGCGTCAGGGTCCACGGTTTCGGGCGTATCGCCGGCCTCGGCGAGGTAGGCGTTCCAGATTTCCTCAAGGAAATCGTCCGTGAAGCTCATTGGCTTTGGAGCCTTGTCGAAGCGCCTTGAGAGTTCGTCTGCATGGTGGTCGGAGCCCTCGATCCATATCATCAGGACCTGGTCTCCAAGCGCCGTCAGGATCGGGTCCTGGGGATTTTCCGGTGTCACGACTTCGCAGATCGAGCCGGACGTGTCGCAGACGAAATGCGGATAACCGTAGATCTCGGCGGCGCGCCCGGCGAAGTGGCCGGTATCCAGCATGGCGGCGCGCTCCGCGTCGCGATGCAGCTTTTGCCGACGCAGGTACTCCTCCCATGGCACGCCGCCCCTGTCGGGATCTCCGGGCTTGCCGAGATAGGCGGAGAGGGGCGTGAGGTTGCCGAAGGTGATGTTCGAGCGAATCCGTACCGAGTCCGTCATCAGCAGTTCGCGAAGCAGCGGGCTCTTCATCGCCTCGCGCTTGAGGTTGTCGGAGATCGCCTCGCCCATGTAGCGGGTGCCGATGCGGTAATCGACCGAGTAGTGGAACCACTTTCCGGTTGCCCGGAGCATGTCGGAGACGTGAGTCTTTCCGAGCCCGGACATGCCAAACAGCAGGATCCGCTTTTCGGGCGCATCGCGCCATTCATCGGCGCATTTGTAGAGCATGTGTCCCGTCCCTTTCCTCGGCATGGGAATTAAGGGGCGAGACAGGCTCGGTCAATCAGCGGGACAGGCTTTTTCTGACGGCGTTGCTGATTCGCCCGTCAAGAACGAGGAGCCCCGCGCCCAGAAGTGCGAAGCCGAGATAGGCGCTGGAAGTCAGGGCCTCATCCCGTGCCCAAGAGCCAAGCAGGATGGCGATGGGAGGAATCATCAACGTCACGAGTAACAGGTTGCCCGCCCCGGCAGCTGCCAGAATGCGGTAGTACAGTATGTAGGCTGCAGCCGTGGCTGCCAGCGCAAAGTAGGCAATTGCGGCCCAGGTAGAGAGGCTAAGGTCGAATTCAAGCGGTCCTTCGAGTGTGCGGGACAGCGGCAGCATGACAAGGGTGGAGCAAGTGAGCATGCCCGCCGCTGCGACGAGCGGTGACTGGTCCTGCAGCCTGGCGCGCGCCCAGCAGCCCGCGAAAGCATAGCTGATCGCTCCACCGATGACGGCCAATTGCGCCAGGGATCGCAATTCCAGGCTGGCAAGATTCTGAAGCCCGATCGCGGTGGAAACGCCCAGAAAGCCGATCAGGACACCGATGGCCCGCCGCATGGTCAGGCGTTCGTCGGCAAAGAACAGCGCCGCGACAAGAACGGCCCAAATTGCCGACGTGGCATTCAGAATCGCCGTCAGTCCACTCTCGATGCTTAGCTGGCCCCAAGCCATCAACGTGAACGGGATCACGTTGTTCAGGCATCCCATGACGAAGAACGCACTCCATGCACGAAGCGACCGAGGCACGGCGAGGCGACGTGCGGCCACGATGATCCAGAGCATGATCGATGCCCAGGTCACCCTGTGCGCAACAGAAGTGAGGAAGCCGATTTCGTCGAGTGCCTCGCGAATCGCGAGGAACGAACCGCCCCAGAGAAGGGCGAGCAGCGCGAGGTCGATCCATGCCCGTACGGGAATTCGATCTTCAGTCACGCGGGCCGCCTATCCGCCGGAACTGCTGAAAGCGACCCGAAAGTTGCTGAATTCCGTACTGTCCAGATTCGGCAAGGCGGGCCACGCCCACATAGGTCCAGGGCGGGGCCGCTGCTGCCGTCAAGTCACGCGCACGTGCTGCGGCGCGGCGATCTCCGGTCGAGCGTTGTCGCGTCTCGGGCTCGTCAAGCCCGGCGCCTGCGCTTGGTTTCGTTCAGCAGGTTCGCGTAATTGCCGCCGAAAATCAGGGCGGCGCCAAGCAATACCCAGGCATCCAGTGGCTCGGCGTAGAAGAATGCGCCTATGATCGCGATTGCTGGGAGGCGGACAAAGTCCATTGGCGTGACGACGATGGCCGGCGCGACCGCGAGCGCGTTGGTAATGCATGTATGCGCCAAGAGCCCGCCGCACCCGAACAGCACCACCCAAGGCCAGGTCTGGGCCGAAGGCCAGGCGATGTCGCCGTCCCAGCCCGCAGTGAAGGTTCCCATGAACGCCTGCATGACGGTCAGCCAGAAGAGCACGCCAAAGACGGTTTCGGTCCGCATGAGCAGCTTGGTCCCGACGATCGAGCACGCGAAACCGATGGCTGCGGCTGCAGCCAGCACGAGTCCCAGCGCGTCGCCGCTTCCTTCAGGGCGGGCAACGCAGAGAACCCCGGCGAAGCCGAGAGCGACGGCCATGCCGCGAGCGCGGGTCAACCGCTCGCCTGCAAAGACCAGCGCGAATATCACGACCCAGATCGGCGTCGTGAACTCCAGCGCAAAGAGTTGCGCAAGCGTGACCATAGACAGCGCGACATACCAGAGATTCTGGCCGGCGAAGTGTCCGATGTTGCGCACGAGGTGAAGCGGCAGCCGATCAAATCTGATTTCTCGGATCTTGCCGGTGGCACCGCCCACGGCGAGCACGATGGCAAGGCCAATGAAGGAGCGGTACATCATCACTTCGAAACTGTCGAGTTCGACGGCGGTGGCGCGGCCCGCGACCGCCATGGTCGAGAAGCTGACTACGGCGCCCGTCATCCACAGGGCAGCAAGCAGAGGTCTTGAATCGTCCGTCATGCGAGGCGCGTCCAGCTGGCTCCGAACAACGCTCTCTCCTGCCTGGAATGCCTCTCGCGACGGGAAGCCCCGGACGTGCAGAATTCCGGGAGACCAAGGGCTGAGATGCGTGGCACCAGGGCGGGTCTCGAATTGCTCGCGGCAGCTATTCCCATTCGATTGTTCCCGGGGGCTTCGAAGTGATGTCGTAGGTCACCCGGTTGATGCCCTGGACTTCGTTGATGATCCTGGTCGCGGTCTCTCCGAGGAATTCGTGGCTGAACGGGTAGTAGTCGGCGGTCATGCCGTCGACCGATGTGACCGCACGAAGAGTGCAGGCGTAGTCGTATGTTCGCCCGTCGCCCATGACGCCGACAGTTCGTACGGGCAGGATCGCGGCATATGCCTGCCAGATCTCGTCGTAGATCCCGTGGCGGCGAATCTGGTCGATGTAGACGGCGTCGACCCGACGAAGGATGTCAAGCTTGTCGCGCGTGATCTCGCCGGGACACCGGATGGCAAGGCCGGGGCCAGGGAAGGGGTGGCGGCCGATGAACTCTTTCGGCAACCCGAGCTCTTGGCCGAGGGCGCGGACTTCGTCCTTGAACAGCTCGCGGAGCGGCTCGACGAGCCGAAGGCCCATCCTTTCGGGCAGGCCGCCCACGTTGTGGTGCGACTTGATGGTGGCAGACGGTCCTCCGGAAAAGCTTACCGACTCGATGACGTCGGGATAGAGCGTTCCCTGGGCCAGGAATTCCACGCCGTCAATCTCGTCGGCGCACTTCTGGAACACGTCGACAAAAAGCCCACCGATGATTTTTCGCTTGGTTTCCGGGTCGCTCTGGCCGTCTAGGGCGGAAAGGAAAAGTTCGCCTTCGTCTGCGTGGATCAGCGGAATGTTGTAGTGGTCGCGGAACATCGTGGCGACCTCTTCGGCCTCGTTCTGGCGAAGCAGGCCGTGATCGACAAAGACGCATGTGAGATGGTCGCCGATCGCCTCGTGGATCAGCACTGCTGCAACCGAACTGTCGACGCCTCCTGACAGTCCGCAAATCACGCGCGCGTTGCCGACCTGCTCGCGGATCTTCCGGATCGCCTCGCTTTTGTAGCTTGCCATGGTCCAGTCGCCCGTGAAACCTGCGAGCCGAACGAAATTCTCGAAGAACCTTGCGCCCTTCGGCGTGTGATGCACTTCCGGATGGAACTGGACCGCGTAGAAGTCTCTGTCCGTGTCCGCGACGATCGCGAATGGCGCATTCGGCGACGTGCCGAATGACTCGAAGCCCGGCGCAAGCGTGGAGACGTGGTCTCCATGACTCATCCAGACCTGTTCGCGGCCGCCGTCGAACCAGCCCTCCAGAACCGGAAGCGTGCCGCGGGGCTCGACGAAGGCGCGACCGAACTCGGCAGTGCCGCCTCCGCCCGAGATCTTGCCTCCTTCGACCGTGCCGCCGAGCATGTCCATCATGATCTGCTGACCATAGCAAATTCCGAGAATCGGTACGCCTATTTCAAAGATGCACTCAGGCGGGCGGGGTGCCTCGCCGTCCAGGACGCTGGCGGGACCACCCGAGAAGATCACCGCCTTTGGCGCAAACTCCTGCAGAAACGCTTCGGTCACTTTCTGGAATGGATGGATTTCGCAATAGACGTTCAACTCGCGCAGCCGTCGCGCGATGAGCTGGGTCACCTGGCTGCCGAAGTCCACCACAAGCAGGCGTTGGTGAGGGGAAGCGGGCATGACGTCGGAATAGGTCCGCTCGCGGAAAGTGACAAGAGGTGGTCCTGTATCGCAGGCGTCGGCGCGTGGGCGTTCAAGGTCGCCATGTGCGCGGGTCCGACATGTCGCTTTCCTGTGGCAGAGGACGCAATTTGCCTGAATATTCAGGCCGCTTCGTGCGAAGTGACTGAGTGACTTGGGAACTGGAGCGAGTTCTATGGTGGATGGCAGAGTCAGGCGTGGCCGTGGTGGTGGTGCCGCCCGGAGAGCGGAACGAACGGCTGTTCGGATGGAGTCGGCGAAGTACATCGAGCGACGGGTGCCAAACCTCGAGATCCTGGACGAGGAAGCGCTTCAGATCATCGAATCCAATGCAGAGGGGATCCTGGAGGAGATCGGGGTCGTCTTTGCGGAGAATCCAGCGGCGCTCGATCGCTGGCGCGATGCGGGCGCAGATGTCGTTGGCGACCGTGTGCGCTTGCCGAAGGGCCTCGCCCGGGAGCTATGCAGCTTGGCGCCGTCAAGCTACGTCCAGCATGCCCGAAATCCCGAGCGCAACGTCGAGGTCGGCGGCGACAACCTCGTGCTGGCACCCGTCTACGGCCCGCCTTTCGTGCGTGACGCGGCAGGCGGGCGACGCTACGCGACAATCGAGGACTTCAGGAACTTCGTGCGCTTGGGTTACGTCTCGAAATGGCTGCATCATTCCGGTGGCACGGTTTGCGAGCCTACCGACGTGCCGGTCAACGTCCGCCATCTCGACATGCTCCATGCCCACATGACGCTTTCCGACAAGCCGTTCATGGGTTCCGTGACCGAACCGCACCGGGCACAGGATTCGGTCGAGATGTGCGAGATTTTGTTCGGCAAGGGATTCGTCGCTGAAAACACGGTGATGACGTCCCTCATCAACGTCAACTCGCCGCTCACCTTTGACAACACGATGATGGGGGCCATGGAGGTCTATGCAGCGGCAAACCAGGCCTCGATCCTCTCGCCGTTCATCGTCGGTGGCGCAATGTCGCCGGTTTCCGTGGCCGGCACGTTGACGCAGGTGACGGCGGAGGTGCTGGCAGGCGTTGCCTACAGCCAGCTTGTCCGCAAGGGCGCGCCGGTAATTGCGGGAACGTTCGTCGCGTCGATCGACATGAATTCCGGTGCGCCGACCTTTGGTACGCCAGAAGCCGCCCAGGTCACGCTCGGTATGGGACAGATCGTGCGCAGGATGAACCTGCCCTATCGGTCCGCAGGTGCATTCTGCGGCTCGAAGCTTCCCGACGCACAGGCGGCATACGAAAGTGCGAACAGCCTAAACACCGGGCTTCTTTCAGGCGTGAACTTCATGCTGCATGCCGCTGGCTGGCTGGAGGGCGGGCTGGTGGCAAGTTTCGAGAAGTTCGTCATGGACGTCGACCAGTTGGGCATCCTGCACAAGCTGGCGGACGGAATCGACGTGACAGAGAACGGCCAGGGAATGGACGCGATGCGCGAGGTCGGGCCGGGCGGACACTATTTGGGTTGCGCCCATACGCAGGCAAATTTCCAGACCGCGTTCTGGCGCAGCGACCTTCTCGACTACAAGCCGTTCGAAACCTGGGCGGAAGAAGGCGGACGTGACACCCAGGCGCTTGCGGCCGAACGCGTAGCGACGCTGCTTGCACATTACGAACAGCCTGCAATCGACCCGGGCATCGCGGAGGGGCTGGAGGCATTTGTTGCGGAGAGGAGAGCATCCGCGCCCGAGGCATTTTCGTGATGCACTGACGCGACTCAAGCCGACAATGACGCGACGTGCGCAATCGTTGCGTGACGCCAACAGCTTGCCTGACTCGAGTATTCCCTCCCCAACAGTGACCGATCCATTCGCCAGTGCTGGCGTCAAGGCAAATTGGTTGTCAAGTCATGCGATGCTGCGCCGGGTCTCTGTCTGAGGCGTCGGTTCCGCCGCACTTACGGAGGCTGTTCGGAAATCTCGGACGACAGGCGAATGCTGCTGGACTTCAAATGCACGTCGCGCTGCGGGAAGGGGACCTGGATGCCGTGTTCGCGGAACAGGTCCCAGACCTGCAGCAGCACCTCGCTGATGACGTTGGCACGGCCATTGGCCGGATCATTGATCCAGATGCGGATCTCGAGGTCTATCGCGCTCTCTCCGAAACCTCTGAGCAGGCATCGGGGTGGCGGATCGTCCAGCACCCGCTCGACCTTCTCCGACGCTTCGCGGCACAGGTCCATCGCGAGCCGCACATCGCAGGAGTAGGAAATTCCGACCGGGAGGCAGAGCCGCACCGCCTTGTCGCTGTGCGACCAGTTTTCCACACGTTGCGTGATCAATTCTTCGTTCGGAATGAGATACTCGACGCCGTCGCGTGTTCGGACCGCCGCGTAGCGCGCACCAAGCGAAGCGACCCAGCCATAGGTGTTGCCAACCGCGATGACGTCATTCGGCTTGATCGACTTGTCCATCAGCAGCAGGAGGCCGCTGATCAGGTTGGACACGATCTTCTGCAGGCCGATCCCCACGCCGATGCCGAGTGCACCGCCGAACACAGTGAGCGCCGTGAGGTCGATTCCCAAGCTGCCGATGGCGACCAGGAAAGCAAAAGTTACAAGCACGATCTTGACGATCTTGGAAACCAGCACCTGGACAGTCGGCGTAAGGTTCTCCGACCGCTTGATCTGCCGCTCGAGAAGGTTGGAGAGCACCAGCACCATCCACAGAAGAACCCCAAGGGCCAGAGTGCCTTTCGCTATGGCGAGCAGCGAGATTCTTACCTGCCCGAAGGTCATCCCGATGCCGTCGAGCAAGGTGATCGTCACGTCAAACAGTCCAAGGGCGACCAGCGCGGCGAAAGTCCATGCGATCCAGGCAACCAACCGGGCCACGAGGTCGTTGCTGATGAATCCCGATGCCAGCCGGATCGCCACCCAGGCGCCGGCAAGGCTCGCTGCGATCTGAGTGAGGCGATAGCCGAACAGTTGCGATTGTGCTCCTGCTTCGACGGCAATCCACAGGAACGCGAGGACGACGATCGGGGTAGACAGTGCAGAGAGACGATCGACTAAGCCATGCAACTCGGCATGCCGCGTTTGGATCCTAGATGCCGCATCGATGGCGCGGCGCAGTCGCGGGCCCAGCAATCGGCCGAGCAGCAGCGCCAGCAGGATCAGCCCCGCCTGGGCCGCGTTATCGGCCGACAGCACGTCGGTGACGAACCACTCTTCGAGGCCGGCGCGGAATTCTGGAAGATTCAGGCTCTGGATAAAAGCGTTCATCAAGTCGACCCTACCATTCACTGGTACAAGTCAGAAATGAAAATTGAGCGTGGCAAACAGCCGGTCATTTTTTCCGATTCCGCGAAATGGTGTCTGTTCGCCCGACTGGTAGGCGACCAGGCCGGTCGACAACTGAAGCGCATCGCTCCAGGCGTAATCGAACTGGAGCCTGCGAACGGCGCCGAGTTCGCCGGTTGCCCCGAAGGTCAGCGCAAGGAACGTGGCGTCAAGCGTATCGTTCAGGAAAGACCGCTGGATTCGGAGACCGGTGGCCGGTTCATTGCGCCGACGGTCATCGGGCATCGACGCTAGGCGGTCGTCAAAGTCGGGAATGTGGTGAATTCGGGCTTCCACGGCGATGTCGGTATCGGCAATTCCTGAATACTCGACACCTGCCAGCGCCGTCAGGCGCGAAAATTCCTGCGTGCTCGCACCGGAAAAGCGCAGCCCGGTGAACAACGCCGCTTCCGCCTTGATGAGCCAGCTGCCGCGCACGAGATTTCCGGCCGCTCCTGCCATCGTGATCCGGTTGTGGTGCAGCTGCGGCTCTCCGGAAGTCGTTGCCGCGAGGTGCGGACGGTCGTCGAACATGCTGGCGGCGTAAATGGAAATGTCCCAACCCGGAAACGTGCCATTCAGCGCCAATGCCAGTTCAGGGGCACCGAACGTGTCGTCCGGCGATGCGCGTGGCGGCAGCGATCCCGTTCCGACGAAGAAGTCGCTGCCGGGAACGGGAAGCTTGTCGAAGCGGCGTTCGGGAATGGCGATCATGCTGATGGACCAGGGATCCGCGTAGTGTTCCAGCCGTAGCGCCGTGACCGGCAACCGATGGTCCTTGATGTCGGTCAGGCCCGGCAGGCGGTTGTCGACGGGATTGAGCACGTCCGTTGCGCGAAAGAGGTCCGATCTGCCCCAGGCCAGGATTTGACGTCCGAACGTGAGGTCGAATTGCTCCGAAGCCGGCCCCTGCAGGAAGAACTCGTCGATTTCCGCCTCGCGGCCGTAAGCGTCGGAGAATTCCGGAGGACGGTCTCTCTCGTCGAATGTCCCGTTGGCCGCCGGATCGAGCCAGAGATGGCCTTCGACGCGGGCCTTCCAGGCGGGTCCGAGCCGGACGTCCGCTTCGAGATCCAGCCGCGACTGCATCGAGGACAGGCCGCGATGATCAACGCCGGACGGCGGCGGGGCATCATGGGCGAAATTGAGCACGAATCGCTGGCTGAGCCGCCCTCCGAACCGAAGCCGGGCGGGCGGCATTTCGGGCAGGGGCGGCTGCCCCGACGCCGCGACGGTATCGGCGTCGAAGCCCTCCAGAACAGTCTGGATGTCATCTGGTGGCTGAAACGTCGGCGCATCTCCGAAGCCTTCAAGGATGCGGTCGAGTTCACCCTGCGCGGAGACAGGGCCAGCAGCAAGGATCATGACAAGGACGGCCCGAAGTGTCATGACAAAGTTCAAAGACCCCTTTCGAGCTGCCGCAAGGTGAAGAGATCCTCGTCCAGGTCCTGGTTGTAGCGGACGTCTTCGAAGCGCAGCACGGTGCGATGCTGCGTCTTCTCGTTCCTCACGGTGCGCATGTCGAGTTCGATGCGCGTCCAGATGCCGTCGATGCGCTCCAGCTCCGTGATGTCCAGGTATTTCAACTGTCCGCCCTTCGTCAGCCAGTGGACTGCCCGAACCACCACGTCGATGTCCTTGCGGACAAACATCACCGACTTCGCATAGCCGTAGCGCTCCCTGACCGCTGCCGACGCCGGCGTTGCCTCGATGAGCCAGGCCGACTCGCCGCGCACGTCTCGTTCGCCCAGAAGCCTGTAGTTCCATTCGTCCGTCACGCGCCGGGTCATGTCCGCAAAGGAGAAATCGGTGCCCATGAATGACTGTGACTTGCTGGATCCGGCGATCCGCTTTGTCTTTCGCAACTCCGGCAGATAGAGCCATTGGTCGTCGTCCCGGTCCGGGTCGCGAAAATCGTGGGTCAGGAATCCCGTGTTGCGTACACTTGCGGGCGAAAGAAAGAACATCAGGTTGAGGGTATCCCGGCCCCGATCCTTCAAGAATGTCTGAAGCCGGCGCGTTCTTGTGCTTCCGTCACGGTCGATCAGCGTCATGGACATGCGGGCCGTGCGATTGTCGCCATCATCTACGGCATCGACCTGCCGCATGATCTCCAAGGCCTGATTGTCGGCTGCCAGCGCCCCTGAAATTGACAGGAACATGCAGGCGATCAGGACAGATAGGGCTCTCTTCATTCGGATTCTCCCCGTTGTACGGCTGCGTCCGGCCTCAGCAGCCTGCGATAGCGGAGTGCCATCAATGCCGGCGCAAGAACGAAGTCCGCGGCCAGGGCGGAGACGATGGTAATGCCGGTCAGGAACCCGAAATCGACCAGGTTCCTCATGTCAGCAAGACAGAAGATGAAGAAGCCGGCCGTCAGCACGGCGGATGTCAGGAGCATTGCGCGGCCTGAGGTTTGCAAAGTCTCGTGCACGGCGGCCTCTACGGAACCGGTGCGCTCAAGATACCTGTGAAAATGATGCATGAAGTGGACCGTGTCATCCACGGCAAGGCCGATGGCGATCGAGCCGACCAGCATGGTAAAGAGATTCAGGGGAATCCCGGCAATCTGCATCAGTGCGAGCGTGAGGAGAATGGGGGTGAAGTTGGGAAGCATGCTGATCAGCCCGGTGCCGATGCGCCCTATGAGCGCGATCATCATCAGCGTGATCACTACCCCGGCAATGAGATAGCTGCGGGCTGCAGAGCGGATCGTGTTTTCAAGGGTTCTGCTCAGCAGGCTCATGATGCCGGTTAGGGTCACGTCGGCGGAATTCCCGAAAGCGTCCGCAAATCGCGCCTCCACGTCCCGGATGAACGGCGGGTAGGTCAAGGTGTCCTGCCAAGGTACGCGCATGCTGAAGCGTGCGCGGCTGAACTGGAAGTCGACGAGATCCTCGAGGTCGTCCGAGCCGGAATTCTCGAAGAGCAGGAATTCCTGAGGGATCAGCGCGGGATTCTCGGGGATGCGATGAAACTCCGCGCGGTTCTCGTTCAGCGCCTGGTGAATTTCCTTCAGCAGATCGGCCACTGACAGGATGGCCCCCACCCTTGTGGGACCCGCCGACTCTGCCTCGATGTCCCGTTTGAGCGCGTCGAGTTTGAGCAGCGTGTCCCGGTCATGCAGACCGTTTTCGGTTCCCGTGTCCAGCACGACCTCGAGCGACACCGTGCCTCCGAGATCGCGATCTATGGCGCGGGTTGACTGGTGCACCGGCCAGTGATCGGGCAGCCAGGAAAGGACGTCGTGCGAAAAGCGCAGTTGCGCCGCGAGCCCGAAGGCAATTGCGGCCGCGACCACGAACGCGCAGACGATTGGCACGGCGTTGCGAACGCCAAACCTGGCGAATGCGGCCAGCACCCTGTCCGTCATGGCCGACGCCCTGTCGACCGATGCGACGGCCTGCATGGCCCACGACGGGATCAGTGCAAGCCCAGCTGGCAGCAGGATCAGAGTGTAGACGAGCGCAATCAGGACGCCGATGGCCGAATATTGACCCAGGTCGGCGATCGGGGCGACGTCGGCCACGGCGAAGGAACCCAGGCCGGCGGCGGTGGTCAGGCTGGTCAGAAGGACCGGAAGGCCGGCATGGCCGACCGCGGCGATGATCGCCCGCTCCCGGTCATGCCCGGCGCGGATGTTCCTGTAATGGATGGCCAGCAGGTGAACTGCCGCTCCGACGCCCACGGCGAGCAGGAAGGACGGAAGAATGACGATCGGCAATGTCACCGAGGTGCCGAGGTGGCCCATGAGTCCGAGCGTACTCAGCAACGCCAGCACCACCACGCCCAGAGGCAGCATCACGGCCGCAACGGAGCGGAACATTGCGAACAGGAGGAGCGCAATGACCGTGACCGCCAGCAGCACGGAGCGCCCAATGTCTTGCTGAAGCGCTGACTTCAGGGATTCCATGACCGCCGGGGTTCCTGCGGCATGCAGGACGAACCCGTCGCGCCGATGCTCTGCCACGATTTCGTTGACAGCTTCGATCACCTCTTGGATCTCTTCTTCGCTCAGGTGCTCGCGAGGACCCGCGTCTAGGGAAGATTCGTCGAACAGGGCAAGCGCGTCGTCGACCGACTGTTCCTCGAGTTCGGTGTATCTCGCCAGTTCGAGCACGATCGTGGTCACTGTGCCATCGGGCGAGATCAGCAGGTTGCGGTACAGTGGATTTGCTAGGACCCGGGACCGAAGTGCCGCAAGGTCCTGTCCGGATTCCGGCCAGGAATGCAGGAGATCCTCGACAATCAGACGGTCGCTTTCCCCTCTTGTGTTGCGCGCGTTGATCATGGAGGTGATGCTGGCAAGGTTGGGAACTCCGGAGGCGAGGGAGTCATGCAGTTCCTTCAATCCGGTCAGGGACTCCAAGGTGAACAGTTCATCCGCCGCGACGGACACAATGATCACGTCGTCTCGGCCGAATTGGTCTCGAAACTCTTCGTATCGTTCCAGAACGGGATCCCCGGTCCGAAGAAAAGACTCGGTCGATGTGTCGATGACGAGGTTGCGCAACCCTGTCGCGGCAGCAGCCGTGGCAAGCAGCACGACGATGATTGCAGGGACTTTCTTTTGGCAGAGATAGGCCGCCGATGCTTCGAACCACTTCTCCACCCGCGCCTTGATCCTTGTCACGATCACTACCTGTTTCGTCCGCAGAACGGTGGGTCGGAGCCGCGCACTTCGTTCGAATCGCCCGCAGGAGGAATGTCTTTGAAGGTGATGTTGCGCATAGGCAGTCCAGCAAAGTCCGTGTAGACGCCTTCAAACCCTACTTTGGCGCATTGCGGCAAGTCAAACCGGGATGGATCGTCGACCGTCACGAAGGCCCGCCCAAGGGATTGAGCCCAAGGCGCGGCATACGCCCACGACCATGGATCTACAGCGAGACGGAGATCGAGCAGATCGTGATCACTACAGCAGCACTGCCCTCGCAGTCGGCATTGCGTGGTGCGACCTGCTCGACCTTGTATGGCCTGATCGCGGTGACCGGCCTCCGGATCGGCGCTGTCACGAAAGTAAAATGGACGCTTGCCGTCGCGGCGTCGGGTATGTGAACTCAGGGCCGGTCGGGACGGTCGACGACCCGGATTCGGAAAATGGCGCGGAATCAATGGCGTAGGGATGTTTTTTGCTCAAGAGAGAGCGATCCTGGCTAGGGCTGCCAATTATTTGTCGGTAGGGATAGAACCGATTTGGATTTGGCTGGAGCTGTAGATCGCCTATGCTCTTGAGGAGGGACTGGCGACGGCGCCCGTCTTGCAGCCTGAGGACCATGCATGGACGCAGCATCTGTTGTCCTTTTCTGGCGTTCTGCGTGCGCGGAGGGTCTGAACATTTGCAT
>JAJEGW010000166.1 GCA_022819605.1 Silicimonas sp. | reverse complement strand
CCCGGACCTGTTCCAGGCTCCGGACCCGCTGCGTCTGTAACGTCACGATCATCCTCCGATGATCCCAGACGCCGCCCTACAGGCTCATGTCTCGTTGGATTTACGCCCCCCGCTCAGGCTCATGTCTCATTGGACAAGGCTCATCCTGGCGCTGATCGGCTTTACCTGGTATCTTGGCGCGGACATTCTCAAGGGCGTTACGGTGGCGCTGGCCCTGACCATCGTGCTGATCGCCGTGCAGCGCCTGCTTAGCGTCACCGAACTCTTCGACACGATCCTGGAGGGGTTCAAGTCGATGCTGCTGCCGCTGGGAACGGTCGTGGCCGGCTTCATGCTGAAGGAAGTCAACGATGAACTCGGGCTCGCGCCCTACGTCATCGGCGTCGTCCAGCCGCTAATGACGCCCGAGTTCCTTCCCCTGGTCACCTTCCTCACCATTGCACTGATCGCCTTCGCCAGCGGATCCTTCTGGGGCATCATCGTGGTGGCCATGCCCATCGTCATCCCGCTGGCCGAGGCCGTGAACGCCGATCTCTCGCTGGTGATCGGCGCCCTGATCTCCGCCAGCGCCTTCGGCAGCCACACCTGCTTCTACGGCGACTCCACGGTGCTCTCCGCCCACGGCAGCGGTTGCGGGGCAATCGACCACGCGCTCACACAACTCCCGTACGCGCTGCTCGCGGCCGGCGCCGCCTCCGTCGCGTTCGTCATCGCGGGCTACGCCCTCGGCTGAACACCGCACGAAGAAGTCGGTTGAACCCGAAGCGCAGCAATCGTCCGATACTGGGGCGAAGGAAGCCGTCGATATCCGACCGAACAAAGCGATTGAACACCGCAGGACAGAAAGCATGAGCCAACCGGACTGGAAGACACTCTGGCGGATGGATCGGGACCACTTCATCCATCCCTACACGGATTTCTCCACCTTCAGGGAGCAGGGCAGCCAGATCATCAGCGCCGCCGAGGGCGTGCACGTGATCGACTCGCGCGGCAACCGCCTGCTCGACGGCATGGCCGGGCTCTGGTGCGTGAACATCGGCCACGGCCGGCGCGAAATGGCGGAATGCATCGCCGAACAGGCCGCGCGGATGCAGTACTACAACCCGTTCGGCCACAGCGGCAACGAGCCAGCCGCCATGCTCTCCGTCAAACTGGCCGAGTTGACACCGGGCAGTCTCAATCACGTCTTCTATACCACCGGCGGCTCCACCGCCAACGACGCCGCCATCCGCCTCGTGCACTACTACAACAACCTGCGGGGCAAGCCGCGCAAGAAGTGGATCATCTCGCGGCTGGGGGCATATCACGGCGCCACCTACGTGACTGCAAGCCTCACGGGCATTCACGCGACGAAGCACGGTTTCGACCGCATCGCAGACGACTGGATCACCCACGTCTCGGCTGCAAACATGTACCGGCGGCCTGCCGGTGCCGAGCACCTTGAGGAGGCAGCATATTGCGAGTTTCTGGCCTCCGAATTCCGCAACCGAATCGCCCAGCTCGGCGCGGACAACGTAGCCGCCTTCATCGCCGAACCCATCATGGGAGCAGGGGGCGTGCTCGTGGCGCCGCGCGGGTACCACCGCAAGATGTGGGAGATCTGCCGGGAGAACGACGTGCTCTACATCGCCGACGAAGTCGTCACCGGGTTCGGCCGGCTGGGCGCCTGGTTCGCCTCCGAAGAAGTCTACGGCTACGTCCCGGACATTTTGGTGCTCGCCAAGGGAATCAACTCGGGCTACGTCCCCCTCGGCGCGGCGATCTTCTCCGAGGAAATCTACGACGTCATCAGCCGGCCCCAGTGCGAGGGAGGGTTGTTGACGATGGGATTCACGTACTCAGGCCATCCGATTGCTTGCGCCGCCGCTCTCAAAAATATTGAGATCATCGAACGGGAGGACACCTGCGCCCAGGTGCGGGATGTTGGGTCGTATTTCTTCGAACAGGCGCTGACGTTGGGGGACTTGCCAATCGTTGGGGATGTCCGCGGCAGTCAATTCATGGTCGGAATCGAGTACGTCGCCGACAAGGAACGAAAAACGCCCTTCGAGCCCAGCGCGCGCGTCGCTGAAAAGGTGTTTGAGGCCTGCCGCGATCAGGGCTTGATTGTCCGCCCAATAGGCAACCAAACAGTGCTGTCACCGCCGCTGGTAATGACCAGAACACAAGTCGACACCCTCTTCGCAATACTGCGCACCAGCATCGAGCAGACTGCTTCCGAGATTTAAGGCGGCTTCCTTCACTCCGTATTGCTGACACCCTGCGCGCGCATTGCTCCGTAAAGCGCGATTTTGGCGGACATCAGTACCGGCAGCGCCACTGACGCCCGTCCGCGCGCCCGGGACGGGCTGGGGATCGGGCGCCGCGCCCCGACGTAGCCCTCAAGCGCGGCGATCAGGCAGTCCTGAGCTTGCTCGAGCGCGTCGGCTTCCGTGGCACCCTCCGTCAATGCCTCAGGAATATCCGGAAACGAGACAAGAATCGCGCCGTCTTCCTGCCGTTGCAGGTTCACCGGCCAAGCGAGGTTTTGTTTCATAATGTCAGCATCCGACCAGATTCGATGACTTGCGTCAATTCGAGGTATCCGCATGCCAAACGTACACCTTTCCGAGCAGATGCGAGCCTACGTTGACAGCCAGATCCAGTCTGGCGCCTACGCCAACGTGAGCGAAGTGGTTCGGGCAGGAATTCGGATGCTGATGGAACGAGACGGCGCGCGCCAATACTACCTGCTGAAAGCGAGTCTGGAGCAAGCTGTGCGAGATGCAGAGGCCGGAGAGTTCGAGCGATTCGATCCCCAAGCCTACGAGCCGTTCGCCGGCACGAAATAGAAGCGGGTTCGTCAATCGCCGAGCGCATTACGCCCTGGGGGAAAGATTGCCAGACGGCGGAATCTAGATGAAAGGGGCTTACGCTTTCTCGCTTTGCTGAACGTGCTGCCGCAAGGCGCGATTGATTTCGGTCTGATATCCCCGCCCGCCCGGTGCGTTTCGCTTGAACCAGGCAAGCACGTCAGCGTCTAGGCGCAGAGTGATCTGCTTCTTGACGGGACGGTAGAAGAGGCCCCGCTGGGCGTCCGGCCAATTCACGGCCTCGGGGATGTCGCTCGTGTCGATCTGATCATCGGGAAGAGCTTCGAGCGCAGCCAAATCCGCCTTGCGCCAATTCGGGGGATGGCCGTTACGCAGAGTCCGCAATATCCGCAATGACCGGGGCGCTGGCGGGCCATGTCCGGTCGACGAGTTCGCTGATCGGAGTTCGATACTCCAGATCCACCCGCACTGAGGTCACGGACTTGGCGACGCTCTCGCTGCCAAGAATCAGTTGTAGCCGCGTGGTCGGCGGCTGCCGGGGATTGAAGCCATAGTTCAGCCCGTGGTCCGTAGGCGGGTTGACGCGCCTGTGAAGGTCCACGAATCCGGTATTGAGCAGCCCCTGGAATCGTTTTTTCTCCTCCGACGTGCAATTCAGGACGCCCTGTTTCGCGGGAACGTCGGGCAGGACATTGAAATCGCCGCACAGCAGGGAACGCTCCGAGGCCGTGCGCCGCTCTTCAAGGTGCGCGTTCAGGCGGTCCAGCCAGGCGATCTTGTGCGCCAGGGCTGCATCAATTCCGCGTTTGCCTGGATTGCCGTAGGGTGCGTACACGCAGCAGACGAGCAGATCGCCGACACGAACGGTCAGCAAACCATCGTCCCGGCCATCGCCGCCCGCCAATCCTCTGTCCAGAACTTCGGGCTCCGGCCCTACGATACGGGTTAGCACGGCAACGCCATACAGGGACCCCCTGCGAAGGGGTTCGGAGCGGTAACCGGCACCAAGTAGCTCACCCCTCGGAAACTTGTCTTCCGAGACGCGGATCTTTTGAAGCGCCACGACATCGGGCCGCCGCCGTTCAAGCCAGTGGCACAAGACTTCCAAATGACCTCGAATGCCGTCGATGCACCAGGTCCCGGCCCTCATCTGATCATCCTCGATAACGCCATTCGGATGCGGCTCGCAGTTCTTGTGCGATTTTTCTCTGTTCTTCAATGGGGATCACAGCGTAGTCCCTTTGCAGAAAGAGCTTCTCCCTTTCGCTGTTTTCGTATTTCGGTACGACGTGAACATGCACGTGCGGTTCGTGCTGAGAGGCTGCCAAGCCATTGTTCTGATAGATGTTGGCGCCGACAGCGCCGTACGCTCGTTCGGCAGCCGATGTCATGTGCCTGGCCAATCGGTAAACCGCATCGACTTCGTGCTCTCTCATGTCCAATATGGTCTCCCTATGGTTCTTCGGAATGACTAACATAGCGCCCTGTTCGTACTGCCTTTCGTTCACCTCGGCTGCAGCGAACTCGTTCTCGGCGACGAAGGCGCACTCCCTGTCACCGGATAGATCAAGGCAGAAGCTACAGGATTCGTAAGGAGCAACAGGAAACGGCATGGCTGTGTCCCCGGGAGCGGCGCAAGGAGGGCTGAATACTACGGAGGCAGCCACCGAAAGTCTTGGCAGGTCTGATTTTCTGGCTCAAGCAAGTCAGTAGCATTACTGAAGGAGATCAAATGATGAATGCGAAAAATGGGATGCCGTCAGTGCATCCGGGCGAGATTCTTCGCGAAGAACTCAATACGATCGGACTGTCTGCCAACGCGTTGTCGAAGGAACTGGGCGTGCCGGTGAACAGGATCACAATGATCCTGAACGGCCAGCGCGGTGTGAGCGCCGACACGGCGTTGCGGCTCGCGAGATATTTCGGAACGACGCCGCAGCTTTGGTTGAACCTGCAGAAGACATGGGAACTGCGTCGAGCCGAGATGGAAGCGGGTTCGTCAATCGCCGAGCGCATCACGCCCTGAGGGAAGGATCGCCCGAAGGCGGAATCTTGATGTAACGGGCTTACGCGTTCTCGCTTTGCTGATGCGGACAAACCCATCGAACATAAACAGCCGGGCTTCTATCCGGCAATAATTCCGGCACTATATGGCTGAAAATGACGCTTATTTGTTGATTAAGATACTGATTGATAAGGGTTGTAATCCGGCATTATAAGCGGCATTATTGGCGGCGTCATGATCCCGTCTGCCATGGAACCGATGTTTCCCCGCGATGGAAACGCCGCGTTGACCGATCTTGCGGTCGACCTCATCGCGAGCGCCAGCCACCTGTCGGGCCAGATTCAGGAGCCGGTTCGAGAGAGCATCGGCGATCTCGTGCGCTCAATGAATTGCTACTACTCGAATCTCATCGAGGGACACAACACTCACCCGCGCGACATCGATGCGGCTTTGGCGGGCAACTATTCCCGGGATCCGAAAAGACGCGTCCTGCAACTGGAAGCACGGGCGCACATTGAAGTTCAGCGCCTGATCGACTACGGCGAAGACCCGGAAGCGTCTCCATACTCGACGCCGTACATCCAGTGGATTCACGAGGAGTTTTGTCGGCGGCTGCCGGAGGAATATCTATGGGTTGAGAATCCGGATACCGGTGCACGCGTTCGGGTTGTTCCGGGTGAATTTCGCGACGGAGAAGTGCGGGTAGGGTCTCACTTGCCACCGCCGGCTGCGGATCTGCCGCGTTTTCTCGATCGATTCCAGGCTGTGTATGACGACGAGCGGCTGTCGGTGCCGCGAGCCATCGTTGCCATTGCGGCTGCGCACCATCGTTTCTTGTGGATCCATCCGTTCTACGACGGCAATGGCCGAGTAGCGCGGCTCATGGCCCATGCCTTGTTCCTGCGTCGTGGGGTGGGTAGCAGCATCTGGTCCGTAGCCCGGGGACTTGCGCGCAGCTCGAGCGAATACAGGGCCAGGCTCGCCAACGCGGATGCGCCCAGGCAGGGTGACCTGGACGGAAGGGGCGCGCTGTCCGCTACGCAACTCGAAGAGTTTTGTGCGTTCTTCCTGCGCGTGAGCACAGATCAAGTCAAATTCATGGGATCGTTGCTGCAACCCGGTGAACTATTGCGTCGCATGAAGCTGTACACCGATGACGAACAGGCAGCCGGCCGACTTCCGCCCCGTTCCATGGCGCTGCTTCGTGAGGCATTGCTGATTGGCGAGGTCGCGCGCGGTCGGGCGCCGGAAATTACGGGCTACCGGGAGCGCCGGGCGCGCGAGATTCTCTCAACGCTTCTGAAGAAAGGACTGCTGGTGTCAAAAGGACCCCGAGCACCGGTACGCCTTGGCTTTCCGCTCGATGTCGTCGAGCGCTGGTTTCCACGACTGTATCCGGTGGATTGAGAACGAGCCGAGTGCATCGCTTGGTGTAGACTCGGGTCCGCCTTGCCTTTGATAACACGCGCGGGCACGCTGTTGCCATGATCAGGACTCAAATCAGTCTGACGGAGGCCGAGTACCACGCAGCCAAAGCCGAAGCGGCTCGGCTCGGGATCTCGCTGGCGGAATTGTTGCGGCGGGCGTTGCGTGGCGTGCTCCCGGTTGACCAATCAAAGCCCTGGATGCGCTACGCCGGCATGATAGAGTCCGACGACTCGCAGTCCAGCACGCGCGTCGACGAGGTTGTGTATGGCACAGAGCGCTGAGGCGTATGTCGACACCTCGGCGTTTATCGCCTTTGCCTGATTTCCGCCGACGGCCTGTAATGGTCGATCAGGCGTTGGACTGTTCGTTGGCCCTCCGATCGAACTACTAAGAAATCCTTACTAGTTGACTCGGCGTCCTCGACGACGGATTCTGCCAGACGGCTCATTTGCCGGACTTGTCCAGAAAATTGACGATGAGGCGGATCATAAGATCCTTGTTCGACGGCGCGCTTTCGGCGATCAACAGGGTGAGCGCCGTCAGCCCCCGGGGGTCGAGCCGGTGCGCGATTCCCTCCTGTGTCAGATAGAGCAGGAACAGCAGGGCGCCGATGCGCTTGTTGCCGTCGGTGAAAGGGTGGTCCTTGACCAGAAAATAGAGTAGGTTGGCCGCCTTTTCCCCGCCGCTGCGGTAAAGGGGCTCGCCGAACATGGTTTGCTCCACGTTGCCGGGAATGGCCTCCAGGGCTTCGCCGCGCCTCGTCGAGGCCCCGCTCGGCAAGCCGCCGCTCGTTCATTGTGTAGCCGCTGACGAGATGCTCGCGCAATGTGCGGGTGGCCCAGATACGGAACTGTGTTCCGCGCAGGGACTTCACCCTGTAGCCGACCGAGATGATCATGTCGAGGTTGTAGTGATCCACCTCTCTGGATATCGTTCGCCCGCCCTCGAATCGAACTTGTGCAAAATTTGCACAAGTTGCCTTTGGGTCCAGCTCTTTTTCACGGTAGGCGTTGTCGATGTGCCGGGTGACGACGGAACGATCCCGCCCAAACAGCTCCGCCATCTGCAGCCGGGTCAGCCAGACCGTCTCCTTGTCGAAGCGCACGTCCACACGCGCCTCGCCGTCGTCAGACTCGTAAACGGTGACTTCGCCGCCGGGGAATGGTTGAGACATGACTGTCGAGCCGAAAAACCGAGAAGCTCAATCATCGGATCGCTCACGAGGCTCCGTCGACCCGAATTTCTTGCCTGTTTGAAAAGAAATGAGCTGTTTTGAGCGTATTCAGCTTGCGTAATAATCATCAGCCGCGCCCGGGCGCATGAAGCGCCTCTTCGATTTGACCTATGCGCGAATGGTGATCGAGGTCGATCAGGCGTCGAGCGATATGCAATATCCTCTTGTCCGCAACTCGCCGCCGTCTTCCGACTCACAGTATCGTACCCAGGCCATTAACCATTGACCGCCAAACGCGAAACACCACCGCACGCCACGCATAGTCGTCACGAAGGGCCCTCACCGGAAGACGACTCCTTCAAGGCGAAACGAACGGGACTGGTGTCCTTGCTGTTTGCTGTCCTGCAGCCGCGTGCTGCCAGGGCGGCCGAGGTTGACGCGGACGCCTTGAGACTGGGCTTTGCGTTTCGGTCAACGGACGTCTCCATCGGCGATCTGCAAGCCGTAAGCGTCAAGCACCGTTTCCGTTGGGCGAGCGTGTCGGTGCGCCACACCAAGGGCACAGCAACCGTGTCGGGACTGACGCGAGAGGATGCACAAGCGCTTGCCGACTCACTGGAAAACGCAAGGACCCGCTGGTGGCGTCGTGCCCTGGCGCCACAGCTCGGAAGGATACGCTCCACCCACGACTGCCTGAAGCAGCTCGCAGATCCCCCAAACTACGTCCGCATCGCCGACATCCGCGACCTCACACGAGACGCAAAGGCAGCCGCTGCCGGCCTGGCAGGGCAATGGCCACCATCACTTTCCGACACCCCCGAAATCCAGATGCTCAAGGACATCCTGAATTTCCTGAAAGCCCCGGACCGCGCCCGCGAAGAAGCAAACAAGGCACACATCGCCAACGAGCTAACTCGCTCCCGCACCTTCTTCGACACCATCGAAGCCATGCCCCTCACCGAGGAACAACGCCACGCTGTCGTCCTCGACGACCACCGCAACCTGGTCGTCGCCGCAGCCGGCAGCGGCAAGACCTCGGTGATAGTGGCCAAGGCCGGCTGGCTCATCAAGCGGGGCTACCGGCGACCATCCGAATTGCTCCTCCTGGCCTTCGCACGCGACGCCCGCCACGAGATGCAGCAGCGGATTCGCAAACGCCTCGGCCCAGCCGCGGCGCGCGGCGTGACCGTGCGCACCTTCCACAGCCTGGGCCTGTCCATCATCGGCCAGGCCGAAGGCAAGCGCCCCGCGCTCGCACCCTCCGCCGAGAGCGACCGCGCACTCTTCAAACTCCTGAAAGACATCGTCGCCGACCTGCTCGCCGACGGCGGCCTGTCGGGGACCCTGCTGGAATGGTTCCGCGACCAGTTCGCCCCCTACAAGAGCGAGCACGAGTTCAGGAACTGGGGCGAATACTGGAACTACATCCGCCTCCACAACATCCGCTCGCTGAAGGGCGAGAAGGTCAAGAGCTACGAGGAATGCGAGATCGCCAACTACCTCTATCTCAACGGCATCGCCTACGAATACGAAGCAGCCTACGAGCACGATACCGCCACGCCGGACAAGCGCCAGTACCAGCCCGATTTCCATCTCCCCGATCACGGCATCTACATCGAGCATTTTGGGCTCGACGCCGAGGGCAAGACCGCGCCGTTCGTCGACAACGACAAGTACCACCGCGAGATGGACTGGAAGCGCTGGGTCCACGAAGAGCACGGCACCGTGCTGATCGAAACCTTCAGCCACGAACACGCCGAAGGCAACCTGTTGCGCAACCTGGCGAAAAAGCTCGGCGACCATGGCGTCGTCCTCTCGCCGATCTCCCGGGACGACCTGTTCGGCGTCCTCGAACAACAGGGCCGGATCGACCCGTTTACGCGACTGCTCGCGACGTTCCTGCAGCACTTCAAGGGCGCCCGCCTGTCCTTCGCGGAAGTCTCCCGACGCGCCGCATCCCTCGCCGAACGCAATCGGGCGGAAGCGTTCCTGGCCGTGTTCCGGCCGGTATTCGAGCGCTACCAGGAAACGCTGACCCGCTCCGGGACGATCGATTTCCACGACATGATCAACCGGGCCACCGACCTCGTGGAGTCGGGCCGCTACGGCAGTCCGTTCGGATACATCATGGTCGACGAGTTCCAGGACATCTCCCCGGCGCGGGCGAGGTTGCTCAAGGCGTTGCTGGACAACGCCCCCGACGCCCAGCTCTTCGCCGTCGGCGACGACTGGCAGGCCATCTACCGGTTCGGCGGATCCGATATCGCCGTCATGCGCGAGTTCGAAACGTGGTTCGGCGACTACCTGCGTATCGACCTGGAAACCATGTTCCGGACCGACGACCGCATCGCGGAGGTGGCGACCGACTTCGTGCTGCGCAACCCCGCGCAGATCCGCAAGAACGTCCGTCCGATGCGCAAGGCCGACCGCCCGGCCGTGCATCTCGGCCTGCCGGAACAGAAAGGCCCTTCCCTGTTGACGGAAGCGCTCGACAGGATCGCCGAGGATGCCGCCCGGCACGACGGAACCGCCAGCGTCCTGCTGCTGGGCCGGTACCGGCACCTGAGACCCCGGAACATGGGTCGCCTGGCACAGCGATATCCGGGACTGCGCTTCACCTACAGGACCGTGCACCGCTCGAAGGGCATGGAGGCCGACTACGCCGTGGTGCTCGGCCTGTGTTCCGGCAAACACGGCTTCCCCTCCGAAATCACCGACGATCCACTGCTCAACCTGGTGCTGGCGGCGCCCGAAGCGCACCCGAATGCCGAAGAGCGCCGCCTGCTCTACGTCGCCATCACCCGGGCACGACGCCAGGTCTACCTCCTGGCCGAAGGCGGACCGCCGTCATCGTTCGCCCGGGAACTGATGCACGGACGATACGAGGTGAACGTATTCGGCCGGCTGCCGCAAGCCGACGTGCCCTGTCCGCAATGCAAGGAAGGACGCCTGGAACGCCGCGAAAATCCAAGGAGCGGAGGTACGTTCTACGGCTGTTCCAACTACCCGTATTGCAGCCTCACGCGGTCGCCGTGTCCGAGTTGCGGGGTTGGGCTGGCGGAGAGGGCGGGTGATGATCACCGTTGCCGCGATTGCGGGGAGATCCTGGAGCCGTGTTCTGACTGTGATGGTTGGATGGAGACGAGGATGGGGCGATATGGGCGGTTTCTGGGGTGTTCGAATTGGCCGGAGTGTGGGTCTACGCGGGACTTGGGGGAGTCGTCGAAAGAGGGGCAAAAAACTCGGCGATGGAACTGAGATCGTGACCGATACTTCTGAGCCCCTCACGCTGACGGAGGGACGTTCTCATTGGCCAGCGGGCGGTGGGTGTCGGACCAATCACCCGATCAGTCCTTTCGCAGATCCTCGCGCTCTGCGACCTGCGCTAGTAGTCCGCGAATCTCCTCGTCGGGCAGCATGCAACCGACTCCCGCCTAGACGTATGCGCCATCCTTCAAGTGATCGATGATGGTCATTACCTCATCGAAATTGCCTTCCCGCAGGCGATCCGCCGGCGTCTTGCCGTCAAGCAGTCGATGAGGTGAGAACAACCACAGGCGCGCCTCGTCAGGCTCGTAGAGTTCCGCCAACTGGTCCATTACCCATTCCAAAGTCAACAGACGCTTCAGCCGGTCCGGCCGAGGGTCGACCTTGCCTCTACTCCACCTCGAAACCGTCTCTGGCGAGGTATCCATTAATTGGGCGATATCCCTGGCCTTGATGCCTCCATGCTCCTTGATGGAATCCAGCCGTTTCCCCAGTGCGTTCGCCATGTGTTGTGTTCCTCTTGCCACGCACGGCCCATGCATGACTATTGACAGATACAATAACATATTAGTTGACTTAACAATTGACATTATTCATGACGTAAGTTGCACTTGGTCCCGCCCGTAACCGCGAAGCAACGGAGCGAGTTGGAAAACCGAGAGCCTCAATCATCGGGTCGCTCGCGGGGCTCCGTCTACCCGAATATCTTGGCTGATTGACAAGAAATGAACTGTTTCGAGCCTACGCACGCCTCTTGGAGTTGGCGGCGGTCCGCTCCAGTACGGCCTCGGCACTGACCGCGACCTGCGTAAGCATGTCGCACCCCGTAGCGTGAACAGAGAGCGGAGGGTTGACCGGAGCGCGTCGAACTGCAATATCGCAGTCGAGATACGAGACAGGAGGCACCGATGACCGCGCAAAGCACAATGCTCCACGTCCGCATGGACAGCGAACTGAAACGAGAGGCGACCCAGGCACTGTCAGCAATGGGACTCACGGCCTCCGAAGCCGTGCGTCTGCTGTTCCACCGCATCGCGGCCGATCAGGCATTCCCTCTCGAGCTGAAGGTCCCCAACGCGCAGACTCGGCGCGCGATGGCTGAAGTGGATGAGATGGTGAAGAATCGCGGCGCGCGAAACATAAGGGCCACGCCCTGAAGTGCGACGCCGCGTCCCATGACACCTACGCAGTTGACCGTGTTGACCAGAGCTTCGGCGTCTTGTGCGAGGATGTCGCCCGTCTAGTGTTCGATCATGACATCGGCTCTCTGATCGAACTACCAAAAAATCCTTGCCAGTTGACTCGCCGTCTTCGGCCTGATCACTACCTGAGGTCTGCGCGCGTCGATCGGGCGCTGGACCGTTCGTTCGCCTTCCGATCGAACTACTAAGAAATTCTTAGTGGTTGACTCGGCTTCCCCTCCGAGGTCACCGACGAACCACTGCTCAACCAGGTGCTGGCGGCGCCCGAAGCGCACCCGAATGCCGAAGAGCGGCGCCAGCTTGACGTACGAGACTTCAGCGCCGCTGATGATCTCGTCTTGCGTCCCGTCGTGCATCTCTGATCCGAGCGTCATTTCGTTGGATTTGGTGGGGCAATATCAGTTCATAGCCGCATTCAGCGCATTCGGAGTGGACCAGATCGCTTACGGCGAGAGGTTCGTTCTGATGAGAGAGTTCCAATTGATGAGAACCGCCGACCCAGCTATGTGTTCCACAGATTGGGCAATCCGGAGCAGATGGTTTCGCGTTCATAACCGGATAGATGTCAAGCCGAACAATCCAGAGGCGGATTTTACAGACCTACGGCCAGGCTCATCTCGTTGCCTTTCCGGCCAATTTGACCAGATTTGGCGCTGGCACAAACGGGAAGATTCGGGTAGGCGCCTGAACCGCGTCTGCAGAGCTGGCTCGCCGCACGGGTTGCCGGGCACGACGATGTCCTTCCCTAGGCGGTCCTGGTTCGTGGCTTTGAGGTTGGGGGCCGACGCGTTCCTTTCGTCAGCATGCCGGTGATTTTCGAGCCCCGAGCGTGCGAGTTGCCGCTTTCGAGACGCTCCGCTGTCCGCACCGTAGTTTCGAGAGTCGCCCTCAGACCACCAAGTTAGCTATCCTCCACTCCCGAACCGATCGGCTCCCCGAAAGACAGCAAGGCCCGTGATCTTTCCCCTACGCGACGCCCTGGCATCCCTGCTTGACCAAGCGGAAGCCCCCGAATGATCGTCGTCATCCAGTGCGCCGCCCGTAAGGCTGCCGGCGCTGGCAATCTTCGCACCCGGGATGGCCGGAAGGTGATGTTCGTCGCCGACCCCGATCTCGCGCCTCGTGATGGCGACTGCATCTACGCCCGCCCGGACGATATTGCAGACACCGGGACATCCTGGCGTACCGTCCTCCGCCGATACAACGAGAATCCTGGCGACAATCGACTTGGCCTTCTGCCCGCGTGGCGGCTGTACCGTAACTCAACGTACGAGATTCTGGCTGAGCATTGTGGCCTGGATCGCCTGTACATCCTCTCGGCGGGATGGGGATTGATCCGGGCGGATTTCCTGACACCCAACTACGACATTACGTTCAGCACCGCTCAGAACGTCCAGAGGTTCAAGCGCCGCCGACGTCACGACAGTTATCGCGACTTTCGAATGTTGCCGGCCGACGCATCGGAACCCATCCTGTTTTTCGGCGGGAGGGACTATATCCAGTTGTTCTGTACGCTGACAGCAGATTCAGCAATCCAGCGAACGGTGTTCTACGCTGGCAGGGAACCAGCCGCACCGGGTTGCAGGGTCCAACGATTCGGGAAACCATTTACCAACTGGCACTATCAGTGTGCCAAGGCCTATGTCGAAGGCAGTGGTGACTAATCATCATTTCGATCGTGCCGAGACTAATTCGTCGACGGATAGATTGGAAAGCGTAAGTAATGTTCGCTGTGATCGCCCTCATGGTTGGGCATGCCGGGTTTGGTGAGGATATGAGGCGCGGGACCGAACATGGCACGGATACATCGCTCCGGCGATCTATCGTGCCAAGTGAGATTGAACGCGGCGTTTTTTTGAAAAAAGACCATCCGCGAGTAGGGCAATTTGTCGTGAATGAACCAGGCCAACGGGTGCCAGTCTTGCGGCTCCTTGTATAGACCGGAGTCGATGAACCAAGGGATGACGATGCAGGCTGTGGCGCCGATGCGTTCCTTTTCGTCGCGATGATCCCAAATATGTTTGGCGAAGTTTTTCTTGTTGCTGGAGCAGCCCATCTTGTGCTTGTTGCAATAGTGCGCATTCCGCCTAAAGTTGCCGGCCAATCCGGCACAATGTTGCCACCCATTCCGGCTCAAAGTTGCCACCCCTGAGGTGCGCTGTGGCGGAGCGGCTAGTTGTGTTTCCGGGATGACGGTTTTGGGTTCACGGTGGC
>JAJEGW010000018.1 GCA_022819605.1 Silicimonas sp. | reverse complement strand
GCAGCTGTTTTTCCTCGAGCAGCAAACGCACGCGAGCCGAACAATTCGACCTGTCAGAGTGATAAAGATGCAGCCCTTGCAAGTTCTTCGCGATGCTGCTGTTGGTCTCGACAATTGGCATTCTTCTCCTCCTTAAGCGTTGACTACGGTTTGAACAGGACGGAACCGCCTAAGGCACGATGTTCGAGTTCCTCTGATTGTTTTGGCAACATCGATCGATGCCCTGCAAACCAGCTAAGCGTCTCCCAAAATGAAATCTGAACCACGGTCTGCGATCATCATGGTCGGCGCGTTGGTATTCCCGGAGACAAGCGCGGGCATGATGGAGCAGTCGGCGACACGCAGGCCTTCGACCCCGTTCACGCGGAGCTCACTATCCACAACTGCATCTTGATCCGTTCCCATCCGGCAGGTTCCCGAGGGGTGGTAAATCGTGCGGGCCTGGTTTCGGATCGCGTCGTCAAAGGTGTTCGAGCCGCTGCTGATGTTGATATCGGGGGGCGGCCAAATCGGATCGCCGAGAATGTCTGCCAACTCGGGCTGCGTGCAAATCTCGCGCGACAACCGAATGCCGCGGCGCAGGGTGTCAAGGTCTTCTTCCGCCTGAAGCACATTGGCTTCAAACCTAGGGTGATCCTCAGGATCCGTTGATGACAGTACAAGCCGCCCGCGTGATTTGGGCCGCATCGTCATAGGATGCACGTGAAAAGAATGGCAGGACAGGGGCCCCTCACCCGGTGCCCCCGGTGCGAACGGTGCTAAATTCATTTGAACATCCGGCCGGCCCAAGCCGCAGGTGTCAACGCAGGCACCAGCTGTCAAAAGGTTCGACGTCAGCAATCCACGCCCCAATATGAAATACTCGATGCCGTTCTTTAGCGCCCGCAAACCCTTGTCGGCCCCGTAGTAGCCGTTTCTGGTCTTGATCTTGTAGGTGACAGGTGTGCCGACATGGTCCTGGTAATTCGCGCCAACCTCGGGCGCGTCCTGCACCTGATCGATCCCATGGCGCAAAAGCACCCCCGCCGGCCCCACGCCGGATAGCATCAAGAGCTTGGGGCTGTGGAAGGACCCCGCAGTCAGGATGATCTCTTTCCGGGCCCGCAGGAGTCTCGGCACCCCGGCCAGAGTCGCTTCCAGTGCAATCGCGCGGCGGCCTTCAAATCGGAATTTGCGCGCAACGGTATTGGTCAAGAGCGTCAAACGCTCGTTGTTGATCACTGGTTTCAGGAAACACCGCGCGGCAGACTGGCGCTTGCCCGCATGCGCTGTTGCCTGATACCAGCCTGCACCGTCCTGCGTCTCGCCGTTGAAGTCGTCGCTCCAGGCGATCCCGACAGACATCGCCGCGCTCAAGGCTATCTTGTTCAGCGGATGCTTGTATTCGGGGCTTGAAACGACCAGTGGTCCGTCCTGTCCATGCAATGGAGCGCCGAACTGCATGTTCTTTTCCTGGCGTACAAAGGATGGCAAGACGTCCTTAAAGCTCCAGCCCGCGCAGCCGTGTTCGTTCTCCCATTCATCATAATCGGCGGCCTGACCGCGCATGTAGATCATCGCATTGATGGACGACCCACCCCCGACGACGCGTCCCTGCGGCACGGCAAATTGGTTTCCGTTGAGCGTGGCATCGGGCTCGGAAACCACGGCGTCAACGGATTGGGTTTGGTGTGCCTTATGGTACGTAGCGGGAATATGGATCCAGCGGTTCGTGTCCAAGCCGCCGCGTTCAACCAATGCAACAGTGAATCGTCCATCCCCTATCAGCCTATTGGCGATGACGCAGCCAGCCGACCCTGCCCCAATGACGACATAGTCATACTGGTGCTCTTCAATCATCGCTCACTTCTTTGCACATAAGTACCGGCCTCGGCCTCGTAAAGAGAATAAGTATTCTTATTATATTTCGGCCCTGCACAGTCAAGTGATTTCAAGTCGCGCACTTCCGCAGGTAGCGATGGACCGCTATTAAGTGCTTCTTTGCTGCTGGAAGATCGGTACGCCCAGTATCAATCGAAACGACGCCAAGTCTGCCTATTCCGCACAGGTGCTTGCACCGTTCGGGTCACGCCGCTGGCGATCGTTGGCCTTCTTGGATCGTATGCCCGGGCGAGCAAGTTCGAATTAGACAACGAAACGCAAATGTTCAGTACTGACCTGGGCAGTGTCACGTTCGTGAACCGTTATGGAACCTCGACGTGGACCCTGCCGTCCACGACACGGGCCGGATAAGTACTCAACGCTTCACAGGCAGGCGACCTGATCGCGGTGCCCGTCCGGACATCAAACTGGCCGTTGTGCTTGGGGCATTCGATCGTGTGGTCGATCACCAACCCGTCGGCAAGATGCACCTTTTCGTGCGTACAAAGGCCATCTGTACAATAGACCTCTTCGCCCGAAATTCGATAGACCGCGTAGGTTCGTCCCTCGTGGTCCAACCGAACCAAATCCTCTTCTTCGATGTCAACAAGTGCGCAGGCATCTATCCAGGGCATCGCGTTCTCCGGCGTCAGGCGATCTGGTTGGACCGAACGGGCTCCCATACACCCGCCCCTTCGGGCAGTTGAGGGCGGATGAAGTGACGCGGGTCGCGAAGCTGCCGCCGCACACAGGGGATGATCTCGGACCAAGCGTTCCAGAGCGATGGGTTGGGCGCGGGCAGGTCGTGTTTCACCACCTCGCGCAGCTTGGGCAAGGCGTGATAGGGCACCATCGGATACATGTGATGCTCGATATGATAGTTCATGTTCCAGTAGATGAAGCGCAGAATCGGGTTCATGAGCACAGTGCGTGAATTGATGCGGTAGTCGAGCACGTCTTCCGCCAGTCCGAGGTGCTGGGGAAGCCCCATCACGAGCAATAGCCAGATCCCGTAGGCCCGGGGCAGCCCGATGATCATGAGTGGCAGGAGCGACCACGACCAGAGAGAAACCAAAGCCACAAGAACGTAGATCGCGATGTGGATGCGGCCGACACGAATGGCCTTGACGCGTTCGGAATCGGGGATGAGGTCGGCCTCGTCCGGCGGAAGGATCCCCGCGGCGTTTCGGGCCAAGGCAGCGAGGCTTTGCGGTACGGCAACGATCCCGAACAGGTTGAGACAGAGTACGATCAGCTGCGGTGGTCGCATGCCCGCGATTTCCGGGTCTCTGCCCACGATGATCGTATCTGTGTGATGGCGAGCGTGAGACCAGCGCCAGACCACCGAGTTTCGCATCAACAGAAAGCTTGCGAATTCATGGACGGCGTCGTTCTTCCACCGGGTCTTGAAAGCCGTGCCGTGGCCGCATTCATGCCAGCGGCTGTCGGCAGCCGAGGCATAGAAGACGCCGTAGACGAAAAAGAACGGCAGCGCCCACCAGCTTCCCCAAAGAAGGATGCCACCCGCGCCGCTGCCGACCAGCACGACAACCCAGATCGCGATATCGCGCGTCGCTGGCCAATCCGTGCGTTTCATCAAGGACTTCAGCACCTTTCGGTCTACCGGCGTCCGATACCACTCCGCGCCTGCAAGGTCCTTGTCGAATGCTTTCTGCCGCTCCGGACCGGTCAGGGAATAGTCCCGCTCCATCGGAAATGTTATCAATCGCATCAGGCCCAAGGTTCGGCTAGCTCCAGTTTTCCAGTGCGGTTTCGAACTTGTTCAACTCTTCGTCGGAGATCTGGACCAGCTCGCTTTCGTCCGGAAACGACCCCGAAGCCACATCGCGCCTGAACTCGGAAAACGCAGCAACGCGGTCCTGTTGCAGTCGCGCGTATTCGGCTCGGAAATCCCTGTAGACCCGAGCATGACGGGGCACGTGACCTTCGGTTTCGCCGAGGACATCGACCGAAAACAGGTACTGGACATCGCAACCCGCGCCCGAACCCATGGAAATCACGACGAGAGACGTCCGCCGGGAAATCGCCGCCGCGACCGCTGGCGGCACAATTTCGATCTCGACCGCAAAGGCGCCCGCGTCCTGATAGCGTCGGGCGTCGTTCAGAATGGCGAGGGCATCATCTGCCGTTTTGCCGCGTGCCACGTAGCCGGTCCATCGGGCCTTTTGCGGCATGAAGCCGATGTGGCCGACAACAGGAATCGCCTCTTTCGCCATGGCTTCGATCACGTTGTAGTGCATCGGACTATAGACACTGTCGGCTCCAGCATCCATTGCCTCGAAGGCCGCGCGCTTGGCCTCATCGGCATTGGCGTGTTCGCCGTAGATCAAGCCGAACGTGAAATGCGTGTTCGGGGCGGCAGCGCGGAAGTCGTCGCGGGCATGCTTGCGGCCCGATACGATGATCTCGATCCCGGCGGCCTCAGCAGCAGCGGCATGCTCAACCGAGGCCACGTTGAGTTCGGTAAGCTGACCCTTTCCCTTGTGGTCGATCAGGTCCTTGACCGTCATATTCATTCGACGCGCCCTCCGGCCTGTGGCAAGTCGGTGCCACGCAGGATCAATTCCGCGTCGATCAACTGCTGATGGGGTCCGGCATCGCCGTTGAGCTTCGCGACCATCATGCGCCCCAGCCGCATCCCAAGCGCGTCGAGATCCTGGCGAAACGTCGTAAGACCCAATCCGACATGCGCTGCCACGGGCACGTCATCGCAGCCGATCAACGCCATGTCCGGACCAGGCCGGATTCCGAACTGGCGCATGGCCTCCATTGCCGAAAGGGCAATCACGTCGTTGCCGCAAAAGATCGCGGTCGGACCGACACCGCGGGTAATCAGCTCGGTCACGGCATCCGCGCCGGTCTTTCGCGACAGGTAACATTCAATCTCGAGCGCGGGATCGTGGCCAATGCCATGCGCCTCCAGCGCATCACGGTAGCCGTGCAGGGCATGCTTTGAATAGGTGTACCTGAGCGGAGTCATCAGATGTGCGATGCGGGTATGACCAAGCCGAATCAGCCGTTCGGTTGCCTGATACCCGATCTTGTAGTGATCCACGTCGACCCAGTCGTGATCGGACTTGTCCGTTCGTCCGACGGTCACGAATGGAAAGCCGCGCGCCTGCAGCCATTCGACCCGCTCGTCCTCGGGCCGGGTTCGCCCGAACAGAAGCCCGTCGCAGCGGCCTCGTTCAACAGAATTGCGAATGATCTCGAACTCGGTCTCATACTCCCGCGCCATGACAATCTGAAGCGCATAGCCTCGGGCCTGCAGCGAAAGTTCAACGCCGTCGAGCAGGATCAGGAAGAACGGGTCAACAAACTTTGTCCAGGGCTTCGAGACCATGAAGGTCACGGTATTGGTCTGCTTCGATCGAAGGCTCGACGCAGCAAAACTCGCACGGTAGCCAAGTTGCTCTGCAACGGCTTCGACCTTGCGACGGGTTTCGAGCTTGACGTCTGAGTATCCGTTGAGCGCGCGGCTGACGGTCGAGACCGAAAGACCGGTCTGTTCGGCCACATCCCTGATCCCCAATCTTCTGGCGGGTTCGCCCATCAGCTTTCCTCTGCGATCACATAGCCATGCGCAGGCAGCGCGGCCTCACGAAGTTCGCCCGAAAGCAAGTTCATTCGGTCGTGCAACGGAACACGACGGGGGGAGCCCGAGAAATTGAACGCACACATGACCCTTTGTTCCTCGTGAACGCGGAAAAAGACAAGCCAGTCCTTCTCGTGCTCTGTCGGTTCAAACGATCCGTATCGCAGGGCCGCGTTCGCGCGGCGCAGCGCAATCAGTGCGCGGCAGTTTTCCAGGATCGACCCGCCCAGCTCGTCCTGCCGAGCAACCGAAAGCGCAGCATGGGACGGTTCGCAAGGCAGCCAAGTACGAGCATTCTTCGAGAACCCAAGTTGATCCGTGTCGTTCCAGGGAAAGGGCGTGCGCGCACCGTCGCGTCCTCGATCGTGCGGCCAGAACCGGATGCCTTCGGGGTCCTGAATCGCTTCACGCGGTACGCGCGAGTGCGGCAACCCCAGTTCTTCCCCCTGGTAGAGGATGACGGTGCCGCGAAGACAAAGCAGAAGTGCATGCAGCATCGTCGCCCTTGCCGGATTGCCCTCGGCGCCCCACCGGCTGGCCACTCGGAAGACATCGTGGTTTGAAAGCGCCCACGTCGGCCAGCTGTGACCTTCGCCTGCTTCCAGAACCGTGGCTGCGATGGCGGACCCGTTCAACTCGGGGGCAAGCAGGGCAAAACTGTAAGCCGTGTGCAGCCTGTCAGGTGTCGTGTACTCGGACATGCGCTCGACCTGCCAGTCGCAGGAGATTTCAGCCAGCAGCAACCGGTCCCCGGCGACCTCGCGCATGCGCGCGAGAAACGGCAGGTTTTCCGGCCGCGACCGGTCATAAAGACGTTGCTGCATGTAATACGGATTGGCGGGCACCTCGTCGATTTCGGCCACAGGGTTATCCCGCAGCGCAGGGTCGTGCATGAAGAAGTTGGCGACGTCCAGCCGCAGACCGTCGACACCCAGGCCGAACCAGAAATTCATGATGTCAAGCACCTCGTCCTGCACGTCCGCGTTGTGCAGGTTCAGATCGGGCTGCTCGATCAGGAAATTGTGCAGATAGTACTGACGCCGTTCGGGCGCCCATTCCCATGCGACGCCGCCAAACCGTGCGAGCCAGTTATTGGGCAGACCGCCGTCGGCTTTCGCATCGGCCCAGACATACCAGTCCGCCTTTTCGTTGTCCTTGCCTGAGCGGCTTTCGACAAACCACGGATGCTTGTGCGAACTGTGGGAATAGACTTGGTCGATGACGACCCTCAGCCCCAAGTCATGCGCCGCCTGCACAACCTCGCGGAAGTCTTCCAGCGTTCCAAATCGCGGATCGACCTGTCGGTAGTCGGAAACATCGTAGCCCGAATCGTGCATCGGCGAGGGAAAGAACGGCGTGATCCAGATCGCGTCGACCCCAAGCCCCGCGAGATAGTCCAGCCGGCTCAGAAGCCCGCTCAGGTCACCCTCGCCGTCGTCATCGGAATCCATGAAGCTGCGCAGGTAAACTTCGTAAATGCAGGCCCCTCGCCACCACTCTGCGTGCTCTTCACGGCGTTCAGTCGTCACGGTCATCTCCGGCAATGCCACCATATTCAAAAACGTTTTTGGAAAACGGTCAAGAATTCTGCCGAAATTTGGCCGAATCCGAGGCCAGAATCGCAAAAAACCTTGACCAGACGGCACATGTTCGCAACTCTTCCGCATGAAGCCCAAAAACGTTTTTGGGTTTTTTGACGCAAAGAGCTTCAGGGAGGGAAACATGCGTAAGTTCAGTAATTCAGTATTTCTGGCCGTTTCTGGCCTTGCTATGAGTATCGGGACAGCCTGGGCAGGTGACTGGTGTTCAGGACAAACGATTCGGCTGTTCTCGGGCGGCCCGGCCGGCGGTGCATTCAACTCGATCATTGATCGCGGCGCGATGCAGGCCGCTGAAGACACCGGCGCAAATGTCCAAATCATCTATTCGGATTGGGACTTCGACAAGATGGTCACCCACCTGCGCGAGGCGATCAGCCAGGCGCCCGACGGCATCGCCATGATGGGACACCCGGGAGATGACGCGATCATGCCATTGGCGGCTGAAGCCGCTGCCGCGGGAATCCCGATGATGTACATGAACGTGGACGTGCCGAAGGTGCGTGCGGCCTTCGGGGTCGGGATACGTTGGAGCCACACTGTATCAGCAGGGGCGGAACCTAGGCGCCGAGACCC
>JAJEGW010000181.1 GCA_022819605.1 Silicimonas sp. | reverse complement strand
TGGGCCGGATCGACATTCGGGTGGCCATCATGAAGGACGCGCTGTTCCACCCCAAGGTCTGGATATTTGAGCGCGGCGAAGAAGCTCTTGCCGCGCACGGCTCCAGCAACCTGACGCGTTCGGGCATCCGCAAGAATTTCGAACAGATCAACGTGTCGAGGTCCTGGGAAGACGGGACCCAAAGCTACATCGTCGAAAAGTTCAAGTACCAGTTCGAGCGCCTTTGGGTAGACCACGAGGATGATTGCAAGGTTGTCGATCTTCCAAAGGCCGTGAAGGACGATCTTCTGCGCGCCTATGGCAGCGACTCCCCACCGTCCGAGGACGAGTTCCTTGCGCTCTACAAGAAGGCGATCGGAAGCCCCGACCCGATCTTCTACTCGTCAGTGGAACCGCCCATCCGCCAAAAGCAGGAATTCGCTATTCCAGACTGGCTGCGCTATGAAGACGGGCCTTTTGCCCATCAGGGCAATGCCGTGAATGCCTGGTGCGGTGCCGAATTTCGAGGCGTCCTGGAGATGGCAACGGGTTCGGGCAAGACCATAACGTCGATGATCTCCGCTCACGAGCTTTTTGATGTTCACAAGCCGCTCCTGATCGTCGTCGCGGCTCCGTATATTCCACTGGTGCAGCAATGGTGCGACGAGATCAGGCCCTTCGGGCTGGAGCCCATCAATCTGACTGCTGCAGGCGGCGCGGCGCAGCGCTCCAAGGACCTCGGCAAGGTCCGTCGCCGATTGCGCACGGGTCTCAGCAAGGCCGAAGCCGTGGTGGTTAGCCACGACACGCTTTGCAGCGAAGCGTTTCTTGAAACCATCGAGCAATTCGATTGCGACCGGATGCTGATCGCCGATGAAGCGCACAATCTCGGGCGCCAAGCCTTCATCACAAACCCGCCGGAGTTCTTTGAGCATCGCCTGGCACTGTCAGCGACACCGGTTCGGCAGTATGATGCGGATGGAACGGCTGCCCTCTTCTCGTTCTTTGGCGATGTCGTCTTCCGTTTCACTTTGGAAGAGGCAATCGGAAAGTGCCTGACCCAATACGATTATCACCTCCATCCGGTCCATTTGACCGAAACTGAGATGGATGAATGGTATGCGCTGACCGAGAAGATCAGAGCCAATGCGTGGCGCGACGATAACGGGCAGCCGGACGAGTATCTTTCAAAGCTGCTCCGAGATCGGCGTGCGCTTCTGGAGACGGCGGAAGGGAAGGTTGGTCTGCTTGCCGAGCTGCTCGACCGCGAGAATTTGCCGGAGCTGAAGCACACGCTTGTCTACGCAACCGACAAGGCACCGGCGCAGTTAGAGCAGGTCAACCGGCTACTCGGCAACAAGGGGCTGCTGTGTCACCAGCTCACGGCGGCAGAAACCGCGGATCGCGAGAAAACCCGGCGCATCATCCGCTCGTTCCAGGACAGCGAGATACAGATGCTCACGGCAAAGCGAGTCCTCGATGAGGGGGTAAACATCCCGCAGGTTTCGAGAGCCTATATTCTCGCGAGCACGACCGTTGAACGGCAGTGGGTGCAGCGTCGAGGGCGGCTGCTGAGGACCTGCAGTGCCACCGGGAAGACGCACAGCATCATCCACGATTTTCTGGCTCTGCCGCCAGATATCGAAGGGGGTCTTGATGCCGATGCCCGTGCACTCATCAAAGGGGAACTCAAGCGCGCGCAGGAATTCGCGCGACTCGCAAGAAACGCAGGGCGCAACGATGGGCCGCTTGGTGTGATCGACGACCTTGTGAAGGCAGCTTATCTATAGGGGTAGAGTACGAAAATGCCATTGAACGACAAAAAGATTATTTCGATCCTCCTGGAAGAATCCGCAAAGGTCGAAGACCGCTGCAAGGGATACCGCGCAGAAATTATCGACGTGATAACCGACGTTATCGTATATGAGCGCCAGCATCGAGTTCAGGGCACGAACATACAGAAAAAGATCAATGACAAGTGCAATGCGGCGGGACGCTACCTTGCGGAGCAGCGCACCGGGGACTCTGATGCGGGAGGACAAGAGCAATGAAACTGCACCGGGCTTCCTTTCAGAACTTTCGGATATTGCGTGACCTTGAGCTTGACTTCTCCACCGATCCCGAACGCAACCTCACGGTCATTCGCGCGGCGAACGAGACATGCAAGACGACAATCCTGAACGCCCTGCAGTGGGCGCTCTACGGCGATGGCGCGCTGCCCGGAAAGGGAGACGGGTTTCGTCTGCATCCGATTGATTGGCAAGCCGATGAAGGCAAGCGGGTGCCGATTACGGCAACGGTAGAATTCGAAGTCACGAGCGTCAGGCGCGGACCGACCGGCGTGCGCGAGACCAGGCGCCGCTACCGGATTGAGCGCTCGGCCTTCGAAGAAGTCGATGAAACGAACTGGCGGCGCGGTCCTTCAACCGTGAAGCTGTTCGCGCTCAATGAGACCGGTGCCGATCCCATCGATGCGCCGGAGGCGCTGATCAATGATGAGCTGCCACCGGAGCTGCGTGATGTCTTCTTCACCGACGGCGATCGTGCCCTGAGCTTCATTGAAGCGGATGTTGCGGTATCGACTAAGCGCGAACGCGTCCAGCGTGCAATCAGGGCGCTTCTTGGGTTGGGTGTCATCGAGAGCGCGATCAAGCACGTGCGCAAGGCCGGTGCCGATGTGAACAAGCGGGCAAAAGTGAGTGGCGTTGGCGGTGACTTGACGCGCATCGCTTCGCGCCTGGAAACGCTTGATGAAGAGTTCACGGAGCATGAGGGCGAACTAGATGATGCGAAGGAGCAGTTCGCAAACTTCGATGCGAAGGTTCGTGAGATCGAGCGCAAGATCGACGAGGCCTTGGAGAAAGGCGACAAGGAAGAGCTGCGCAAGAAACTCGACGGGACGCGTAAGCGCATTAAGCAGCTCGATGATCAGCTAACTGCAGCCAACAAGGAGCACTCGAACTTGTTCCGCGGCCGCGCGCTCGCCAAAGACCTGCTCGCACCGGTCATGCAGAAAGCCTTCGACAAGCTTGAACGGCTTCGCGATCAGGGGCAGATTCCGAGCACGACGATTCCGGTACTTGAACAGCGGATGACAAGCGCGGAGTGCATCTGCGGTGAGAGCCTCAAAGAAGGCGATCTTGGTGCAGACACGCGCCGCAGCAACATTGCCAAGCTGATCGAAGATAGCCGCAAGGCCGATGAGATTCAGGAGATCATTACCGATCTGTTCTTTGGCGCGAAGCCACTCGCGCCGACCGACGGAACGGAGTGGCTCGAAGACTATACAAAGGTCGTAGAGTCTCGCGATGGGCTGCAAAACTTGCGCGATCAAGCCGGGCAAGAGATGCGGGCCCTTGACCTACAGCTCGACGGGATGCCCGACACCGACATCCAAGGCCTGCGTGAGGCGCGCAGGAACTACCGTGCGCAGCGCGACCGCTGCTTGCAAAGGAAGACCAAGCTCGACACGCAGCTCACTGGCCTGCGCCGTGAGCGAGACGAGCTTTCCGCGGAAGAGCACCGCCTGCTCCGGGCGCAGGAAAAGGGCGCGCGCCTTCTTGCCGAACTTGAAGTGACCCAGGATGTTATCAAGGTTTTGCAAGGCTCGTTTGACCGGATCACGAGCGAAGAGCTTGGCAAGGTCAGTGAGTTGATGAACGAAATCTTCCTGGAGATGATCGGCTCTGATCCCGAACAGGGCGCGATTATCAGGCGCGCGGTGATCAGCGCGGAATTTGACATCATTGTCTACGGCCCGAACGACCGAACCTTGAACCCGGATCGCGATCTCAACGGCGCGTCGCGCCGCGCTTTGACGCTCGCTTTCATCCTTGCTCTGACCAGAGTCAGCGAAGTTGAAGCGCCAAATGTGATCGACACCCCGCTCGGCATGACAAGCGGGTACGTCAAGCGTTCGATTCTCCGTACGGCTGTGCGTGAGAGTGCGCAGCTCGTTTTGTTCCTCACGCACGACGAAATTGCGGGCACCGAAGAGATTCTCGATGAGGCGGTGGGAACAATCTACACGCTCACCAATCCGGCCCATTACCCGAAGATGCTCGTCAACGATCCGGGCGTACCGGAACTACGCGTTCTGCGCTGCGAGTGTGACCACCAACGGGTCTGTACATTGTGTGAGAGGCACAAGGACCCTGAAGGCCTGCTTCAGATGGCGTCATAGGAGAGGACAATGGCTGACAGATATTTTAACCCATTTGCCGCCATCGACATCAGCGTACCGGTGGAACTGCACGAGGCTTTCAGCCGCTATTGTCAGCGCGAGGCAGGGGCGGTCATCGATCAGAGCCCCTTCCCGCGCATGGTAGATCTTTGGTTTCTGGCTGTGTGCGTTGCTGCGCAAGAAGGCCTCGAACCGGTCGACTCTGGCAAGCACAACTCGCGAAAGATCATCGACGGGTCCATCTTCGGCAGCGATCCCTGGCGCGTTCACGCGATCATGCTGATCGCCATCGGTCAGACAGGAGACATCGACATTGTCTCCGAACCACGCAAGATGATGAACATGGCCAACGGGCTAGCGGTCGCAGGCCTCCCAAAAGTCATTGATATGCTGAAAGACGGGGATGCCGAGCCGATTTGGAATATTTCAGATGCGATTGATGGAATTTTGAGAAAACAGAAAGCTGCTTAGCAGGTCAGGCAACCTTTGGCGGAAGTCCGGCTTCTTCGTCGCCAAGGTCGGGCCATGCGTAGAGGAAGTTCTGAACCGTCGTAAAGGCGGGAAACACTTGGGAATCGCCGACCATTGGCACCCCGTCGCCAGCATGTACTGGATCGCGTCGAAAGCCGCCCGAAGATCGACAGTGCGGTGACGTCCTGGCTTCGACGGAGCCTAGAGGATCGGTTCGGTCAAGAAGCAATTCCTCATCGGTCAAATCGCTTTCATGCCGGTCTGAACTGCGCCAAAACTTCTCGCGGGTGGTCTCGTTCCATGCCATGCGGCCCTCCCTGTCCGGTGTGGAAGTCAGCGGGGAGTGACCACAACTGGGGGCGGCGATCAACATTTTAGGTCAGCCTCTGAGGCCTGATCGCCAGCGGTCCGCGGTCGCCGCATGCCTTCGTGACGACGGAGACGTTTCTGTCGACGTTTGATCTGCAAAGCCCGCGCGATTTTCCGGACCTCGAACTTTCGATGTTTTAATAAGTTTACAGGCCGCAACCATAAACTTGTTACAAGTGCCCTCGAATCGCCTATAGAAAGTTTATCGAAGCAGACAATAAACCAGCTACAGGCCCTCACATTGGATCCTCAAACGAATCCGTACGCTCCTGGTGCGGGAACGCCGCCTCCTGAACTCGCTGGCCGCGACACCATACTGGACGAAGCCAAGATCGTGATTCAACGAAACCGGCTCGGCAAGTCGGCACGAAGCTTCATCTTCGTTGGGCTTCGAGGTGTCGGGAAAACCGTTCTGCTCAATGAGGTTCAGGCCATAGCCGACCAAGATGGCGCGCTGACGGACTTTCTGGAGGCAAGCGCCAACGAACCGCTCTCGGTCAGCATCATAGGAACCCTCCGCACAGCCCTGTTGAAGCTCGATCGGGCCAAAGGTGTCAGCGAACAGGTCAAGAAGGGGCTTCGTGTTCTGAAGAGCTATGCCGGCGCCATCAAAATCAAGTATGGGGATGTCGAGTTCTCCGTTGATGTCGATGCCGAGACCGGTACAGCCGACAGCGGCAAACTGTCCCGCGATCTCGCCGATCTGTTCATCGCCGCAGGCGAGGCTGCGAAAGCCCGAGACACTGCGATCGTCATTCTGATCGATGAATTCCAGAACCTGTCCGGCGAAGACTTCGAAGCCTTGATCATGGCGATCCACCGCACAGATCAAAAGCAGCTGCCGCTCATGGTCGTGGGCGCGGGCCTGCCGCTCCTCATCAAACTGACAGGAGATGCGAAGTCGTATTCTGAGCGCCTGTTCGATTATCCGGAGATCGGCCCCTTGGACGAGGCCGAGGCCCACCGTGCGCTGGTCGCACCGGCCAGGGAGGCCGGAATACAACTTGATGACGAGGCGGTCCGACACATCATCGATCGCACCAAGGGCTATCCCTATTTTCTGCAGGAGTGGGGTTACCAGGCCTGGAACTGTGCCGACGGCTCGCCCATCTCCGCCGGTGACGTCGGCCGAGCCGAACAGCGAGCAGTGGAGCGTCTCGACAAGAACTTCTTTCGGTCCCGTTACGAACGTTTGTCTGACCCGCAGAAAACCTACCTGCGCGCGATGGCACGGCTTGGGCCGGGTCCTCACAAGACCGGGGATGTCGCCGACGTCATGGGCAAGACCTCGTCGCAACTCGGCCCGACACGAGACGCTCTCATCACGAACGGAATGATCTACAGCCCGAAGTACGGATATGCCGCCTTTACGGTTCCGCTGTTCGACGAATTCATGCGACGGGCCGAAACATGACCCCGCTCTACCTTGATCATGCCGCATCTTCACCGCTCGCACCCGAGGTCGCCGACGCCATGACGCCTTGGCTGAGCGACAAGTTTGGAAACCCTCATTCGGATCATCTGACAGGAATTGCGGCTGCCAGCGCCGTCGAGCACGCCAAGGATCAGATCTCGTCGCTTTTTGCCTGTGCACCGGACGACATCATCTTCACGTCGGGTGCAACAGAAGCGAACAATCTCGCACTCAAAGGGATACTGCAGTCCAAGAAGATCGCCGGTCGACATCTGATTGTCAGCGCGATCGAGCATAAATGCGTTCTTGAAGCGGCACGGTATCTGGAACACGTCGGCTGCGATCTGACAGTTGTCCCGCCGGCGCCAAACGGGCGTGTTTCCGCATCCCATGTGGCCGATGCCATGCGCGACGATACGGCACTCGTCTCGGTCATGGCGGTCAATAACGAAACTGGCGCCATCCAGCCCTTTCGCGAGATCGCGGAGCTCTGTGCAGATCGGGCTGTCTTGTTTCACACGGATGCAGCGCAGGCTGTCGGGCGGTTGGCGATCGACTTATCTGACCTGCCCAATACGCTCCTCAGCCTCTCTGGCCACAAGCTCTCCGGCCCGCAAGGCATTGGTGCCCTGATCGCACCCCGCGAGATTCGGCAACAGATGACGCCGCTCTTCCACGGCGGCGGTCAGCAGGGCGGCATTCGCAGCGGAACGGTGCCGACCGCATTGTGCGTCGGACTGGGGGCGGCCGCGGCGCTCGCCCAGGAATGGCAAAGCCGGGATCAAGGGCACTTTCACGACCTCAGAGCCGACTTTTTGCGCCTGTTGCGCGAAAGCGGCTGCGACGTGGAATTGAATGCCGGCAAGGACACCGTGCCCGGCATTCTGAGTGTCAGGATTCCCGGAGTCGATGCTGCAGAATTGGTCCTGACTGTTCAAGAAAGCGTATCTATATCAATGGGTTCAGCCTGCAACGCAGGTTCGATCGAGCCCTCTTACGTGCTTCGCGCAATGGGCTTGCCCGCGTCTTGCGCCAATGAGAGCGTTCGCATCAGCTTCGGGCGAACGAGTACCAAAGAGCACGTAAATCAGGGCGTGGCCGCGCTCGTTGCCGGCATCGGAAAGATCCGCTCGCGCGACGAAAGCGCCACCTCAATTTCCGATCACGGTTCGAAGTTGCCGCTTCCAACTGGAAGAAATCTCCAGTAGGGTGGAATCATGCTTCGCGGACCTTTGAGCGACCCTGCCGTCAAAACCCGATTTGCCGGCCACGAGACATTCCCCCTTCGCCGCCTGTGGCTTCGAAAGGCCTTTGAAGCTGTGCGTGAAGACGAAGAACAAAACAAAAACAATACCTTCGACAAGGACTATGGGATTGTTCGCTTCGGCGTGGGCAAGAACATGGTGACGGCCATCCGCCACTGGGCGCAGGTCTTCCGCATTATCGAAGAGAACAAAGAAGGCGGCAGCTACCGGGTGAGTCGCCTCGGGCATCGCCTTTTTGACGATGAGGCCGGCCTCGACCCTTTCATGGAGAAGATTTCCACGATCTGGTTGCTGCACTGGTTCGTGGCCAGCGATGTCGAACGGGCCACCACATGGTTCTACGCTTTCAATCACCTCAATGCTCAGAGTTTTGACCGCGACAGTTTGACGGATGCTCTCGCATTGCTGTGCAAGCGCCTTGAGCGCTCGCGTTCGTCAACGGCAACCTTGAAGCGAGATGTGGAGTGCTTCGTGCGGTCCTATGTCGCCAAGGTCGGGGCAGGGGCCGTCGATGACCAGATTGAGTCGGTGCTCGGAGAATTGGGCCTGATCAAGGAGGTTTCGTCGCGCTCCTTCGAGTTTCGCCGCGGCGCAAAGCCCACTTTGCACGATGGCGTCTTTCTCTTTGCGCTAGAGGAGTTCTGGCAAAGTTGGGCGCCCAGGCAATCTACCCTGTCGGTTGACGCGATCGTCTACGAACCGGGCTCTCCTGGAAGGGTTTTCAAGCTCGATGAGCATGCAGTGGTCGATCGCCTGGTTGCGATCGATGCCGCCTCGCAAGGTTCATATGCCTGGTCCGATACCGCCGGCGTGCGCAATGTTGCGCGCCGAAAGGAAAAGGTGGATCCTCTCTCGTTTCTGCCGCTCGCCTATGACAGGCAAGCGGCATTGGAGGCGGCATGAGCGGTTCGTCCTCTCTCATTGACGTGGTGTCCGTCGAGCGGCGTTTCCAACGCTCCATCCGGCTCGATTCGGATCTCGGCCAGCCAGACGCACTCTTGGGTTATGTTGCTCACGAAACGTCGAAGACAACGCTCGCGACAACTCTGAAACTGGTTGCAAACCGGCAGGGCGCATTCACCTGGACCGGACCTTACGGCGGGGGCAAATCCAGTCTCGCGCTGATGCTTGCCTCATGTCTTCATCCCGACAAGGCCGTTCGGAAACTCGCGCGCGACACGCTCAAAGATGTTAAAGGCACATCCTCCTTCTTCAAGAACGCGTCCGACGACTGGCTGACAGTTGCGATTACGGGCCGGAGGGGCGATCCGGTCGCCGATCTGCGAGACCAGTTGTCGAAAGCCGTAGCCGAAGCGCCCGGCAAGGCCCGAACAAAACGGTCGCGGATTGAAGATGCTACCGGCCGCGACGTGATCGAGCGACTGACCAGAGAGGCAGATGCGCGCATCGATGGCGGCGTCCTGGTGATCATCGACGAGATGGGCAAGTATCTGGAGGGGGCGGCCGACAGGGCCGTTGACATTCACTTTTTCCAAGACCTTGCAGAAGCGGCCAACCGAAGCGACGGGCGGCTGATCGTCATCGGCATTCTCCACCAGTCATTCGAGCGTTACGCCGAGCGGCTCGGTTCCCGCATTCAGGATGAGTGGGCAAAGATTCAAGGCCGCTATGTCGACGTCCCCGTCATTACGGCCATCGATGAGGTGATCAATCTGCTTGGCAAGGCGATCTCGTGCACCGCAGATCACAAGACCAGCCTCAAGACCGCCAAAGTGGTTGCAAAGGGCGTGTCGGTGCGCAGGCCGGGTGCGCCGAGCGATCTGGCGCAGCGTCTCGATCGTTGCTGGCCCCTTCATCCGGTCGTGGCAGCGCTTCTCGGGCCCATCACCCGCCGCCGCTTCGGGCAGAACGAGCGGAGCCTTTTCGGTTTTCTTGCCTCTGCAGAACCCGGAGGATTCACCGAGTACCTTCAAGGCGCTGAGCTCGATGCCGCACGCACGTATGAACCCGCGGACCTTTGGGACTACCTGCATCTCAATTTGGGATCCGCGATTCTGGCATCAAGCGACGGGCACAGATGGGCACAGGCGGTCGATGCCATCGAACGGTCGCGGCGTAGCGGCGAGGCTCTCCACGAGCGGGTGGCAAAAACCGTCGCGATCATCGATCTCTTTCACAATGGCTCCGGCATCGCCGCAGAGCCCTCGGTCATTGCCGCATCCATTGCGAAAGCGAGCAAGAGCGAAGTGATCGATGCGCTCGACTATCTCAGCCGAAGCTCTTGCCTGGTCTTTCGTCGCCATCTCGATGCCTACGCGATCTTTGCGGGAAGTGACTTCGATATCGACGAAGAAGTGGCCGCGCGCCTCCAAAGTACGGAATCTCTCAATGTCTCAACCCTGAGTCGGCTCGCGGATCTGCGCCCGATTCTTGCCAAGAAACACTACTTCGATACGGGGGCGCCGCGCTGGTACGATGCGGATCTGGTCGAATTGACGCAGGACGGCATCCCGACCAAGGCAATCGCGCCGAGCGCGGGTTCTGCGGGCAAGTTCATCCTGGTCCTGCCATCGCTCGACCTGACCGCTGAGGAAGCCAAGGCAGAGATCGAGAGATTTGGCGCCGCCGTCTCGACGGGCTTGCCTGTTGTCGTCGGCCTGCCAAGGAATTTCGAGAAGATCCGCGCACTGGGCCGCGAACTTGCCGCTACGGCGGACGTTGAGCGTGACAGCCCGGAACTCGAGGGTGACGCCGCCGCGCGGCGCGAAATGCAAGCCCGGTTGAGTGCGCTCCACGCGAACCTGGAAGAGGAGCTGCGGATCGCATTTTCGAGCGCGGAGTGGTTCCTGAAGGGCAAGGCTCTGCCATCTGCCGGTGACATTTCCGGACTGTCACGTCTGGCCAGTCAGCTTGCGGCTTCAACATTCGATCAGGCACCGACGATCAAGTCCGAACTCATTAACCGGCAGCGGCCCTCAAGCAATACAAACGCCGCTCTGCGCGCACTTCTACATGCGATTGCAAATTCAGACGGCGACCCCTGTCTTGGATTGGAAGGGTACCCGGCAGAGCGCGGGCTGGCGTCTACCGTGCTGGAAGCAACAGGCCTCTACCAAAAGCGAGACGGCCATTGGCGGTTCCTTGCACCCACGAAGGGAGGGAAGGGGCCGCTGACCACCTTTGGGCCGCTTTGGCAAGAGGCGGACCGGCTTGTCGAGCAAGACACGCAAGTGACGTTCCAGGAACTCTATGATGCTTGGGAGCAACCGCCGTTCGGTGTCCGCCGTGGCGTCATGCCACTTCTTGCCATCGCCTATTTCAAATCGCGGCGCGACCGAACGGCGATCTATGTCAAGGGCGTATTTCAGCCCAATGTGACCGATCTCGTCATGGACATCCTGCTTCAAGACCCCAAACAGGTCTCGATGCGTGGCGTGCGCCAGGACAGGGCCAGCGGAAAGGCCCTGGAAATTCTGGCCCAGCGTGCCGGCGATCTGGTTGGATGGACTCCGCCCGCTGAACCGCTTCCGGTTGCACAGGCTCTGGTCGAATTCGTCTTTTCCCTGCCGAACTGGTCCAAGAAGGCCCAGGCAGCCATATCGAAACAGACCCTGGATGTGCGCCGCATCCTGATTGATGCAGACGACCCCCACCAATTGTTTCTTGTCGATCTGCCAAGAGCCGTCGGAGCGACCGGGGCCAATGCAGCCCGCAAGATTTCCGGCGCGCTCGACGAGTTGAAATGCGCCTATCCGAAGATGATCGGCGAGCTGACGGCGATCATGCTGACCAGTCTCAAGCACACTGGAAGTGATTTGGCCCCGCTGCGGAAACGCGCAGCCGCCATCAAGGGGATGGCCGGTGACGATCTCAAGTTGAACGGGTTCATCACCCGCCTTGCGGAGTTTGACGGGTCCACCGAGAGGATGGCCGACATCTGCGGCTTGGTGACCAGCATGCCGGTCTCGAGTTGGCACGATCTTGAACCGGGTCGGGCAGGCCTGCAGCTTTCTGACTATGCGTATCGTTTCCGCCGGGTCGAGCTTTTTGGAACCGGACTCGATGAGCCGACGCAAACCGCGGTAATGGTCATGGCAGGCGTTGGAGAAACCGAACGCAGCGTCATACGCAGGGCGCAGGTGTCACTTGACGCGAAAGCCGCACTGGAACCCGTGATCGAACAGGTGGGACACGTTCTCGACGCGGCACAGCTCGATCAGGATCTCTTGCTGGCGGTCGTGGCTGAGGTCGCGCAACGCAACCTTGAAAGCGACGGCGAGGGCGATGTCAGCGTGCCGGTGGTCTCCGAGGAAAGAGCAGAACCATGACGAATGAAATCCATGTCCTCGGCCTTTCCGGAGGACGCGACAGTGCTGCCCTCGCCGTCTGGATGCGGGAAAACAGGCCCGACCTCGACATGCGGTACTTCTTCACGGACCCGGGCAAGGAGCTCGACGAGGTCTACGACTATCTCGGTCGCCTCGAGGGCTTCCTCGGGCAGCCGATCATTCATCTCAATCCGGGCCGCGATTTCGATTTCTGGCTGAAGGAGTATGGCAATTTCCTGCCCTCGCCGCGCACGCGCTGGTGCACGCGCAAGCTGAAGATCCGTCCATTTGAGCAATGGTTGCGACCGGAGCTCGAAGCGGGAACACACGTTCATAGCTATGTGGCAATCCGTGCCGATGAACCGGAGCGATCCGGGATGATCGCGACCCACCCCAATATGTCGGTCCATTTCCCGCTGCGGGAAGCAGGTCTGAACAAGGCCGCGGTGATCGGGCTCCTGGAAAGCTCGGGCCTTGGCTTGCCGGCCTATTATCGGTGGCGCTCGCGCAGCGGCTGTACCTTCTGCTTCTATCAGCAGAAAATCGAATGGGTGCGGCTGATGCGCGAACACCCGGAGGCTTTTGAGGAGGCCAAGAGCTACGAGAAGACCGCGCTTGAGCACGGCTCGCCCTTCACGTGGACCGAACGCGAGTCGCTTGAAGAACTTGCCAGGCCCGAGCGTGTCGCGCAGATCGAGAAGGACTATGAGGCGAGGGTTGCCCGCCTGAAGGCCCGCAAGCCCGTCAACGCGTTGCGCGCTCGCCTCACCGATGAGGACATCGATGAGGCGTATGGCGTGGACGAGGCAGACGCGTCCTGCCTCGTCTGTCACAAGTAGCGACGTTCATCAGGACTTGTTGGCCATCCCGGCCTCTTTCGTGAAGAGGTCGCCATCGACCGGAGCGGGCAGATCTTCCGCCGTTCCGTCTGCGCCATCGGTCTCGAGCCATCGCTCAATGTCATGGCCGCGCGCTGCGTTGAAGCGCTTCCAAATGCCGAACATGAGGGCAGGCGACAGTCGGTCCGCGGCGATCAGGTAGACCAGCAGATCGGCCATGCGACGTTTCGCTTCGCGTCCGGCATCGATCGTGCCATTTTGCTTGACGATGATCCCGCGCCACACTTCCGCTTCCATGGACCAGGTCGGTATTTTCACTGCGCGGGCCACGGCATCCCTAATTTTGAGCTTGCCCTGCTCCGAGGTTCCTGTCCTCAACAGCGCGTCAATCAGGGCAAGCTGCGACGCCGGCTTAAACAGCAGCGACGTCGGTGCGGTGTCCTCCCGCAACCCCGGAATCGTGCTGGTATCGGCAAGGGCGCCCTGATACGCGGGAACACCCTCAAGGATGGGTTCCCAGACAGATTTTACGATCTCCTGATAGGATTCGATGTCGTTGTCACTTGGACGTGTAGCTGGATCGAGCTTGATGCCGTTGGCGTCGAGAATGAGTTCAACGCTGTCATAAACCGTGCTCAGCGTCGTGAGCTGGGTGGACCGCTTCGTTAGCGTGTTCGACTTCCAGTTCACAAGGCTCACCGGCTTTCCGTTGACTGGGCGGTCCGCAAGCGGCTGGTCTGCCGACAGCATGCGTCGGGCAACAATGGCGGCGCCGTCATCCTCGGAGGTGATGATGTTGTCGCCACGGCTGGTAACCTTTGCATAGCGATTGACTGTGTTGAAGATTCGTCGCGTTTTCATATCGGACTCATGCTCGATCAGCACGACGCAGACCTCGTCATTGACAATGTCGTTTGCGCCTTCGCCGAGATGCTTGCCTTCGCGAATGTCCCGAAGCGCCAGATACCGGTGCTGACCGTCAAGGACGACCAGCTTGCCGCCATCGATTGAGACGAAGCCCATCTTGGGCGCGGCACCTTTGTATGCTGCAGGGATCCTGGTCGCGAATTCAGTGACCGGCTCGAAGTCAACGCTGCCCTTCCAGATCAACACGATGATCGAGCCGAAAAATCGGTCAACGTTGTTGGCCAGATACGGGACGAGCTTGTCGCGAATGCGGTTCGTGTCGGGCTCCCGCTGCATTTTCTCCTCGAGACCCATATTCGCCCACTCGTCCAGATCGCTGGGCGGGGTCACGGAGTTCAACAGATCGCTCACGCGCATTGTGGCTTCGTAGAACGTGGTGGTGCCGAGTTTGCCTTTGATGGCCGGGATGAGAGTTGCCATGAAAATGATCCCTTCGGGTTAGCTTTTGGGCGTCAGGCGGTTGCAGGCGGGCTGGAGCCAGGCGATGAGCCCGGTTTCCAGTTGGTCAGTCTCGTCAGGGACGGCAGTTCGGATCCAGGAAAACCGCATCTCTCCGAAAGGATGATTCAGGGCCACAATGAGATAGGGGTTCGACGGGCGGAGACGGTGCTCGTCGAAGCGACGCTGCAGGTTTGTCGACCGGCCCACGTAGAGAACGCCGCGAAGATCATGGATCAAGTAGACGCCCTCCTCATCCGGGACGAGCTGGCGCTGGATTCCTCGAAAGAGCACGGTGCCATCCACATCGAGTTCGCCGGATTGCGCCAGAAAAGCCTCTCTGCGGTCGCGTGGCGAGCGCCAGGCTTGGTTGAGGGAGGGAGAGGGCAACACAACGCGTCTTTTCGTGTCCGATGGCAAACAATGTCTCTGTTTGTCAACATAGTGACTTAGTTTGCGCAAACAATGCAAAAATGCCTGCAAACATAATTTCTAGCAAATTAAAGTGTTGACAAATAAGGAGAAACTCCGCCTTTTCAATCTATTGGCTTGGTCCAAGCTTGCAGAGGAAATCTGGTTTCAATGGCGCGCAAACCAGACTCACAGCAGAGGCCGATGATTTCGGCGCGTGTCAGCCTCGAATGCAGACGTGATTTTCACGCGTTTTGTGTGTCGAAGGGAATCACCATGCAGGTTGCGATTTGCCAGGCCTTGAATGGTTGGATGAAAGGGCACGGCCAACCAAAAATCTTCGATGAGACAGAGAAACCGCGCGGCGCAGCTTCGCACCGATCCCGCCGCGCCAATTGAACGGTTTCCGTAGTTATGGTGGACAAAGGACAACAAGAGGTGGGTCTCACCAAAGAGGCGTACGAGCAGAATTACCTGCAGTTTCGTTCACTCAATCAGATCATGTGGCAGATCCCGGTTCTCGCGATGACGCTGACGGGTGGGCTCTGGTTCGGGGTTTCGACGATCGACGATGATCCGCTTCTGGTATCGATCCTTCTCCTGACGGCTTTTTTTGGCAATCTCGTACTTTCCGGCGTGCTTCTTCGCTTTCGCCACGTCATGGGTTGTTACCTAGACTGGCTAAAGAGAGCCGATTCCGAGGGATATGTAAATGCCAGCACCGTCTCCGAAGCCGTAATTTTTATGTATCGATTTTGCAATCTAGACAAAACAGTTCGCACTTTGTTCTGCTGTATGCTATGGTGGGCCGCTGCATGTAGCGCCATAGTGTTGGTGGGATACTGGTGCGACAGACTGGGAGACATCGACTTGGGATCGAGCGACGCATCCGTCAGTTATTATGACCAGCACGCCGCGGCGCTTGCGGATGGTTATGAATCAGTCTCTTTCGAAAGCGCCTACCCCTACCTGGCTCAGAAACTGGGCGCAGCGGCGCGACCGCTTCACGTTCTCGATGTTGGCGCCGGCACCGGTCGTGACGCGTCCTGGATCGCGGATCGTGGCCACAACATGGTCGCGGTTGATCCCTCGCAATCCATGTTGACAGTGGCCCAGAATCTTCATGCCGAAAGCAGTGTCGCGTGGGTTCAGGATCGGCTTCCCGACCTGTCGACGACGGCTTTGGCAAATGCCTCTTTCGACATGATTCTCCTCAATGCGGTCTGGATGCACATCGCGCCCCAGGACCGGGATGCAGCACTTGCCCGCATCAAGTCACTCCTTCGGCCCGGCGGTTCTGTCTTTGCAACAATACGCTTGGGGCCCATCAACGAAGAGCGGGGAACGTATCACATTTCGGCTCCCAATTTCGTCACGGACGCCCAAGCGGCTGGATTCACAGTCGTGCCGCGGGGCGACTTCCCGGACCTGCTAGGCAGACCCCAAGTGAGCTGGAAAGCATTCGAACTCACGCGCCGAGACGCCCTCGGTGATGGAGCAGAGTAGCTAAAGTTAAGCGAGATGCTTCCATTTTGGTCAGAACAATGGGATCTGCTATCGTCGCCACCGTGAACTTGCAGCCCGACACAGGCCGCGAGGCACGCCTTTGCCGAAGCCTGTCTGGTTGCCTGACTGCCGCTTCTTTGAACCTCCCCGACCCATTACCATGCGAGCGATGGGATCGCTGGTTTGGCGGATCCCCCGCGTCCTGCAGGGAGACGAGACGAAGGAAGATCACATGGCACCGAAACTCGACCTGTCGAGAATCTGGTACAGCGCTTGCTGGCAGGAGTACGATTTGAGCCGCCTGAAGTTGTCGGGCGCGCCGTTCTCCTTGAGCATGTGGTCGCGGCCAGACGCAGGAGGTCATACCAGTTGTAGCGGATCAGCGTTGCATTGACGGCCTTGAAGGGGCGGATCGTCCAGCCTGCCACCGCCCGGCCAAACGTCTTGGCCGGCCGCCTCTGCTTCCAGTGCTGCTGATGGACACCCAGACGCTGGCCGCATCGACCAGTCTCGGCATTCGTGAAATTTAGACGTATGGCCGTTCGTCCGAGCGGAGTGACTGATGGGCGCGTTCAAAAAAGCCTCAACAGCGATCTTCGATTGATGCGATCTGGTTCGGGCGAGGGACCACAGGATGAATCGTGTTCGGGAGCCCCCTAATAGTCGACGCCTTCAACAATGGGCCCAAAGACTTCGCGCTGGTGCCATTTCAAGGACCGGTGATCCGGATAGTCATCCGTCCTTTCGGGCAGCAGGATCGGGCGGCGCGAGAACTGTTCAAGGAATTGGTTCCTGCCGGAGCCAGCCGCTTCAGACGAAGCAATGACCGTGTACTTAGGTGAAAGCGTAAATGCGCCAGCGTCGAACAACCGATGATGCAAGGCACATAGCGATAGCCCATTGCTTACCTTGTCTCGGTCGCGTCCACCGGCCCGGTGCCACTTGATGTGAGCTGCATCCAGTGCCACTGGCGCGTCATGCAGGCGAACAGAAAAAGAGCATACGGCGCACTGTTCGCGATAGGCGTCCAGAACTTTCTTCGAGAACGACGGATCGCGCGACCTGCGCCGAACTTGCTCGAAGTCCTGTCCGGTTCCACTCCCCTCCCTGTCATCGAAATTCAACACGTCGGAATCCACATGGCCGGTGTTGATCCCGACAGCGCTGAGTATGTCATCGTGCAGCGTAACCGGGAAATGGGAGTCGAGCAGTGAGTGCACAATGTCGAGTGCAGTAACTCTGTCCTGCCGAAGCACCTGGAATACATCAGCTGGCAATCCGCCTCGTGCCCCTTCCCGACGCAGAGACGTGACATGCGCGTGGCCGCTCTTTGTCTCGGTCACCCGGTCGGCTTCGGGAATTTCCCAGACGCCATCGCGTTGCAGATGCCAAAATGGCAGGTCGGGGCTTATGCGTTTTCGCGGAGGACCGAATCGGCGGAGCAATCCCTCCAGTTCGTGGGCGACTTCGTGGTATGGTGCCAGACGCGCCTCGTGCCGCAGACACCGTCCAATTGCCCATAACGCAAGCAAGGGCTTGTGTGGAGCCCGCCAACCATTTCCATGCCAAACCTTGAGACTGGCGAACAGGCTCTGCAATTCACTAGGCGTCATGGACGACCTTTCACCGTTAGCCGCGTCACTTTGCTTTCAGCCGTGGACGCAACGCGGCTAACTGGCATCGTACTGCAAGGGCCGAATGAGAGGTGGGGCGGCTTGGCCCGCCACGGTTTCGGGCGTGTTCAGTAAACAATTGCCCATGGTCTCCTGTTTACGTCCGGTCGCCTGCAAGCCGCAAGGGTCCACGATCGAAAAGGTAGGCCTGAACGGACCGAAGCTGCACATATGTTCTTCTTGAAGAACAGAACGCGTACGACAGGAGCATTGACACCGACCTTTCGCTGCTCTGGGGTCGGGCATCTTTGCCTGCGGGAGGTGCATATATCCGATTGAGCCTTTCTGGTACATCAATCCCTACGGCCCCTTCGAATTGGATCTCGACGAGCGCATCGACTTCGAGCGGGATGCTGCATGAGCGTCATTTTGGGCATACCCTTGATGACGGACTGGATGAACACTCGATCACCGCTTTCAGGTGTTCACTCGGGGTCGTTTCCGATATAATGAACACCAAACGCCAGAGGCATGCCCAAAGTGAACACTTCGACGGCCCGGATAGGCTATGCCAGGGTCTCGACCTCGGACCAGAACCCGGATGCCCAGATTGCGGCGCTCGAGGCCGCGGGCTGCACCATGATCCGGACCGAGACCGGTAGCGGCACCACCCTCGAGAACCGGCCCGAACTCGGGATCAATCTCGACTTCATCCATCCGGGCGAGACACTGGTAGTCACGCGCATCGACCGTCTGGCGCGCTCAATGAAGGATCTCCAAGTCATTGTCGCGAAGCTCCGGGAGAGGGGTGCCAACATCGCCGCGACCGAGCAGCCCGTGGATACCTCAACCGCTGCCGGCAAGGCGTTTTTCGACATGCTTGGCGTCTTTGCCGAATTCGAGACCAACCTGCGCCGCGAGCGGCAGGCCGAAGGAATCGCCGCGGCGAAGCGGAGGGGTGCCTATCGCGGACGGCCTCCGACGATCGACATGGAAGAAATCAGGACCAGAATTGCCGAAGTGCAGTCACCGACCAAGATTGCGCGCGAGATTGGGATCTCGCGTGGAACCGTTTACAAGGCCAAGGCTGGAGAGCCCGGTAAGGCCGTTCAAGGTCCCTTGAAAATCCGTGAAGACCCCGTCCCATAAGCGTCATGAACACCACGATTTGTCCGCTGTATGTACTTCAAGATGTCCATATATGCAGCTTCGGTCCGTTTAGGCCGACATGCTTCAACCACAAGTCGTCTGACATAGCTGACAGATGCGTCGCGAGGAATCGCACGAGTTCGGCCATTGCGAAGGGGACCAGATCATTCGTTAGTCATGCTTCTTCGCAGCAGTTTGCTTTTTCCCCGGCTAGTTCCAGGCCTCCTGCCATGCCTTGAACTGCGACGGCCTTATCCGATAGCGCGCGAAGTTGCCCTCATGGAGTCCCAGAATTTCGTTCTCAGCAACTTCCCTAAATTGGTCCTGTTCTTCGGCTTCTAGGTTCTTTTTGGCCCAAACGGCGATGCGGGAGAAGGCTGCTTTCTTGTCCATCCGCTCAAGCACGATTGTCTGGACGATCTCATGCAGGGTGTCGCGATGCTTAAGGCGGAAGGGGTCCGGCTCGCCAAGTGATTGCCTGACCGCCGCGTAGCGGGATGCGGAACGTTCGTAAGCCCAGATGAAAACATCCATGAGCAGATCGATCCGGTTCAGTTCGTACACGCCGAGCATGGCATCCGTGTAGGTCTTGACCGGAACGTCGGTGAATGAGAGCGGCGTGAGGTTCGACTTGATCAAAGGCATGTTCGCGGCAAGGCGCGAGACGCGCTTGTTCACGTCGTCGAACGGCTGCAAGTAGGGTAACTGCACCATAACGAAGAACGCCTGTTCGAATGGATCTTCAATAGCCTCGGCTGTGGCCAGAATCTGATCAAAGCATTCTTCGATGAGTTGAGGCACTTCGAGCGGATGAAACGCCGATTTTTCTATGCCGACCGCGATCCGGCGCAGGCGGCCCGTCGCTTCAGGGTCGGCCAGAAGATTGTTCGCCAGCAGGGCATGCAGATTCAGGATCGTGTGCCGGTTGAACCCGATCTCTTCCGCCGAACCCACGAGAAACTCAATTGCGTCCTTGTGGTTCAGAATCATTTGCGCTTCGAGTTGATTTTTGCCTTCGGCCAATTCGCCGAATTCAATCAGCCGCCTTGTATCGAGCAGCGAGTAGGTGTTCCCCTCCAGACGACTTGAGTTCCACGACAGATCAATAAGCAATCGGTTCAATATCTGCTTCGCGTATGTTCCGGCGGGTTGCTTGCCGGAAGTCGGGGTTCCGACCTTCTGCAGGTGCGTACGTTCCTTCGCTGACAAGTAGGCGGTGTCGTTGGGTCTGTAGGCATCAACGAACGCGCGCTGATAGCCGACGTGCTCTCTGGTACGGAGAGGCTTGCGGACGTGTTCCTGGACTTTTGCCGCCTGCTTTGAGAGCGGAACTTCGCCAGCCTGTCTCTCTTCGGATACTTCGGGAGCCTTTGCCTGGTGCTTGGCGGCGGCACGCAGTAGATACTTGGCCCAGCGCCTGTCTCCCTCCTTGGCCAGGCGGCCTTCGTCGACAAGGTGCTTGAGGCGATATTGAAGCGTGCGGCGAGCTGTCTCTTCTTCCAGTTCATTCTGGATGTCCTGAATGGCGATGCCCTCAGGGTGGGCGGACACCACCGCTTCAATGGCTTTCAATTCCTGTTCTGGTATGGGCTTTGCCATGACATTTTCTTCCGCATAGACGATATGCGCAAGTAAAGCACATCTATGCGCAACCATCAATCCTATGCGCAATTAATGCTGCGCATAGCCGGTTTCTGGTTGCGCTTAGGCAAATGGTTGCGCGTATAGCCGTGTTCGTACGGTCATCCGGTGATAGCATCGCCAAGGCAACCGCGATTCCGGGTTTGCCTGATCGACGACGGCTGGGCTCGGTAGTTCGCTCACCGCCATCACTCCCTGAGCGAACGAATACGAAGAGCCAATGTAAGCGGTCAAGGCCCGACGTTTCGCCAGCACCTTGATTTCGTCCGCCCTCGCACAAGACCACCTTCCGTTCCACTCACTCTGACCGGAGGTCCTTACACGACACACGACGTTTCAACGATGTCCGATTCAAAACTGGTGCATTGGATGCGGCGATCTAAGCCCGGCGACCCTTGACAGGTAGCATGTTCCATTCCGATCGCGGCTCGCAACATGGAGAGCAGTACAATGGCAACTGCAAGATCAAGTCGTTCCCCTGAAGCGATCAGTAAAGGTGCAGGGCGTTTGCCCAGCTGACCTACCGTTCAAGCCTGCGCGACATCGAGACCTGTCTGCGCGCCCAAGCCGGCAAGCTCTCCTGGTCGCTGGTGAACTCGGTGTGCACGATTGCGGTCAGTCCTCGAACAGTTCGGCAGCTAGATCATCCAGAGTGCCGATCTCCTGTCGTCGCAATTGGGAGGGGAGTCGGTGAAAAACGTCGAAAGTGTGATGCTGGGCGAACCCTACGGCTTGGCGGTGCAGAGCAAGGGCAAGGGTCCTGTGGGCGAAGTCCCCGCCGACTGGCCATTCGCTGGCAGCAAGGAATGCGCCTAACAATTCCTTGTCGCATCGAAAGGTATCGAAAAACAGCTTGGCAAGTTCATAGTGACGGTCGATCACGGCCGCATCCCCCCAATCAATGATCCCGGAAAGGCAGCCACCTTCGACATATATGTGGTTGTCCACGAGGTCGCTGTGAACGAGGACACGGTCGAAAGGGCGAAGACGGGCGAGATATCTGCGGATCCCGGGTATCAGGTGACGCGGAAACGAACTCCAGCAGGCTGCCGCAACAATGTCGGCGACCGGCAATTCTGCCTGTGGCATAACCCGGATCGGTTGCAGCGCATGCACGCGACGGATCTGACGACCCAGATCAACAGCGAGTGCAGTCAACTGCGCGGTTGAAAGTTCTGCACGCCAGCATTGGACCCCAGGCATCCTTCCGGTGACCAGGTACGGCCAAGGCATGTCGGAATCGCGGAAGATGTTCCCGGATGCCAGCAACCGGGGCGCAGCAATCTTTGGATCGTTCGCGACAAGGTGGAGTGCCGAGCACTCGGCCGCGTGGCTCTTGCGCCACGGCGGAAAGTGGCCAAACAGCTTCACGACAACATCGCCGCAAAGAAACGTGGGGTATGTTGCATTATGTCCAGCCATCACTCCCCGTTCCATCCCCGACAGGTCGTGTCGTTTCAGGATC
>JAJEGW010000147.1 GCA_022819605.1 Silicimonas sp. | reverse complement strand
GGCCGCCACGGTTCCAAGCGCCATCAGATATGCGCCACGGTGATGATAGACCACACCCTTGGGTCGCCCGGAAGTGCCGGAGGTGTAGTTCAGGGTAATGGCGTCCCATTCGTCATCCGGCAGGCCCAGGGCGCCAGTGGGCTCCGCATCCTGCAACAGGTCCTCGTAGTCCTGGCCACCCATGGTGTGTGACACGTTCGCGTTGGGATCAGCAATCTCGATGACTGGCAAAGTCTGTCCCAACTCCTCGAAAGCGCGGGTCAAGAGCGGGATCAGTTCCCGGTCCACGATCACGGCCTTGGTGTCGGCGTGACTGAGGATATAGGCAATCGTTCTGGGTTCGAGCCTTGTATTCAGCGTGTTGATCACTGCCCCGCTCAGCGGAAGGGCGAAATGCAGTTCGAAGAGCTCGGGGATGTTCGGGCAGAGCACCGACACGGTGTCGCCCTTGCCGATCCCCATCGCGACAAGACCGGCTGCAACGGCACGCACGCGCGTCGCCATTTCCGCCCAGCTGCGCTGCAAATCACTATAAATCACAGCCGTGCGGGCTCCATGCAGCGCTTCTGCCCGGTTCAGGAACGATACAGGCGACAGCGGCACGAAATTGGCTGAAACCTTGTCGAACTTCTCATAGTTCTCTTGCATGGTCGCTCCTCCCAAAATGACCATTGCGGGGCAAATACGCGGTGGTCAGCTTTCGCCAAATCCCTTGGGCACTGGCAGTTCCGGAAGGGTCTTGGCGCGTTTCTGCAGGGCACGGCCGATCACCACGCGGCTGATTTCGGTGGTGCCATCGACGATGCGCAGCATCTGGCTTAGGCGCGAAAGGCGATCCAGACCATAGGGCTTTAGCAGCCCCATGCCGCCCAGCACCTGCGTGCAGGTATTGGCCGCGTTCACCGCTGCGTCGGGCACGAAGCGTTTCGCATGGGCTGCCATGACCGGACCTTCGGACGTTCCAAGCGCATTGGCTGCCGCACGATAGAGCAGTCGCGAAACTTCAAGATTCGTCGCCACATCACCCAGCATCCACTGGATGCCGTCGAGATCAAGGGTCCTGCCACCGAACATCTTGCGGTTCCTGGAGTAGCTCAACGCGGTGTCCAGTGCGGCTTCCATAAGACCACAGCACCCCGACGCAATCGAGACCCGGGCGATGTCGATCGCCATCAGCGAGCCCTGCAGGCCCTGTCCCACCGGCAAGATGATGTTGTCTTCGGAAACGACCACATCCGTCATGTACATCTCGCTCAGCGGCAGGAATTCATAGGACGGCGTGTCGTAGCGCGGTCCGAAAGAAAGTCCTCTGGCATCCGCCGGAATGGCGATCATGGCCATGTCGTGGTGGCCGGGCTTGTCGGTGGTCTTGACTACGGTGAAATAGATGTCGGCCTCGCCAGCCAGCGACACCCAAGCCTTGGCGCCGTTGATGGTCCAGGTGCCGTCACCGCTGATCGCCGCGCGCGAGTACATTTTGGACGCATCCGAGCCCGACTGCGGCTCTGTCAGCGCGAAATTGGCCAGCTTGCGGCCCGAGGTCAGCTCGCGACCCCACATTTCCTTGAAGGTGTCGGTTCCAAAGCCGCAACAGGCATAGGTGCAGATATTGTGCATCGACAGCGCAAAGGCATAGGCGCCATCTCCCTTGCCCAGCTCCTCGTAGACGCGGATGCCTTCGCCCAGCGGCAAGCCCTGACCGCCGAACTCCTCGGGGGCATACAATCCGGTCAACCCCAGCGCCGCCGCCTTGTCGGACGCATCGCGCGGCCAGACACCGGCCTTGTTCCAAGTGTCTACGTTAGGCTTGATCACCTCGTCCGCGTGGGCGCGGGCGGCGGCGAGAATGGTGTCGATCTGTGCTGGCATGGGTTCCCCCTAATCGCTGGAAAGCGTCCCTGTGCGCAATGTCTATTTTGTCAGCAGGAATTGGGGAATAGAGAAAAATCACTCATGACTCGCCAGTTGCGCCGCTAGACCCCGTCCGTCTGGACGGGGAGCAATCGCAATGCGAACACCGTACGGCGCTTGGGGCTTTCATCAGCCGAAAATCGCCTCGAACATATCAGAATGCACCGCTCAGGTTGGTTGCCACACCTCGTTGGAAGGATTCGGCATCAACGTCCTCCAACAGTGTCTGGCTTGGCTCTCTTGCGCCTGCGTTTTTGAACAGGAGAGCAAGCCGCCCAAATCTCGCTTCGATCCGGTCGAAACCAGTCGCAACGCCTCTCGGGTCTGAGATGTCCATGGCCAGCGCATGTGCCATCTCACCAATACGCGCCGCCAGAGGTTCAGTGTTTCGGGTCTGCGACCAGCCACTTCGACATGGTACCCGTCCTGCGCGAGACCTTTCGAAACGGCAAGCCCGATCCCGCTTCCTGCTCACGTGACTGGGGCGATCTTCTTGTTGGCATCCTCTCCCTCGGCCGGGTAGTTGCTTGTTTCGGGAAAGGGCTTCGCCGTCACGCTCAGGCATTCCTGGCTGCATATGCAGCGAGCTTTCTTTGAAAACCCGGACGCTCTGCGACGTCACGGTTCAAGAGGCCGACGGGCAACTGGCCGGCCCGAATATCCAGAACCGAAGCAATATCCGACGCGCCAATGCCGCCAAAGCACTGATCGGTCCAGCAAAGCGCATGGGGAGTGACAATCACGTTGTCGAGCTTCAGGATCGGATCGTCGGCATCCGGCGGTTCAACTTCAAATACGTCGAGCCCTGCACCTGCGATACGGTTGTTTTGCAGCGCATCGGTCAAAGCTGCCTGATCGACGATTGGGCCGCGGGCTGTATTGATCAGAAACGCCGATGATTTCATTTGTGAGAGCCGGTCTGCATTGACCAGATGATGCGTATCCGGCGTCAGCGGGCAGTTTATCGCAATCACATCAGACTGGGTGAAAACCGAATCGAGATCGACGAGATCCACACTCAGTTCTGAAGCCAGGGAAGTCGCAGCAAAGGGGTCGTGCGCGATGAATTTCATTCCAAGCGGTGCCGCCATACGGTACATTTCCGCCCCAATGTTTCCGAAGCCTACCGAGCCAAGGACGCGACCTTCGAGACCGATGCCCATGTGATCGCTGCGCGCGTTGAAGCCCTCGGGGCCTTGGCGTGTCAGCCGGTCCTTGACCATCAACCTCCCAGTAAGTGCAAGCATCAACGTCAAAATTGACACAGCTACCGGACGCCTCACACCGTCCGGCGTTATGCAAACCGCAATGTCGTTAGCCGTGCACGCGCCAACATCAACCGTGTCATACCCAACGCCAAATCTGGCAACGACACAAAGACGACCGGATGAAGGAATGCTGTCTGACGTAAATTTGTCTGACAACAAGATCAGCGCATCGACGTCCTCGAGGTCCTCGGCGGAGAGCGGGCTGCCGGGATTCAGGAAACTCAGCTCCACTCCCTCGACATCGTTGAGACGCGACAGGTCGAATGAAGGAAACGTCATGTCACCGTCCGGGGTTCTGAACCCGGACGAGAGTGCCACTCGGAAGGAATCACCCAATTCTGGCCGCGTCCTTCAACGCCGAAATTCCGTGGATCAGAGCGCCCTGGTAAATTGCCGTATCGGTTCCGTAGCAAATGAAATCAAAGCCTTGCTCAATGTCATGCAGTCCCTCCTGCGGCGAGGCAACCAAACGTCCCAACGAACGGTCGTGGTTCTTTGCCGCTGCGACGATGAGATTCAAGGCTTCCAGATAGTCGGGGTGGTCGAATTGCCCGGGAACGCCCAGCGACACGGACAGGTCGAAGTGCCCGACCCACAGGCAATCGACGCCGGGTATGGCGGCAATCTCGTCGGCATTCTCCGCTCCTTCACGTGTCTCGATCAGAGCAAAGAACGTTGTCCGCCTGTTTGCGTTCTCCAGTCGTTCAGCCACAGGCGCGCCACCGTGCTGGAAGTTGTCATGAGCAATGCCCAACGCGACGCCGCGACCGCCTGCCGGGGGATACTTCATGTGATGCACGATCCGTGCGGCCTCGTCAGAATCGCCGATCATCGGCGCCATGATCCCTTCGGCACCTGCGTCACAGAGGCGAGCAATCCCGTCATAGTCCTTGGAAGGCGTGCGCACGATTGCCGGAATATCCGCAGCTTCAAAATACCGAAGTACCTGCTTCAATGTTTCGAAACCAAAACCGGAATGTTCCATGTCGAAGAAGACAAACTCGCACCCTGCAGATGCGAGCAAGTGTCCAATGCCAGGTGTTGCGAATTCACCGACATAGTGGCCGATCTTCGGGCTTTGTGACCGCGTCAACGCGGCCAAGGATCTTACCTTCACTGCTGCCATTGCCGATATTCCCTAGGTGGCCGACGCTTCGGTGGCTAGCCTGCCAAGACGGACGCTCCTTCCACCAAAGAAATTCTGGGACTCCTGGTCAAAGGCCAAAAAATGCGGCGCTTTCAGATGCGCCGTGAAAGCGGCCTCATCCGAATAGATTTCATAAAGGGTGAACGCAGCAGCCTCGCTATGGGTTTCAACGACATCAAACCGTAGGCATCCTGGCTCGTTCTGAAAGGAAGCAGACGCATTTTGGGCCAGAAGTTCCCTGGCATCCGCCTTTGACGCGTCCGGAAGCAGTTCGAACTCAACAATGACCACGTATGGTTCAGTCGCGACCATGGTGGCTTCCCTCTTCAAATCGCCGCATAATATCCCTCAGGTGTTGATCCATGGCTTGCCAGGCCTGCTCTGGCTCATGTGCCGCAATTGCCTGAAAGATCTTTTCATGACTTTCAAATGCACTGGCTTCAACGCCCTGGACCCTTAGCGAGACTGCACGCTGATTTGTAAGCCATTCTGCGATTGCCGAATGTAGTGCTGTAAAAACCGGATTGTTTCCGATCTTGGCGATCGCAAGGTGAAATTCGACGTCCGTGCGCTCGAACGTGGCGGTGTCTCCCATCCCGTCTCGGTTAGCAACTAGTGCGGCTTCCAGGGTTTCAATGTCCTGGGGCGTTGCAATTTCAGCGGCGTTTCGAGCAATGGCTGCCTCGAACAGGCGACGCGCATCCTGAAAGGCGCGTTCGCCATCTTTCGTCGACAGCAAGAAGCGAGCCGAACCGGAAAGCTGTTCGACCACCTTGGTCGTTGTTGGCCGCGCAACGATTGGCCTTCCCGTGTTGGAAACCTCAACGAATCCACTGCGCTGAAGCAGAAGAAGTGCTTCTCGAACGGCTGGGCGGCCAACGTTAAACGCCTCCATGAGATTTCGCTCCGATGGCAAACGATCTCCTTCCTCCAGACCGCCCGACAAAATTTCCCTTTCGATCTGCTCCGCTACGTCTTCGTGGACTTTGCGCCGTCTAACGCTCTTGAATTCCATTCAGAACCTCACCCACTCTCTCTCGATTTCTCTATTGCTTTGGACAGGCTCAGTTCGCTCAATCGTGCGCGTTGCGCATCCAGGAACATTGCGATCAGGATGATCAGACCCTGGATGACCTTCACCCAAAATACCGAAACATGCATGAGATTGAGGCCACGGTCTATTGTTGAGAGCAAAAGAACCCCGCCCAGTGCTCCCAACATCGTGCCTCGGCCGCCTTGAAGACTAACGCCCCCGATGACTGCGCCCGCGAAAACGGTGAAGATAAATCCCTCTCCGAGATTGGATTGAATGGAAACGACCCGGCCTGCCAACATCCAGCCCGCCAACGCCGCTAGCAGACCGCTAATCATGTAGACCTGCCTGATCCGGCGCTCGGTATTGATGCCCATTGCTTCGGCGGCATCTCTGTTGCCACCGATGGCATAGAGCTCTCGACCAAAGCGATGATGTTGCAGGATGAAATGACCAATCAAGAACAGGAGGCCCGTCGTAACCACCGCAACAGTGATTTTTCCAAGGCCGGGGGCCACGAATGCTGTCTGGTGGCCCAGCCAGTAAAAAACGTCTGCATCCGGGTTGTTGAAACCGTTTACCGGGGCACCCTCGGAGAATGCCAGCATGAATCCACGAATTATCAACAGGACGGCTAACGTAACGATGAAGTTGTGCATGCGACCAAACGTAATCAGCACACCAATGACGTAGCCGATGGCTGCACCGGTTGCGAGAGTGGCCGCAATTGAAAGATACGGGTTGAGAAAGACACCGCCGCCGAACGTTGGCGCACCGGCAGGAACGATCAGCCAAAGCCCCATCAGGGCGGCCAGCCCGAGCGTTGACTCTGTGGACAGGTCAAAATTGCCGCTTATCAGAACAAAAGTCTGCCCGATGACCAAGACCCCCAAAACAGCAGCGGCGGTCAGAATGTTCGAGATGTTTCGCTCTGTCAGAAAATGCTCTGACTGAAAAACGAAAAACGTGAATACGACCAAAAGGATAACCCAGATCATATTGTCGATCAGAAGGGATAACCGCTTGTCAGATAGCATTTGGTCGTTCCGCCCCGTTGTTGCCCGATATCGGTCTTGCCGGTCTCTCTTGCCGCATCATCCACTACGCCTCTTCGAGAGCGCCTGTGATCAGGCCGGTAACTTCTTCGGGGCTGGTATCGCCAATTGGCTTGTCCGCTATTTTGTGCCCCCTGCGGAGCACCGCGACACGGTCGCACACCTCGAAAACGTCCCCCATTCGATGACTGACGAGGATGACCGCATGACCCGTGTCCCGAAGTTGCGCGATCCTTGCCAGCACTTCAGCCACCTGTCGCACCGAGATCGCCGCCGTCGGCTCATCGAGCAGGACCAGCTTGGGATCGGAAAGCCGCGTTCGCGCCAACGCTACCGCCTGCCTTTGCCCCCCTGACATTCGCTCGACCAGATCATGTGGCCGCGTTTCAGATTTCAGTTCGCCGAACAATTCGGCTGCTCGGCGGTTCATCGCAGCGTGGCTGAGCTTGTGGAACTGTCCGAATCCAGCTTGCAGTTCCCGGCCAAGAAAGACATTTGCGGCTGCCGTCAGGTTGTCGCAAAGCGCCAGGTCCTGGTACACGATCTCTATGCCAAGTTTCCTGGCATCGAGCGGGCTAGCAAAAACGGTGTCCTGGCCGTCAACGAAAATTTGGCCAGACGTGGGCTGAACGTTTCCTGCGATGATCTTCACAAGCGTTGATTTTCCGGCGCCATTGTCGCCCATCAACCCAACCGCCTCGCCAGCCCCGATTTGAAAGTCAACGCCCTGCAAGGCATTGATAGCCCCAAAGCTCTTCTTGACGTTCTTTAATTCCAGATAGCTCATTGCTCGAATCCGCGCACCCCTGCGTCAAGAACCCTTCCAACTCGCAACTCTAATTCACTTATGTCAGCAATTGCGCTGGTGCCAAGAATGTTCCCAGCGTCGGAGAGCGCAACGCCTCGGTCGCGCTCTCCGTCAGGCTCAGTGCTGGCCGTTGTCTACTGGTTGCCCCAAAGACCCGGGTTGT
>JAJEGW010000113.1 GCA_022819605.1 Silicimonas sp. | reverse complement strand
GCGGGAAGTTCATTACTTCATGAACCTGACGGGTCCGGCCCTGAACCTGCGGCCGCGCTACAACGTTGCGCCCGGCCAGGACGTGGCGGCGGTGCGCACGGCGGAGGAAGGGCGCAGGCTCTCGATGCTGCGTTGGGGCCTGATTCCGTTCTGGAGCCGCGAACCGAACATCGGTTACCGGATGATCAACGCGAGAGCGGAAACGGCAGCGGGCAAGCCCGCGTTTCGCGCGGCCTACCGCGCCCGGCGTTGCCTGATCCCCGCCGACGGGTTCTACGAGTGGCAGCGCAAGGGCAAGGTCAGGCAGCCCTTCTACTTCGGCCTGAACGACGGCGGCCTGATGGCGTTCGCCGGCCTCTGGGAACGCTGGACCATCCCGGACGGAATCAAGCTGCCGCGCTCGCTGTCCGACCGCGCGCCGGGCGACGCGGTGGAGACCTGCACGATACTGACCACATCAGCAAACGAGACCCTGGCCCTCATCCACCACCGCATGCCGGTGATCCTGCCCCCCGACACATTCGACCCGTGGCTCGAGGGTCAGCCGGTCGCCCTCGACCCCTATCCCGCCGGAGCGATGACGCTTCAGGCGGTCTCGACCTGGGTGAACAAGGCGTCGAATGATGATCCGCGGTGTTTGGAGGGGGTGGGGGTGTCGTGATCACTTGCCTCGCAGGCTCCATGATCCGTCCCTCCAGTTATTGACATCCTCCTGACACCAAAGCACGATTGTCCATGGAGGCTTTGGAGCGCTTCGGCGTTTCATTGCCTTTTTTGTTTTCTTACTCTTCCTGAGTCAAATGGTTAGAGCAGCAGCGCCCTGGAACATGAAGGAGCAACTCTACGAGGATCTTCGCAATCCCTCGTACGCAGCTGCATACATCAATGAAGCGCTTCTGGAAGGCGACGAGGTCGTATTCAAGACAGCGGTTGCGGACGTTGTTCGCGCCCGCAATCTATTGGACCATCTCGAAGTAGCTGAATGAGCTTGCCGGGGCCATCGTGGCCTCGACTGTCACGCGGCAAGATCGTCTTGCTGTTTCAGTTCGGCCAATGCCTCGCGGATAAATCCGTCAGGAAGCGAGTTTGCATCGGCATAGCGTGCCCGCCGGTGCTTGCCGTTCATGTTGACCAGGCAGAGGGCACCGCCGTCCGAATCGCATAGCAGCAAGACCGAGCGGCCCGTCCCCCCGGGTGCATCAATGGCAACCTCTCCGTCCGGTGTGGGATAGACTTCGTAACGACGGCCCGCAATACTGTGCATGGCATGCACCAGCCGCCGAGCGTTCTCCAGCGCCAGCTTCGACGGAATTGGAAAGCCGTCCTCCAGCGCCTCCCGCTCTGCATCATCCAGATCCAGCAAAGTCGCTTGCAGTTTAGATTTCATGCCACCAGCCATTTCCACATCGCCTATGGTTTGGTTGGAGCGAGGGCGCGAAACGCTGCCACCGTGAGTTTCTCGCAGGTGGCGGCAACCGTGTCCCATGAGTGCCAGCGAGCATCCAGCCCCTTGAAGTTGCGCAAGTCCACCTGCCCAAGGTCGTACGGTTGCGGAGAAGCGGTCTGGGTGAACAATTGTTGCAGTGCGGATTCACCGCTTTCTTGCGGGTACAGCTCGTCAAACCGGGACAGCGCCTTTGCGACGGCGCGTGGACCCAGACCGTCTCCCAGGGCGGCGAAGTCGACATAGTCCCGAGTGGCGTTGCGGACCAGAATCAGGAATCCCTTGATGCGGAGAATTTCTTCGAACGTGGGCACCGTGACGGGTGAGCCGCCGACCGACACTTCGGTAGTCTCCAGGGGAGCCGCCCGGATCAGTTGCCGCACCCCCGTTTGAATGCCGTCGAGGCTGCCCAGAATTTGCACCGGCCGGTTGAGCCGCGCCGTTTTCCAGCCGGAAACCGATTCGAGGTCCGCAAGGACATCATCGAACCGTTCGCGCAGGTCGGTTACAACATGGTCGTGGTCGAAAGAGAGGCGATGCGACGCATAGACTGCGCTGGCACTTCCGCCCACCAGGACGGCGCCCGGCACGATCTCCTGAAGGCGTGCGGCCGACGATAGGACGCTCTCCCACTCAGGGGACTCAGAATCCTGCTTGGACATTCTTGAACCAGAAGAGGTAGCGCTGGTTGTAGGGATCGCCGACGTGCGACTCGCACACCTGCAAGATCGCGTCCCTTACGGCCTCGCTGGCCTCTGCGGCCTGATGCAATTCGACCCAATCCTCCCACAACCCACGCAGGATCACGTCGTCCACGCACATTGGCGAGGTGAAGTCGGAGTGTACGAGGTGTCGGTGTTCCATATTCGTCGGGCCAGCCGGTCGAGACTGTCGTGGTGTCCGGCAGTCGAATTTTAGCGCATTGCAACAGGGGCGAGCGCGAGAGCCTTCTCCTCTTGAGCTCGATTGCAGGCACCAGGCTGCAACCAGGTTGTCAATTTTCGCTGGACTCATACACTGACTGGCGTACATGCGAAGCCACGACGGAACCCTGCACTTCAGCGCCACCGACCTGGCTGGCCACCTGAGCTGCGCGCATCTCACCGCGTTGGATGCCGCGGTCGCCCGAGGCACGCGCGACAAGCCGAAATTCTGGGACCCGCTACGCGACATCCTCCGCGCACGCGGCAACCTGCACGAGGAAGCCTATCTCGATCACCTTGTCCGCGAGGGCCGCGAAATCGTGCAGATCGAGAACATTGGGCCGAACCGGCAATCGGCCGACCAAACAACAGCCGTCATGCGTGATGGTGTCGCGATCATCAGCCAGGGCGTGTTGCTGCATGAGCGCTGGGGCGGTCGGGCCGACATACTCTGGCGCGTCGACAAGCCCAGCGAGCTTGGCGACTGGTCCTACGAAGTGGTCGACACGAAGCTGGCCAGGGAGACCAGCGGCGCGAGCGTCCTGCAGCTTTGCCTTTACGCGGACCTGGTGGCCAGGGTACAGGGTGTCGTACCGGAGTACATCCACGTTGTCACACCCTGGTCGGACTTCGAACCGCAAACGTATCGGACAAGCGATTTCTTCGCGTATTACCGGCTCGTCAAGCGAAGCCTCGAAGCATCCGTGTCGGACGGCGGCGGGACGCAGACCTATCCCGATCCCAGGCTGCATTGCGACATCTGCCGTTGGCGGAAAGACTGCGATGCCCGCCGCCGGGCGGACGATCATCTTTGCCTCGTGGCTGGATCCACAAAACTGCAGATCAAGGAACTTCGGCGTCAGGACGTCGATACCGTGGAGGCGCTGGCAGCCATGCCGCTTCCGCTGCAATGGAAGCCGGAGCGCGGAGCGGTTCAGACCTACGAGCGGCTCCGCGAGCAGGCCCGCGTGCAGGTAGCCGGCCGCCAGTCGGGTGAGCCGGTCTACGAAGCCCTGCAACCTGAACCGGGTTTCGGATTGGCGCGCTTGCCGGCGCCGTCAGCGGGCGATGTCTTCTTCGATCTGGAAGGCGATCCCTTCTGCGGTGAAGGCGGGCTCGAATACCTGTTCGGCTGGGTGATTCTGAATTCCCGGGGAGAGGCTGACTACACGGCGCAATGGGCAGTGTCCCGCGCGGAGGAGAAGGGTGCCTTCGAGGCTTTCGTGGATTACATCAATGCGCGCTGGCAGCAATTTCCGGATATGCACATCTACCATTTCGGGGGCTACGAGCCCGGTGCGCTGAAGCGCCTGATGGGCCGATATGCCACTCGCGAGGAAGACATTGATCGTATGCTGCGCGCCGGGCTGTTCGTCGACTTGCTCGGCGTTGTGCGGGGCGGCATCCGGGCGAGCGTGGAAAGTTACTCGCTCAAGGATCTTGAGCAGTTCCATGGATTCCAGAGGGATGTAAACCTGCCGGATGCCAATCAGGCGCTGGCCCACGTCCAGGCGTGCCTCGAGACGGACGACGTCGCGGGGTTGACCGAGGAGAGCAAGTCGACGGTTCAGGGCTACAACCGGGACGATTGCGTTTCGACACTCAGTCTCCGGGACTGGCTGGAAAATGTCCGTGCCGGGCTCATCGCGCAAGGCGCAAGAATTGACCGGCCGGCGTTCGGAGAAGGCGACCCCAGCGCGGCTGTCAGCGAGTGGCAGCAGAAGATGGACCTGCTGAACGCGAAACTGACCGAAGATGTGCCGGTAGATATAGAACAACGCACGACGGAACAACAGGCACGGTGGATTCTCGCGAATATCGCCGACTGGCACCGTCGCGAGGACAAGTCCGTCTGGTGGGAGTACTTCCGGCTGAGCGAACTCTCCGCCGATGACATGCTGGACGAGCGCGGCGCACTGGCCGGATTGGAATACGTAGGCACGGTCGGTGGGACGTTCGCGCCGCCCATGGACCGATACCGGTTTCCTGCGCAGGAAACCGACCTGCGGGACGGTATGACGCTGAAGAGCGAGGGCGGAGGAAGTTTCGGAAGGCTGGAGAAAATTTCCTTCGCTGAGCGAACCGTCGACATCAGGAAGAACAAGGCCGCCGCTCTAGACTACCCGCAGGCGGTCTTTGCCCACGATTACGTCAACTCGAAGGTCCTGGCGCGTTCGCTGCTGCGTATCGCCGCGCATGTTGCGGTGAACGGGATAGGCGGTGACGGCGGCAAGTACCGCGTTGCCCGCGACCTGCTGCTCAGAGAACGACCGCGGACTGGCGATGCGCCGTTGCGCCTCTCCGGTGAGTCCACCGTGGAATCGGCGGTCCGGGTCGCGCCCCTGTTGCAGGGAGGGGTAATGCCGATACAGGGCCCGCCCGGGGCTGGAAAGACTTATACGGGTGCGCGGATGATATGCGCACTTGTAGCGGCCGGTGCGAGGGTCGGTATCACGGCCAACAGCCACAAGGTGATTCGCAACCTGCTCGACGAGGTGCTGAAGGCTGCGGACGAGACAGCAGTCAGCCTTTCTGCCATTCAAAAGGTATCGAAGGGAGAAAAGGATCTTCCCCGACTTCGATTCACTACCAGCAACCCCGATGTCTTTCGGTCCCTGAGGTATAGCCACCAGGTTGCCGGCGGCACCGCGTGGCTCTGGTCGCGGCCGGAGGCGGAGAGCTCCGTTGACGTGCTGGTCGTGGACGAGGCGGCGCAGATGTCGTTGGCCAATGTCCTTGCCGTCTCACAGGCCGGAGCAAGCCTGGTTTTGCTCGGTGATCCGCAACAGCTTGAGCAGCCCATTCAGGGCAGCCATCCGGACGGAACCGCGGTGTCCGCACTGGATCACATATTGGGGACGCACAAGACGATCGCGGACGATCGCGGTCTGTTTCTGGAAGAGACATGGCGGCTCCACCCGAAGATCAGCGAATTCACCAGCGAGATGTTCTACGAAGGCCGGCTTGGGTCTCATCGCGGCCTCGAGAATCAGCGGATCGTTTCGAATGGCTTGATCCAGGGCAGCGGACTGCGCTTCATTCCCGTCGAGCATGACGGCAACCAGAGTTCGTCGCCTGAAGAGGCGGCAGCCGTTTCTGCGCTGGTCCGGCGATTGCTCGATGAACCAGCAAGCTGGATCGACCGGGAAGGCAATCAGCGCCCGCTCGGACTGGACGAGATTCTCATCATCGCGCCCTATAACGCCCAGGTCTTCGAACTGCAACAGCGGTTGCCAGGCGCGCGCATCGGTACCGTCGACAAGTTCCAGGGTCAGGAAGCGCCAGTCGTCTTCTACTCAATGTCGACATCGACACCCGAGGACGCGCCCCACGGCATGGAGTTTCTGTACAGCCTCAACCGTTTCAACGTGGCAACCTCAAGGGCGCGATGCCTCAGCGTACTTGTCGCAAACCCGGCGCTGTTTTCCCCCGAATGCCGCACGCCCCGGCAGATGAGACTGGCCAACGCGTTCTGCCGTTACCAGGAGCTGTCCGAGACGGTTAGCAAGCCGGCGGCCAAATCACCTGATACGCATCCTGAATAGCAAAGTCAGCGACGGTTTACCGGATCCAGTCTGCAAGCGTACTGGCTTGGCGTCTGCCATAACGTCGCGGAAATCCTGAAGCGAACGAACTTCGCCTGGGGAGGCTTACAGTTAGGGAATCCGGGGGCCGCGACTGAACTCAAGATAAAAGTCATCACCGGAGGGAACGCCGCCAAGACGTCCCGCTCGGTAGGCTTTCTCAATGTCGTCGCGAGAGCGAAGCCTGAAATCGGTTAGCGGCGTGAACCGGGAAGCGCCATCACGGCCCTTGTCCGTCAACCATATTTCGTCCTGTTGTATCGAGTCGCTCCCCAGGAGGGTCACGTCGTGCGTGGAGAAGATGAGCTGTGCACCGTGGGGGTTTGAACTTTCCCTCTTGAAGAGCGAGACGAACGCCTTCGCCAGATCCGGATGAAGGCTCGTATCGAGCTCGTCGACGACGAGAAGCGAACCGGTCGAAAGTGCTTCCAGCGCCGGGATCAGCAGGGAAATCAGGGTTCGCGTTCCCTTGCTTTCAAGGTTGTATCCGAATGCCACGTTGCCTTCACTTGCCGTATGCGTGAGGCGAAGTCGATTGGCATGGCGAAATTTGTCGAGCACCTGGTTGCTGAATGCTTCCTTATCGATTTCAGGAGAGGCAAGTTGTGACATGACCCCGACCACGTTCTGTGCAAGGTCGAGCTGAAATTGGCTGGGCTGATCCTCCTGCAGGTCAATATGGGTTATGCCAACGTCGGCTTGCTGTACCAATCTGAGGAGTTGATTCATGTGTGGGTAGTCGAGGAGGCGCTTGACGACGGCAGCCTCGCCCATCGCGGCTTCGTTGAGGATCACACGCCAACGCTCGGCAAAGTATCGGTATATCTTCGTGAGCTTCGGGTGGTTGTTTTGTGCGGCAGCCGACAGGAACAGGCTGTTTGGGCGCGTAATTTTTTCGATCAGCCTGTTCTCGCCGCGCAATTCGCCGCCAACGTTTACCTGAACCTGGCCATTCTCGGTTTTCCGCTCATAGAGTAACTGGGTGCTCTGTCTCTGCTTTCGAACCGTCTGGTACAGCCACTCGCGCTCAAATTCCTTTGCCGTAAGCTCGAATCCGTATTCGTAAACGTTCTCGAATTCGTCGTCGCTGCTTCCGTCCACGGTGAACGTGCATTCGAATCGCGTCGGATTGGTGCGACTCTCGTCATCGAGGCGAAACGGATCCCGCGGGATCGCGCTCGTGGCGTCAAGGTCCTTGTGAGAGCTGACAATCGCCCGTTGCATCTCATCGAGCGCATCGATCAGGTTGGATTTTCCCGCCGCATTGGGGCCTGATTCCGTTCTGGAGCCGCGAGACGATTAGCGCAGTGAGAGATATGTGGTCATCATCTCGATACATTTTCCTGCCGCGGATTAGCAAAGTTATCGAAATCCGATAACCTGGGATAACTTCAGTTGAATTGGCGCTGCCCGAGTTGCTCGTGCCGCCGCTGCACGCCGCCCTGCATCGCACCGCCCAGCTTCAGTTGCCCGTGACGTTGGTTGGCGCGGGCCTTCCCCAACTGGTGGCTCGCACCGCGTCCGCCAAGTCCTACGCCGAAAGACTGTTCACCTTTCCGGAAATCGGACCATTGGCGGCCGCCGATGCCCGCGTCGCCATCGAAGTTCCGGCGAACCGCCTGGGCGTGGCATTCGAACCCGACGCACTGGCAATGGTGCTGCACCGCACTGCTTGCTATCCGTACTTTCTCCAGGAGTGGGGTAAACACTGCTGGGACTGCGCCGACGCCTCCCCTGTCACTGCCGCCGATGTCGAGGTCGCGAGCCGCGAGGCCATTGCGGAACTCGACGCCAGTTTTTTCCGGGCCCGGTTTGATCGTCTGACGCCGGCGGAGCAACGCTATCTCCGTGCCATGGCGGAACGCGGCAAAGGGCCACACCGATCAGGCGAAGTCGCCAGGACCCTCGGTCGTACGGTGCGAGCGGTGGCGCCGACGCGGGCAAAGCTCATCGTCAAGGGCATGATCTACAGTCCCGCCCACGGCGACACGGCCTTCACCGTCCCGCTGTTCGACGCCTATCTGCGCCGCGTCGTGCCGTTCGAGACCGACCTCTCTTGAACACCGCCGCCGCGCCAGGCCGAGCAGACACATGCGAATGCGTCGCTCGTTAATACCCATGTCTTTGGCAAGCTTCGTTGAATGGGCGGATTCTGGCGTTTGACCCCGGCCATCGGTAAGCTCGCTGGGCCATGTGCGGACGCTTTACGCAACGGTTTTCCTGGCGGGAAGTTCATTACTTCATGAACCTGACGGGTCCGGCCCTGAACCTGCGGCCGCGCTACAACGTTGCGCCCGGCCAGGACGTGGCGGCG
>JAJEGW010000122.1 GCA_022819605.1 Silicimonas sp. | reverse complement strand
TCCGAGGGCGACACTTTCCTGTTCTCGTCAAAGACCATTCCTGGCAATGAAAGGGCCGTCCTCCGCGTCGTGAACGCCTTGGCAAAGAAAGGCGTCGATGTGATTGATGACACGTCAAACCTCTATCACGTCTCCGGGCATGCGAACCGACCCGACCTGGACCGGATGCACAACCTGCTCCGGCCCAATATCGTGCTTCCGATGCACGGAGAGTGCCGACATCTCAAGGAGCACGCGCGAGTGGCCGCCAAGAACGGCATTGCCTCGCTCGTGGCCGGCAATGGCGCAGTCGTGGATCTCAGCGGCAAAGTGCCGAAAGGTACTGATCACGTAGAGCCGGGACGCATCTACCTTGACGGGAAGGTGCTGGTCGGGGCGCTGGACGGCGTCGTCCGGAATCGGACAAGAATGGCCATGAACGGTCACGCTGCGGTGACCCTGATCCTGGAGGGTGACGAAACTGACGGTGGACCTTGGGTTGACTTGACGGGGTTGCCCGGCATTGGAGTGTCAGGGAAGTCCCTTGAAGCAGCCTTGGAAAAGGAACTGGATCGGCATCTCCAGCGCTCGGCGGCGCTTGGTGCGTCGGATGATGAGGGGCTTGACGACAAGCTCTCAGACGAGTTGCGAAGCGTCGTACGCAGGATCTGCGACGCGGAAATCGGCAAGAGGCCTGAGGTCACGGTCTTGATCAGTCGATCGAATTGAGCGGCAGGAGCCCTGTGAAACCAGCCTTGGCGTCGTTTGGCCTGTTCAGCCTGCCGCGCGCCCTTTGAAGTTCATGGCGCATAATCTCTGCAGATGATCTCCGGTGCCGACGGTGCTCTCGTCTTCTCTCTGCGGATCTGCGGCGTCAGAGCACAAAAAGTTTCCCTCGTATGCCGAGAGGCAAGCTTGAGAGCGGCGTTGACCAGGGCTGCACAGGATCGAGATTTCGATCCCATAGAGATTGAGATTGAAGTCATCGTCCGCGGGTCTGTGCCTCAAACGCCGCATAGTCCCGTGCGATTGCCTCGGCAGCAACATCCAGCAACCGTTCGCCGTCTTCCGGAGTGGCAAGCGCCGAGTGGGAACCGACCCGGCCATCCGGAAAGGCCGCGCGATGTTCATCGGGCGGACCGTGGCGATCGCCCTTGTGCGCTTGCAGGAAGGCCGAGTTCAGCCGCTCTGGCGGCTCAGATGCCTGATTGGGAGGCAAGGGTCCCAGAAGGCTCTGGGTGATTGCGATCTCGGACGGCGTCGCGTGCATGCCTTCCCAATCCCCGTACAGATCGTTGCGCATGTCATTGACAGGTGCCGGCTCCCACCAACTCCGGACTCGCAGCCTTTCGGGCGCGACGGTGCCAGCAATCAGGTTGAGCGGTTCAAGGTTGGCGCCATGCCCGTTCACGACGAACACACCGGAAAATCCCTGTGCCAAGAGCGCGGTGATGACTTCTTCCGCCAGGGCGCGGAAGGTGACTGCAGACACCGAGACTGTTCCGGGAAACGCAGTGTTGAAAGGCGCAGGCGTATAGGCCAGCGGCGGCGCGACGATGGCATCGCAGATCTCTGCGGCGGCCAGTGCAACGGCTTCGGCGCAGATCGTGTCGGTGCCGATGCGGCCCATGGGCCCGTGCTGCTCGGTCGAGCCGACAGGCAGCATTATCGCCGCACCTTCCGCAATGCGCCCGTCAACTTCGTACCAGGTCATTTGCTCAAGTCTCATCGCGTGGCCGCTCAAGTGTTGCTAGGCATCCTGAGTAGTGCTTTCCCTTTTTGCAACTCGCCGGTACCCTGACCCTATGGAAGACACGCTTGCCAAGAGTGTTGACAGGCCGCCGCTGGATCAACTGATTGGGTCGGCAGTCAAGACGCATCGCTTGCTGGCGGGGCTTACACTTGCAGAGCTGTCCGGTCGTTCCGGCGTTTCCACCGCCATGATTTCGAAGATCGAGCGGGGCCAGGTCTCGGCCTCGCTTGGGACGCTTGAAGCGCTGGCAGGCGGGATCGGCATGCCCCTGATCAACTTTTTTGCAGGGACGGTTGAGCGCTCGGATGTCTCATTCGTGGCGGCGGGCGAGGGCGTGACGGTTCAACGGCAGGGCAGCGGCTATGGTCACAGCTACAAGCTGATCGGCAGGGCTGCTGCCAAGCATGTGAGTTTCGAGAGCTTCAGCGTCACGCTTGAAGCGCCCTTGGGTCCAAGGCCGCTCTATCTGCATCAGGGTGTTGAGTTCATCCATGTCACCGACGGCGAGATGGTCTATGGCTGCGGTGAGCAGGCGTATGACATGCGCCAGGGCGACAGCCTGAGTTTCGATTCGAACGCCGCGCATGGCCCGATTGAACTGAAAACGGACACGGTCAGCTTCGTGACGGTGATTTCGAAAGCGGTGTCGGGCGGAGATTGAAGCGCCCGGCTGCGGAGGCCGGGCGCTTGTTTCACGTTCTGGTCACAGACCCCACTTTTCCCGGTTCTGTTCAAAGAAGCCCTGCGCCTTCTTCACCTTGATCCAGTTGTTCACGTAGTTGATCCAAACCTGATCGCTCTGCGGCAGTAGCATGGCGATTGGAGAAGGGGCCCGGGGACCGGCGTTCTTGACGCGCACGACAGAGAACTTGTCCTCGAGCGTAGACCCCTCGATATTCGAGGTGATGAACACGTCTGCGCGTCCGGCCAGAACCTCCTGGAATCCGCGCGCCGGAGCCTCGACCACCTTGATGTCGGCATTTGGGAACCATTCCCGGACCCGCTTTTCGAAAGTCGTGCCCAATGTTGTGGCAACCTTTACGCCCTGTTGGTTGATCGAATCATATCCGTCGAACCTGTCGGCTTTGTCACTCGTCGTGAAGGGGAACAGCTCGACAGCGATGTAGCTGTCCGAAAAGCCCGCGACCTTCATCCGCGGCGGTGAAATCGACGCCGAACCCGTGATGTGGTACTTGCCGGCGACCACGCCGTTGACCAGCGTCTTCCAGTCTGTCGGCACATATTCCACTTCGACGCCAAGATCATTGGCAAGCTCGGTCGTGATGTCGATGTCGTAGCCCTTGTAGTTGTTCGTGGCCGGATCGCGCAGGGTCATCGGGTTCCAGTCACCCGTCGTGCCGACCTTGAGCACTCCCGAATCCAGGATTTCGTTCAGCGCCGACTGCGCCATCGCGGCGCTCGACAATACCAAACCAAGTACTGCGGCAGCCGCAGCTTTCCAAAACCGATTCATCTAATTCTCCCGTTGGTGGCGGTTGTGTCTTGTTGCCATATCGCTTCTTGATCTGAACACAACCGCAAGATAGCCTCAAGAAAATATTCTACTGAGAATAAAATATGGGCGGTCAGTTGATGCCAGACGCCGTGATCGAGCTTGTCAACGTGAACAAGTGGTATGGCACGTTTCATGCATTGAAAGACATAAACCTTGAGGTCGGCAGCGGCGAAAAGGTCGTCATCTGTGGACCGTCGGGTTCCGGCAAGTCCACGGTAGTGCGCTGCATCAACCAGTTGGAAAGGCACCAAAAGGGCACGATCCGCATTGACGGGGTCGAATTGACCGATGATCCGAAGTCAGTGGCAACGATCCGGTCCGAAGTTGGCATGGTGTTCCAGCAATTCAACCTGTTCCCGCATTTGACGGTACTCGAGAACCTGACTCTTGGCCCGATCAAGGCCCGCGGACTGAGTCGGAAAGAGGCGGAGGAAAGAGCCCGTCATTATCTTGAGCGTGTGCATATCCCGGATCAGGCCGAAAAGCACCCCATACAGCTGTCGGGAGGTCAGCAGCAGCGCGTGGCCATCGCCAGATCGCTTTGCATGGAGCCTAGGGTCCTGCTGTTCGATGAGCCGACGTCGGCGCTGGATCCGGAAATGATCTCCGAAGTGCTGGACGTAATGGTCGATCTGGCGGAAGACGGCATGACCATGGTGGTCGTGACGCATGAAATGGGGTTCGCCCGCAAGGTAGCCGACAACATGATCTTCATGGATGACGGAGAGACCGTGGAACGGGGCAAGCCGGAGGACCTTTTCACCAATCCAAGGTCCGAACGGTGCCGGAAGTTCCTGAGCCAGATCTTGCAGCATTGAGCGGTTCCCATGAAAAGAGCGTTTCTCCCTCTGTCCGTTCTCTTGCTGGCCGCCGGCTGTTCCTCGTCCCAGAACTGGGGTTGGTACGTCATCGATCCGACCACCGAATCCGGGTGGACCAACGTGAAATTCCTGGTTTCGGGGATGGGCGCGACTATCCAGATTTCGCTGATTGCGGCAGCCCTTTCGATTGTCATCGGCCTGATTGTCGCCCTTCCGAGCCTGTCCGAGAAACGCGCCTGGCGTTTGGTCAATCGGGTCTACGTCGAGTTCATCCGCTCGATCCCGTTGCTGCCCATGCTGTTCTGGGTCTTTTACGGCATGCCGATCGTATTTCGGTCAATGGGCCTGAATATCCCGATTGATCCGTTCTGGGGGGCGATCATCACGTTGGCCGTTTCAGACAGCGCCTTTACCGCCGAAATCTACCGTGCCGGAATACAGTCCATAGCTCGAGGCCAAAGCGAGGCGGCGCAGACAATTGGCCTGAACTACTTCCAGACCATGCGCTACGTGATCCTGCCGCAGGCGATTCGTCGAATTCTGCCGCCGCTGGCCAACCAGTTCATCTACATCGTCAAGATGAGCGCATTTGCCAGCGTGATCGGGATGCAGGAACTGACCCGCCGTGCCAATGAACTGGTCGTGACGGAATACCGCCCTCTGGAAATCTATACTCTGCTGATCTTCGAATACCTGTTGCTTGTACTGATCATCAGTGCCGGAGTGCGCTGGCTGGAACGACGCATGGGTTCGGATGAACGCGGCCAGTGAGGCGAAGGTGAACTGGAAGAGCTGCTTGATCGAAGCCGAGGCCGATGTCGACGTCCTATTCGAGCTGGTTCCGGCAACCGTGCACAGCGTTGGCACTATGTGAATGGTTGCAGGCGCATGGGTGCTGAGCCAAGAGAAGGGGTGAGCGGATCGATTGGTTTAATTCTGCCGGGCCTGGTCAGCTATGTCCCAAGTCGCATCCGTTCGGACGTTGATCGTGGAGCACTATCCGGCCTTCGAAACCGTCCATATTTCGATCAGACTGCCGCCCGCTCCTTGAAGCTCATGGCAATGAAACTGGGCAAGTGATCTCCCATGCCGACCGTGCGTCCGCTTCTGCGTCCGACAGTTTCCAAGGAAGAGGTCTGCGGCTTCTTGCGGGCACGTGTGCGTTTCGGCTGTTCGCTGCTCTTTGATGCGGCCTGCATCGGGCTTTCGACGCGCGGAATGTCCTTGGCAATGAGCTTCTCTATTGCGTCGAGCAGCTTTTCGTCCGCTGGCAAGGATATCATCACTGCCTTGCCTTCGCGGCCCGCGCGCCCGGTACGTCCGATCCGGTGCACGTAGTCTTCGGCATTGGACGGAACATCAAAGTTCAGGACATGACTGACTCTCGGAATGTCGAGGCCCCGGGCCGCCACGTCGGAAGCAACGAGAAACTTGAGGTCGCCGTCTCGAAACTTGTCGAGGGTTCTGGTGCGTTGCGGCTGATCAAGATCGCCATGGATCGGCGCGGCATCGAAGCCGTGCTTCTGCAGGGACTTTGCCACGATGTCGACGTCGGTCTTCCGGTTGCAGAAGACGATGGCATTGCGGCAACCCTCTCCTTCACGCTCGATGATGGCACGGAGCAGTCCGCGTTTCTCCTTCGCGGCACGGTCGCGGCGCGAGGGTTTCAACTGAACGACTTCCTGGGCGATCGTCTCCGAGGCAGTTGCCGGGGGCGCGACTTCGACGCGAGCCGGATTGGACAGGAACAAGTTGGTGATGCGTTCGATTTCGGGGGCCATCGTGGCGGAGAAGAACAGCGTCTGGCGGGTGAATGGCGTCAGCGAGAAAATGCGCTCGATGTCGGGAATGAAACCCATGTCGAGCATGCGGTCGGCCTCGTCCACCACCATGATCTCGATGCCCGTCAGCAGGAGCTTGCCACGCTCGAAATGGTCGAGAAGGCGACCGGGCGTCGCGATCAGCACGTCGACTCCGCGATCGATCAGCGCGTCCTGTTCCTTGAAGCTGACGCCGCCGATGAGCAGCGCTTTCGAGAGCTTGATGTTTCGTGAGTAGGTGTCGAAGTCTTCAGCGACCTGCGCGGCCAGTTCGCGTGTCGGGCAGAGCACCAGCGAACGCGGCATTCGGGCGCGTGCGCGGCCCGATGCGAGCATGTGGATCATCGGAAGCGTGAAACTTGCAGTCTTGCCGGTTCCGGTCTGCGCGATGCCGAGCACGTCGCGCCTTTCGAGCGCCGGCGGAATGGCGCCTCTCTGGATCGGAGTGGGGGTTTCGTACCCTGCGGCTTCGACGGCCTCAAGGATTTTCGGCGAAAGTGCCAGATCGGAGAATCTTGTCATGTGCTTCCATGTTTTACGGACCATGCGTTGGTCCGAAGGCAGCGCGGCGGCGGTCCCCAAATGACCACGACTTTTCCACAAGCCGCCACATATTCTGGAAGACCTAATGCATTGTGGATTTGGCGTCAACGCCGGATGCAATTCATTGAACAAACGAAAAAATTTCAGGCAAGTCGATATGCGTCCGAAAATTGTCCCCAAAACGCTCCACTGTCCTTCGCCGTCTTTGGCGCAGCTCGTGCACGACCGTTCTGACATTGCTGCGGAGGGGTCAAAACGGGGTGGAGATTCAACTTGACACGGCATGCTGGCGGGCAATGCGCCGAATTTCCCCGGACTTGCTTTCACTTTTTCTTCGGCGCATGAACGCGAACCTTGCGGACTCGAAATCTGGTTCCGCGGCGTTGGAGTTTCCGATTTTCCGACGGGCTGGATACGGGGCTATGCAGCCTGCATTTCCTTGGTCTCAGAGAGCGCAAGATCGGGGTAATCCCTTGCGATGCGATCTATGTCCCACTGGAGGCGGGTAAGGTAGACCACGTCGCCGTCATTGTCATGCGCGATGTGGCCCTTGTTGGCGTCTACGAACCCGCTCATCACGTCCTTCGGCCCGGTGACCCAGCGGGCGGACGTGAACTGGGACGGCTCGAATCGCACCGGGATCCCGTATTCGATCTCGATCCGGCTGGCGAGGACGTCGAACTGCAGCGGTCCCACGACACCGACGATGAAACCGGCTCCCATCGTCGGCTTGAAGACTTTCGCGGCTCCCTCCTCCGCGAACTGCATGAGTGCTTTGTCGAGATGTTTCGCCTTCATGGGATCTTCAACCCGCACGCCCTGCAGCAGTTCGGGCGCAAACGACGGCAGGCCCGTCACGCGCAGGGTCTCGCCCTGGGTCAGCGTGTCGCCGATTCGGAGCTGTCCGTGATTCGGGATGCCGATGATGTCGCCGGCCCAGGCTTCTTCCGCAAGTTCGCGCTCCGAGGCCAGAAACAGGACCGGGCTGGAGACAGACATGGACGCCTTGGCCCGCACGTGATGGAGCTTCATGCCTCTTCGAAAATGTCCTGATGCCAGCCGGACAAAGGCGACCCTGTCGCGATGTTTCGGATCCATGTTGGCCTGAACCTTGAAGACGAACCCGGACACCTTTTCTTCGTCGGGGGCGACCTGTCGCGGCTCTGCCGGCTGAGGCTGGGGAGGCGGGCCGAAGTCGCCTACGGCATTCATCAGGTCCCTGACCCCGAAGGAGTTTATGGCGCTGCCGAACCAGATCGGCGTCAGCGTGCCGTCAAGAAACGACTGTCGGTCAAACGGCGGCAGCAGTTCGCGTGCCATCGCGACTTCCTCCCGGAAGTTCTCTAGGAGAGCGGCCGGCACGTGCTCGGTCAGCTTGGGATCGTCCAGTCCGCCTATTTCAATGGAATCGGCCACCTTGTTGCGGTCGGCGCGTTCCATGATGTCCAGCCGGTCGTTCAGGATGTCGAAGCTGCCGATGAAGTCGCGCCCCATCCCCACGGGCCATGAGGCTGGCGTGACATCAATGGCGAGGCTCTCCTGGATCTCGTCGATGGTCTCGAACGTGTCTCGGCTCTCCTGATCCATCTTGTTGCAGAAAGTCAGGATCGGCAGATCCCGGAGGCGGCATATCTCGAACAGCTTTCGGGTCTGGCTTTCCACGCCCTTTGCCCCGTCAATCACCATCACGGCGGCGTCCACGGCCGTCAGCGTCCTGTAGGTGTCTTCCGAGAAATCGGAGTGTCCGGGCGTGTCGACGAGATTGAACCGGAAGTCGCGATAGTCGAACGACATGGCGGTTGCGCTCACGGAAATGCCCCGGCTTCTTTCGAGCTGCATGAAGTCGGAGCGGGTCCGGCGGGCCTCGCCCTTCGCGCGGACCTGTCCGGCCATCTGGATCGCGCCGCCATAGAGCAGGAACTTTTCGGTCAGCGTCGTTTTGCCGGCATCCGGGTGCGAAATGATCGCAAAGGTTCGGCGCCGGGCGACTTCCGGCGGCAAGGGAGCGGCATTTGAGGCGCGGTCGATCATTGGCGGCGTATAGCCATCTCGCTCCGGTGAGGCAATCGGGCGGATTTGCGGATTGACGATGCAGGATTCCTTTGGCAGTGTAAGGAACATAATGCGAACGATGCTCGTGACCCAGATCCGGGCAAACTGATTCAGAAAAGGGGAAGGCCGTGACGATGACGACCCAGGAAATTGCCGAACGACTATGCCTGCATTGCCGCGAAGGGACGGAAGAACGAGGCATCGAAGAACTGTATTCGCGAGACATCGTTTCAGTCGAACCGATGGCCGGCGAGGGACAAGATCCCGTCAGCAAGGGAGTCGATGCACTCAGGGCGAAGCACAAGTGGTGGGCCGAAAACTACGAAGTGCACGGCACCGGAGTCGAGGGTCCGTTCATCAACAACGACAAGTTCAGCGTGATATTCGATATCGATGTTTCGGAAAGGGCCAGCGGTCAAAGGTGGAGGGCGAAGGAAGTCGCGCTTTATGAGGTCGAGGGCGGAAAGATCGTGCGCGAGTCCTTCTTCATGGCTCCGATGGAATAGGCAAGGCTTGCTGGCCGTTGCTCGGACAGGTCGATTTGGATTGCCGAGCATGGCCGTGCTGCTTGTTTCACAGTGCCTGGCACTGCACGTGGCGCGTCCTGCCGATCAGGTCGCCTCCGCGGTTCCGGCATTCAGCATCGCGCGCAGGCGGTCTGCCTCGACGGCGAATCCGTCTTGGCCAAGATCCGTTCCGGCCTTTCGGTCCCAGTAGCCTGCGTTGAAGCGGTCTCCCTCGATGCGGTGCAGCAGCGCATGGATCGCGTCGAAGATCGCTTCCCCTTCGTGAGCCTGGGCGATCTGGTGGGCCTTGTCCCATCTCGGACCGGTCTTGAAACCGGCTTCGGAGATCAGGCGGAGGGCTTCTGCTGCTTGGGCTTCGGCGGACATGGTCGCCCACTATCATGGTTTTGACGGTCTCTCCACTCTTTCGCCACTCTTTCGCCGCACGGAACGGGATGGTAAGCGCGGGAAAACAGTGGAGGATTGAAATGGATCTCGGAATCAGGGGAAAGCGCGCGCTGGTCTGCGCCTCATCGAAAGGCTTGGGGCGGGGCTGTGCAGAGGCGTTGGCCGAGGCCGGAGCAGACCTCGTGATGAACGCGCGCGGTGCGGAGGCGCTTGGGGCTGCTGCAGAAAAAATCCGCACGGCTCATGGCGTTGACGTGACGACCGTTGCTGCCGACATCACGTCCGCAGACGGGAGAGAGCGTGTGCTCGCTGCATGCGGGAAGATCGACATCCTGGTAAACAATGCGGGTGGGCCGCCGCCGGGCATGTGGCATGACTGGGAACGGGAAGACTTCATCGCCGCCCTCGACGCCAACATGCTCGCGCCGATCGCCCTGATAAAGGCTCTGGTGCCGGACATGATGGAAAGAGGCTGGGGTCGAGTCGTGAACATCACTTCGCAATCCGTACGTGCACCGATCGCCGTGCTGGGCTTGTCGAATGCGGCGCGTACCGGCCTCACGGGCTACGTTGCAGGCACCTCGCGGCAGGTGGCCGCGGCTGGCGTTACCATCAACAACCTACTGCCGGGCATACACGCGACGGATCGTGCGGATTCCCTGGACGGGGGCGTAGCCAAGGCTGAAGGCATATCCCTGGAAGAAGCACGTGCTCGTCGCGAAGCAACAATTCCGGTCCGGCGCTACGGCACGCCGCAGGAGTTCGGGGCCGCATGCGCCTTCCTTTGCTCGCAGCATGCGGGCTTCATCGTCGGCCAGAATTTCCTGCTCGACGGAGGCGCAACGAATCTGACAGTGTGACGGCCACCGCAACGAGGACTTGTCTGCGCGGCAGTGCGTTGCTATCCCGCGTTAATTCCGAGAGCTTTGCTCGGGATTGAGGGTGAGTCGTCGTGGATGACGGTTTGGATGGCCTGACGATCGAGGGTTTGACCCGCCGTCTCGGCGGCCGTACCGTCGTGTCTGACGTGTCGCTAAGAGTGCGTCCGGGCCAGGTGACATGTCTGCTCGGACCATCGGGCTGCGGCAAGTCGACGACCTTGCGGCTGATTGCCGGGGTCGACCGCCCTGATGCCGGCAGGGTGCTTGCGGACGGGGAGGTGTTGTCTGATGACGCCCGGCATGTTGCGCCGGAATACCGGCGCATTGGCCTGATGTTTCAGGACTTCGCGCTGTTTCCGCACATGACGGTGGCCGATAACGTAGCTTTTGGATTGAATGGAACCGCCTCGGAAAAAGCGCGCCGCGTGACCGGGCTGCTGGAACGTGTGCGGCTCTCGGGCTTTGACCAGGCATATCCCGACCAGTTGTCAGGCGGCGAGCAGCAGCGTGTGGCGCTGGCACGGGCCTTGGCAGCACGGCCCCGGATCATGCTGATGGACGAGCCGTTCTCGGGGCTGGATGACCGATTGCGGGACGGCATTCGGGACGAAACCATCGATATCCTGAGGGATGAGGTGACCGCCGTCGTGATGGTTACGCACGACCCCGAGGAAGCGATGCGGATGGCCGACGAGATCGCATTGATGCGAAATGGGCGCATCGTGCAGAGCGGGGCACCCTACAACATCTACAACGCACCTGTTGATCGCGAAGCCGCCGCCTTCTTCAGCGATGTCAACGTGATCAGCGGGACGGTCCAGGGCGCGTTGACAGACACGCCGTTCGGCGAATTCCTGATTCCCGGAGTTCCTGACGGAACGGATGTCGAGATTGTCATACGCCCGCAGCACCTGAGAATTGACTTTGATCGGGGCGGCAAGGGGCCGAATCCGACCCGGGAGGACGGTGTCGCGGCGAAGGGCAGCGTCGTACGCGCAAGGTACATGGGCAACGAGAGTTTCGTGGAATTCCGGATGGAGCATGACGGTTCGACGCTGACGGCGACGGTGCCTTCCGTCTTTCTGCCAAAACCTGGCACGCAGCTTTGGCTCATGATGCGGCGGAGACGCTGCTTCGTCTTTGCCAAACGGTAGGTTTCGGCATGTTGCGGAGAATGCATGGACGCAGCGGCCGCGCGGCATTCCTGCACGGCCTCGTCGATCCTTGTCGCCGTGCATCGATGTTGCCCTTGAGGCACGACCACAAGCACAACCTGAAAAAAGAAAGCATCATCAATGCCATATGTTGTGATGCTATCTTGATCTGCCTCGAAACCCTCCACGGTTCCATTCAGCGATCTGCTCAGGGGACGACTGACATTCGCTTTCCGGGAAGCCTGCTTGCCTACTGCTCCCGTTTGCCGGCGTAGAATGCGCCGACGAAGGTAATGCCGTCGCCGCCTGCGGTTGCGGCCTTCGCGCCATATGTGCCGGCTACCAGCCGGGGATCACCGGCGGCATCCGGAACGTTCGAAAGCTTGCCGCCCCAGGAACCGGAGTTTTCGGTGTAGGTCATGCCGGGAGTGACCAGCGTTACCTTATGATTCCTGAAGCCTCCAGAGGATTCGATGAGGGCGGGGCCGAGCCGCAGCATGGAGTCGCTTTCGGAAATGGAGTCGTCCACGAAACTGGAGAGCTCGATGAAGCCGGTGCATCCGACGCAGCCGGAAACCGTGTTCGAACCGAAGTCTGCGGTCAGTTCGATGACCGCGGTGAAGCCGCCTATATCGGCTTCGGCGTTCCGGTTTTGCACGTAGAATCCCTGCGTGCTATCCCGATAGCTTGCCGTGCGATCCACTGGCAGGCTTGCCGACCCGTCCAGTTCCGGGCCGTCGACGAATGCGCCGATTTCGGTGCCGATGACCGTGATCCCAGACACGTCGCCCTCAAAGTCGTAGTGAAGCCAGTAGCCGGCCGCGAGATAGTCGAGCGGGTCGCTGTCGTTCCAGTTCACGTATGTGACCGCGGACGAAACGGCATTGTCGGAGATGCGTGCCATCACGATGTCGCGTCTCTGGTCGAGTCCCGGAACGCCGGTGTATGTTTCAGGGATTGACTGCAGGGCATTGTCCGCCGTGTTCAGCTGGATGCTCGACCCGTCCGTGCGCTCTATCGTCAAGTCCAGGTTCTGCCCGTCGAAAGCCGTCGACGCCCTGTCGCCGGTGACGCCCGGGACGGAACCGGCGTTCGAAGATTGCGTGATGCTTCCGAAGTACGGAAGATTGTCCGCCACCATATTCGCGGCGACCTGGGCTCCATCCGGATCGGCACCCTGTACGCTATCGACTGTTGGCACGGTCGGATCGGGATCCTGGCTGCAGGCCGCGACGAGGGTGGCACAGGCGGCCACCATTGCTAGTTTCAGCTTCTCCATTGCATCCTCCTTGGGAGTTGGGCGCTTGCCAAATAGCATGTGAGACGCAGCGCCATTTGATGAAAAATTTTGCAACACTCAACGGCAAATCCTGCCGCACTTTCGGTCGGGGCCTGCTTGTTGATCGTGTTCTCCGGACGTGAGCCAAACCGGCCCGTGAGGATTGGTGCCGTAATCGGAATCGACCGGAGCAACCGCACCTTAGAGGCTTTCCGCGCGATGATGCTTCGGTGCAAAGAGCTGGAGGAGCGGACGAGAGACGATGATGCGTGGCGGCACCGAAGAGTGTTGCCGACCCGAAACCGTAGGAAGATGCCGGTTACGTTAATGGGAAACGCCTGCGGGCAGCCGGTGCCGCGGCGGCTGGCCGTCGCCAGCCATGATCCGGCGTCCCGGTTGTCACAGGTGCAGGAACCTGCGTCCTTGTCTGAGAGTCTTGCGACATCCGACGGTCGCGGGGCCGTCGATTCTGTCATGCAAGTCTGCCGCTGTGTCGGATTTCGTCCGTTGCCGCCCGAAAGTCGCCGAAGTGGGCCGACCGGTGCCGCCAAGGGCGGCCACCTGGTTTCGCTCAATGCGGCCGCAGTCTGGGGCAGGGTTCCGACGGGTTTTTTTTGCATTGCGGGAATTGTATCGAATTTGCGCAATTTTGAATTTTACATGCGGCACGGTCATTGTCAAGATAAGTATAGTTGACTAGTTGACTGATTTTTAGGATTGCAGTTATGGAAACAGCTGTACTGGAATCATTGCGCAACGCTGCGTGCAGCATGACCTGCAGCGCCAAGCGCGACTTCAGCAGGGGGTCTGGAAGCGAGCTCGACCTTGCTCCACGAAGCGTCATGCCTGTAGACGTCCTGCGCCACAGGATTCAGGTCGGGGCTGGCTGGCCGCTCCATGTCATTCCGCCACGGTCTATTCCGCCGCGGACTCTCGCAGCGGAACGCGCATTTTTGGCATGGATGATTCCGCTCGTGAAACACGAAGTGCAACCTTGATGCTCATTGCGCTATGCTCGGAAATCCCGACAGACCTCGAACACGGCTCCCAGGATGAAGTCCCGAGGGCGTTCGAGGTCGTTTCGTGCCACGAGAGTTCCACCCGGTTGGCGACCTCGCGAAGGACCGGCTGGCGCCGGATTTCGGCCCTTTGCAGCCAGAAAGCGGGATGGGGTCGCTCGTTCATGAATTGCGCGTCTCAGCCCACGTATCCTGCGGTAGAGCCGACATTGCAGTCGCCAATCCTTGCTCAAATGCATCAGGGAATCGGCCTTGAAATCCGATTTGCCGCTTTCACTTGGCGATTCCGTCACCTACATAGCTCTCGACAGACAGGGGAGTAAGTCAATGTTGAACAATATCGGACTGCCAGGCCTCCTTCTCATCACCATTGTCATCCTGATCCTGTTCGGACGGGGCAAGATCACGTCGCTGATGGGCGAGGTCGGCAAGGGCATCACCGCCTTCAAGAAAGGTGTCGACGAGGGCAAGAAAGAAGTCGACGAAGCAATCGAGGACAAGGCGGCGTCGGTTGCACGCGACGTGACGCCCGAAGAAGGCAAGGCCCAGGACACGGAAAAGTCCAAGGACGAAGCCAAGGTCTAGGGCGGTCTCCGAACCATGTTCGATCTGAGCTGGGGTGAACTTCTTGTCGTCGGCGTTGTCGCGCTGATCATTCTGGGTCCGCGGGATCTGGTGGGCATGTTTCGTACGCTGGGCCGCTTCGTCGGCAAAGCGCGCAGAATGGCTCGCGAATTTCAGCGTGCCATGGAGGATGCCGCCGACGAGGCCGGGGTGAAGGATGCGGCCGACAACCTCAAGGGATTCGCCACGCCGTCCAAGTCAGGCCTCAACCCGCTCAACCAGGCAGCGAAGAGGTTCGAGGACTGGGATCCGACCAAGCCGTCCAGAAAGGCGAAGGACATCGGACCCGAGACAGAGAAACTCTCTGAGGAACGCGCCGAGGCGGCCCAAAAAATCAGGGAATACTCGACAGAGAAGGCTGCCGCGGCACGGGTCGCGGAAAGCGAAGCCGCCGAGACTATAGTTGAAACAGAGACCACGGAAGCTGAGCCGGAGGTCGAGGCTTCCGAATCCAAGCCGGGAGAAGGTGCATGAGTGAAGCCGAGGACGAGGTCGAAGCTGAAGCTGAAGACGAGGTCGAAAGGAGTTCGGCGCCGCTTCTCGAGCATCTCGCGGAGCTTCGCACCCGCCTTGTCCGCTCGGTCCTGGCCCTGGTGGTCGGCATCGTTGCAGCTTTTGCCGTGTCGGAGCCGATCCTGCAATTCCTGCTTGCACCGATCGAGGCGACGCTGCGCGAACTTGGCGATCCGTCGCCAACGCTGCAATACACCAGCCCGCAGGAGTACCTCTTCACGCTGTTCCGGATCTCGATGGTCTTCGGGTTCGCGCTGGCCTTTCCGGTCATCGGCCACCAAATGTGGCGTTTCGTGGCGCCGGGGCTTTACCGGACCGAAAAGTCGGCCTTCCTTCCGTTTCTCATTGCCTCCCCGATTATGTTCCTGCTGGGCGCCACATTTGCGCAATACATCGTCACGCCATTGGCGATGAACTTCTTTCTCGGATTTGCAGATGTTTCGTCGATCTTCGCCAATCTCCTTTCCGGCACGCTCGAGAACCTCCCCGACTCGGCTGCGGTCGTGCCCGAGACCGAGGAGGGCGTGAGGGTCACGTTCTTCGGGAAGGTGAACGAGTCGCTCGACATCACTCTAAAGTTCATCATGGCATTTGGCCTGTGCTTCCAACTGCCCGTGCTCCTGACTCTCATGGGCAAGGCGGGTCTTGTGTCGGCGCGCGGCCTCGCGCAGGTCAGGAAATATGCAATGGTCGGGATACTTGTTCTTGCAGCCCTCGTGACACCGCCCGACGTCATCACGCAGATGATCCTGTTCGTGGTCGTTTACGGCCTTTATGAAATCTCGATCCAGCTCGTGAAGCTGGTCGAGAAGAAGCGCGTCGAAAAGCTCCGTGAAGAAGGCATCCTGGGCGAAGACGAAGATCTCTACTCCGAGTTCGAGGACGACGACGGGCGTGAAGAGGACGTGAAGGCGTGAATTCGCTGCGCATTGCTGCAGGTTTGAGCGGATCCCGGGCATCGTTGCGGGACAAGGCGGCGCCCGCCGCACCCAGAGTCTTCCACGGCAAATCAGGATTGCTCTCGACAATCGTCGCGGAGGCTTTCGTGCCATGAGCGATTCCCGGCAGGACGGCGATTCCCTGCGGCGCATTGCCGCCGCAATGGACAGGATGGCTCCAGGACCAATCCAGGCGCCGGACTTTTCAAGTGCGGACGCATTTGTCTGGCATGTCTCCCCCGATCGCCTCGTGCCGGTAAACGAGGTGAACCGCATAGGCATCGAACTGCTGGTAGGCATCGACAGGGCGCGCGACACTCTCCTGGAGAACACGCTGCAGTTCGCGAAGGGATTCCCGGCGAACAACGCGCTGCTCTGGGGCGCGCGCGGAATGGGCAAGTCAAGCCTTGTGAAGGCCGTGCACGCAGCAGTGCAGGACGACGGGCACGAGTTGAAGATTGTCGAGATCCAGCGCGAGGACCTGCCGTCGGTCGGACGCCTCCTGAGTCATCTCAGGGACGCGGATGCACGGTTCCTGCTCTTTTGTGACGATCTTTCGTTCAGCCATGACGACCATTATTACAAGTCCCTGAAGGCCGTTCTTGACGGCGGCATCGAGGGGCGGCCGGACAACGTCATCTTCTACGCCACCTCAAACAGGCGTCACCTGATGCCGCGTGACATGATAGAGAACGAGCGTTCGACCGCGATTCTCCCCTCGGAAGCGGTGGAGGAGAAGGTGTCGCTGTCGGATCGATTCGGACTTTGGCTGGGCTTTCATCCCTGCAGCCAGGACGAGTACTTGGCCATGATCCGCGGGTATTGCAACGCATACGGCATCGAGGTCGACGATGACACGATGCGGGCCGAAGCGATCGAGTGGCAGGCCACGAGAGGTGCGCGCTCGGGTCGGGTTGCCTGGCAGTATTTCATCGACCTGGCAGGCCGGACGGGCGCGAAATTGTCGGTCAGTTGAATCCGCAGGCCAGTCAGGTATCGATTTGCTTCCTGAAGCTGTCCAGCTTGACGATTTCGGCTTCGCTTTCCTGCGCGTCGGCCGGTTCGACTTCCATCGGAATCGGCGCAGGGTCCTCGTCCGCGGTTTCGAAGCGGATTCCGAATTCGACCGAAGGATCCACGAACGTGAGCAGTGCGTCGAACGGGATGTAGAGCGATTCCGGAACGTTTCCAAAATTCAGCGTCACGGAGAAGCCTTCGTCAGTCACTACAAGATCTTCGAACCAGTTCTGGATGACGATGGTCATTTCCTTTGGATGACGCTCCAGGAGCCAGTCCGCCAGTATTGCGTCGGGATGCGCAGTGTCGAACGAGATGAAGAAATGGTGCTGGCCGGGCAGGCCGTTGTCTGCCACTTCGCGCAGCACTTCCTGGAAGAGGCCCCGCATCGCGCGGTGCATCATGCTTCCGTAGTCAAGCGTTCCGGCCATCTCGCGTTTCTCTTTGCTGCATTCAGAATAGGGGATTCGGCCTTAAATGATAAGAACGACATTTCGAAGGGTCGATCAATGCCGCCTGCAAGCGATCGCAGCCGGAACTTCATGCGCTGCGGGGAGCCGGGTTTCTTGGCAAGGCGACAGGCAATGAACTCGCCGCGATTGGACGATCCTGCCTGTGGCAGCGCGACAGGAACCGGATCGTCTGCAATTTGAAAGTGCCGGATTCTGTTGCCAGGTTCCGGCGGACCCCGCCTTACGCTGCTAGGCGGAAGGACTTGAGTTTCGGATTTTCGCACCGCTTACGCAGCGAGAAGCACCGGAGCACGGTTGTCGTTGGCAACTATGCAAATTGGACCGATATCGGTGGTACCTCACCGGGACAAAGCAAACCCCTTTAGACGTCCGTCGATCCTATTTCGGCCCCGCATTCCCTTCCAACGACAGGGTTCCTGGTGGAGCCGCCGGGTACCGCCCCCGGGTCCGATCCGCTTATTTCGAGCGCGTTTATGTCCATAGTTCCGTTTCCGGAACACTGCGAATATAAGAGACGCGAACCGGAATTGGAAGGGCTTAGTCAATGATCGCGGTTGCGCACGGGTGGCCCTTCCCTTTGTGCGCAGCACCCGAAGAGTTCGGGCAAACGAGCGGGAGCGTGAAATGCGGGCACTGGTTGTCGAAAGGAACGAGGAAGGGCAGACCTCTGCCTCGGTGCAGGACATTGACGAGAATCGTCTTCCGGAGGGGGACGTGACGGTCGCCGTCGAATACTCGACCCTGAACTACAAGGACGGCCTGTGCATCGGACCGGGCGGAGGTGTCGTGCGAACCTACCCCCACGTTCCCGGCGTCGATTTCGCGGGAACCGTCGAGACGTCAGACGATTCGCGCTATTCCCCCGGCGACAAGGTAGTCCTGACCGGCTGGCGCGTCGGTGAGGTGCACTGGGGCGGCTATGCCGAAAAGGCGCGAATCAAGGCCGACTGGCTCGTGCCGCTGCCCGAAGGCCTCTCGCCCCGCCAGGCAATGGCAGTAGGAACGGCCGGGTTGACCGCCATGCTGGCAGTCATGGCCCTTGAGGATCACGGCCTTGCACCGGGCAGCGGCGAGGTCCTGGTTACCGGGGCCGCAGGCGGCGTGGGGTCCGTGGCTACGGCGATTCTCGCGCATCTGGGATATGAAGTTGCGGCCGTGACCGGTCGGCCGGAGACTGCGGAATACCTGACAGGCCTCGGCGCGAGCAGGATCGTGCCGCGAGAGGAACTGGCCGAAACCGTGAAGAGGCCGCTGGAATCCGAAACCTGGGCAGGTTGCGTGGACGCCGTTGGAGGCGCGATGCTCGCCCGCATCCTTGGGCAGATGAAATACGGTGCGTCGGTTGCTGCCGTCGGGCTGGCCGCTGGCGCGGCCGTGCCGGCGACGATCATTCCGTTTCTCCTGCGCGGCGTGAATCTTCTCGGCATCGAGTCCGTGATGCAGCCCAGTGAAAACAGGATCAGGGCCTGGCAGCGGATAGCGCGCGACCTGCCGATGGACAAGCTGGAAGCGATGGTTCAGATGGCCCACCTTGAGGACTTGCCGCAACTGGGAGCGGACATTCTGAAAGGCAAGGTCAAGGGCCGGGTCGTGGTAGATATCGGCGCCTGAGCTTCGATGAGTCTTGCATTCGTATTCCCCGGCCAAGGGGCGCAGACGGTCGGCATGGGCCGAGACCTTGCCGAGGCGTGCCCGGCGGCCAAGGCCGTGTTCGAGGAAGTCGACGAGGCGCTTGGGGAGAAGCTCTCGGCACTTGTCTGGGAAGGTGATGCCGAGGTCCTCAAGTTGACCGAAAATGCGCAGCCTGCGCTGATGGCGACCTCGATGGCGGTCGTTCGAGCCCTGGAAGCAAAGGGCATCGACGTCACCGTTGCAGACTACGTGGCTGGGCATTCGCTTGGCGAGTACTCGGCCCTTTGTGCGGCCGGGGCGATCACGTTGGCGGATGCAGCCCGGCTGCTGAGGTTGAGAGGCAAGGCAATGCAGGCGGCCGTTCCCGTTGGCGAAGGCGCCATGGCGGCGATTCTTGGTCCTGACTGCGATGTGGTGGCGGAGGTCGCGGACCGTGCGGCGCAAGGCGGCGTTTGCCAGGTCGCCAACGAAAACGACCCGATGCAGAACGTGATTTCGGGCAGCAAGGAGGCCGTGGAACGTGCCGTTGAGCTTGCCAAGGAGGCGGGTGCCAAGCGGGCGGTGATGCTGCCGGTGTCCGCGCCATTCCATTGCTCGCTCATGACACCGGCTGCTGCCAAGATGGCGCAAGCCCTTGGTGATATCGAAATTGCCCACCCAAAGGTCCCGGTCGTGGCAAACGTGCTCGCGGCCGAAGCAACGGACCCCTCCGTCATTCGGTCGCTGCTTGTCGATCAGGTCGCGGGCCGGGTCAGGTGGCGTTCGAGCGTCGAATGGATGGCTAGGCATGGCGTGACGGAATTCTGGGAACTTGGTGCAGGCAAGGCTCTTGCCGGCATGATCCGGCGGACCGTCAGGGATGCAACGACTCGCGCCGTAGGTACGGCTGGCGAAGTGGCCGAGGCGGCGGCGTCGCGGTAGGATGTCCGCCAGGACACGCAACAATCGAGGAAGATGACATGTTTGATTTGAGCGGCCGTACGGCGCTTGTCACCGGGGCTTCAGGCGGAATCGGGAACGCCATCGCGCGTGCGCTGCATTCTGCAGGTGCCGCCGTGGCGCTTTCCGGCACCCGTGTCGAGCCCCTTGAGGGCCTTGGCAAGGAACTGGGCGATCGGGCTCACGTGCTGACGTGCGACCTGTCGGATGCCGATGCGGTTGCGGAACTGCCGAAGCAGGCAGCGAATGCCATGGGCACGGTCGACATTCTCGTCAACAATGCGGGCATCACGCGCGACAACCTGTTCATGCGCATGTCAGAGGAGGACTGGGATGTCGTGCTGCGGGTCAATCTGAAGAGCGCGATGGCGCTGTCGAAGGCGGTCCTGCGCGGGATGATGAGGACGCGCTGGGGTCGGATCGTGAACGTCACGTCGGTGGTCGGTGCAACAGGCAACCCTGGTCAGGCGAACTACGCGGCCTCGAAGGCCGGACTCGTCGGCATGTCCAAGAGCCTCGCATACGAAATCGCTGGCCGCGGAGTCACAGTCAATTGCGTGGCTCCCGGTTTCATTTCCACCGCAATGACCGACAAGCTCACCGAGGACCAGAAGTCCGCGATTCTGGCCCAGGTGCCGGCCGGCCGCATGGGAGAAGCGGACGAAGTGGCGGCCGCCGTTCTATACTTGGCAAGTCCGGAAGCAAGCTACGTGACGGGAGCCACGCTGCATATCAACGGCGGAATGGCCATGCTGTGAGCAGCAAATGGCGTGTCGCCGACGCCGCAGCTTGAAAGTCCCTGCATGCGCTCCCTATGGTGCTAGGATGCTTGGTCTGAGGCACGCAATTCTCCATCAGGCCCACGATCCATTCCGAAGTGTGCGAAGTGGCCGAGACATAGACCGTCCGACGCGAAACCAAGTTCCTTCCCACACGGCCAATGGGTTGCAAGCCGGTTGAAGTCAAGGAACGTCTGTGCGTGCGCGGAGGTCGCGCCGGCACCACAGGCCAGCGTCACCCGGAGGAATTCGCCCCGGCTCCTGCCAATTTGCGCTGCGTGGCTTCCGAACCGGCTTTCGCAAGCTGCGCCCCGCGGGAACAGTCTGGCCCGAGGTCATGATCAGTTCCGGGCCGCTCGAGCCCCCTTTGCGTTTGAACCACCCAGGAGGTGGCTGAACCGGCAGGAACGACGCACCTGAAGTCCGTTGAGCGGTTCCAGATCCCCTGTCGCATCGCCCGGCCGCATCGGCACCATGGCTGACTCCGTCATCCATCCCCTGATGTGCATGACCGAGAGGACAGCGCTCCGGCTGGGTAACAGGGCAGGGGTGCTCCAGAAAGAGCTTCCGCCGATCCAGCGCTTTCTCAATCCGGTCCCGACGCTGCCGATCGCCGCACGCGCAAGGCGGGAGTGAATTCGATTTTGCTCTTGGCGGGAAACGCCGCAATTCGCGTCCTTCGAAGCAGTGACCGTTCGGACCGAGACATCGGTCATCGCATCAGTAACCAAGGATTTCTGCCAGGCGCAATTTGCATCCGAATACCTGCTGTAGTCAGATCGCTCTTTGCCAAGACAACCGCTGCACAGCGAAATTCTAAACGATGTCAATTGCGGCAAATGGAAATTTTGCTTGGGGCGGACCGATCCGGGGCCCAATCTAGGATCCCAAATACGGAAGCCCAGGCACTGCTGTCCCGTTCATGGTCAAATGACTTCAGACACTCAGGAGTGCCGTGCTGGCGGGAAGCGGTTTCAGAATCGGCAAGCAGCCGGATTCAAGGTAGTTTTCTCGCGCAAGGTCACGTCCAGAATCTGCAGGACTGTGCAGAGACAGAGCTCACTGCCGAGCCGTTTCCTGAAGATGGCAACGAGCACACAACCGGAGACGACGGTCCAGACCCGGCTCTTCGCGGCGTGCTCCGAAGTGTCGTGGAAGGACTTGATCCGAAGGTGCAGCGTGATCCGTTCAAGAATGAGTTCGACCTGCCACCTGGACTTGCAGAGCGCGGCGACCGTCATCGCCGGCAGGTCGAAGTTGTTGGTGAGGAACACCAGTTCCTTGCCGTTCCGGGAGCCGCGGAACTTGATCCTGCGCAGCCTGCCGGGATGGTCCCGGGACGCGCAGAAGCCGGTGAGCGCGACGGTCTGGTCGCAGCGCGGTCCGGTTGTCTTGTAGACCAGGCGGGAGACCTGGCGCCGGAACCGGAAGTTGGACTTGGCTCGCGTGACGAAGAATGCGGCGGCCTGGTCGAGCCCTGGAACTTGCTGAAGTCGACGTGGTCCCGGTCCATGACGCAGAACGCGCCGGCTACTGGATCTGGTCGTCGGGCACGTTCACGTCGTGCTGCCGGCCCGGCGAAGCGTCAATGAACGTTGGGATATTGCCGCGCAGGTCGAGCAGGGCGTGCATCTTCACCGCCCCATTGGTGCGTCGGAAATGCGCCCACGGGCAGACCGGGTGGCACAGGCCAATGGTGATGGAGTCGAGCGCGTACATGGCGTTGCCGAGCTTGACCCCGAGGTTGTCATCGGCATGTAGGTTGCGGCGATCCGGTGCAGGTAACGGGCGAAGTCGGCGTGGATGCACTAGTCGCGTCTTTCGTTGCCCTTGGCCGGCGCGGTGCGCGTAGCCAGGCTGCGGAAGTCCGTGCGGTATGGCTTGCCGACATGGGCGCGCAGACAGGTCCCGATGAAGCGCAGCATTCCTTCGAAGTGCGTTGGGCGAACGCCATGCAGTCCAACCGGTCGTGTCAGCTGAAGCGTCCTACGTGACGGTTTCCGTCGCAGCGTTCGATGCCGCACCAAAGGGTGTGCATCGGCAGATGATCCATGACCTGCGTGAATACAGGTTTGCCGGTGAACATAGTTGAACCTCTCCAAACGGGTTTCGGCTAGAGAGCATGATCTTCGTGCCCGGGCAGTTCCAGTTGATGACACGCCGGAAAGATGCATTTCCTGTTCAATCATGCATTGAAACAGGTTTCGTGAGCTTGACGGGACAGTCGTGCAACAATGGCGCAATCATTCCGTTTCGGTCGAGAATTCTTGACTTTGGGATCCTAAGTTGTAGTAGTGTAGCGAAACTCTGCAAAGGCGGCTGTACGAAAGGGGTATCGACTGCCGAAGAGCTTGTGGAACGACAACTGGCCGGCGGGGAGCGAGGAACGACGCGTCAAGACTTGACGGGAAAGGGCCACGCACTGTTCCCGGAAACTCGCGGTCCGGCCACGAAGAATCGGAGCAAGGGAGGAAAAAATGCTCAGAACTTTTACGGCGGCTACAATTGCAGCGACATTCACATTGGCCGCTTCAACGGTGAACGCACAGGTCAATCTGACCTCGAACGCGGCCGGGGCCGGCACAGCTGGCGCTCTGTCCGCGACATCACTGGTTGAAAATGCTGCCGAACGCGGCATCGCAAACATTCAGCTCAAGGACGGGCAAACAGGAACCAAGTACACGTTGGCCCTGGCGGAAGGCAAGATCGACTTGGCAAGTGCGCCGTTCGTTTTGCCATTCCTAATGGCTCGGGCCGCTGGTCCGTTTTCAAACCTGGACAAGGAAAGGGCCAAGGAATTGGGGCACAGTATCCAGATGCTGTATCCCTATACGTTCTCGGTTTTCACGCTCTACGCCTATGATGCCAAAGGTATTGGCGGCTGGGAGGATCTGAGGGGACTTAAGGTCCTAAATGGCCCCCCACGCGGCACTGCTGCGTTGAACTCGCGCAGCCTGATCCAGCTCTTTACCGGCATGAAGTCGGAAGAGGACTACGAAACGGTAACCGTCAATTGGAGCCAGATGCCGTCGGCCATTATCGACGGAACGGTTGACGCCGCAGTAATCCCGGTCATGTTCCCGGGCCCCAGGGTAACTCAGGCATCAGCTGCGGGCGCCATGACGATGTACTCGATGCCGAAGGAAGCATTTGAAGCTGAAGCGACCCAGAAGTTCCTTAACAAGCCTGGTTCCACGCCGTTCATCGCACCGCTGGCGGACATCGAGGCTGCGATGGGCGACGGATGGACCATCGTTTCCGATGACGACATGTTCCGTGGCAAGGCTGTGCCCGGTGGCGATCTTGTCCACAAAAGCATGGACGAGGAGATTGCCTATCAACTGGCCAAGGCGCACATCGAGAACCTTGACGAGATCAGGGCGATGGCGCCGTTCATGGCAACGCTCAACTTCGGTGACGTGTCCGAGGAGGCAAACGGCCTCTGTGGGGCGAACATAGTCAAGTTCCATCCGGGCGCTGTCCGTGCTTGGGAAGAAGCCGGCTATACACTTCCAGACTGCGCGAAGCCCTAAGTCGGCGATCCAAATCCGCTTAGGTCGGTAGATCCGAATGTCTGAGCAAAGTGACTCGCGGTCGACGACATCGCCGGAGCATCCGGTGCTCGCGGACCGACTTGTCTACATTTTGGCGCTGCTGTTCGTCCTGTTGGGTCTCGTCAATGTCACCCCAGCGATTCCTGGTTGGGATGGCCTTTGGAGGGACCTGACAGGGAACGAATTCCTCAGGGTACGGCGGTTCTCAACGGAGTGGCTTTTCCCAATAGCCTTTTTCTGGATGATGCTGATCGTCGCATTGAAACACTCGATGTGGCGGAGTTGGGCCGACAAGGGCCCCGGCATTAGACGCTTGGGGCTGCTCTTTGACATTGCATTGATATTGGCGGCCGTGTCCATTGCGCTGACTTACCTGGCTGAAATCGAAGCGGTTTGCCTCATAGATGTGTTCACGGGCGATCGCGAACGTCTGATGGCGAAGGCGCTGCAAGCAGAAATAGAGTTTGCAAAGCTCTATGGGCTGCCGATCCCCGACACCGCAGACGATCCGGGTTGCCTGAACACGACAGGCAGTTGGCTGATTTCGATAATGTTCGGGGCGATCGTTGTTTTCCTGGGGTACAACGTCAAGGTCTGGGGCCTGCCACTTGTACTGGTCTCAATCTTGATCGCATCCTACACATTTGCAACGGTCTTGAACTGGTACTTTTTCGGTGCCGAGGATCAGAACAAATACCTTATTACAATCCTTAGCAGTGAAGAGCCCAGAAGCTTGGCCGCAAGTATAGGTTTCTTTCACGATGCTCTGGTCAATCAATCGTCAGGCTTGCTGGGCAGATTTATCAATGTTCTCCTGATCCTCGTCTTTCCCTATGTCATTCTAGGCGCACTCTTTGGAAAATGTGCAGGCGGGCAGTCGCTGATCAAATTGGCGTTTTCGGCGACCCGCAACTTGCGTGGCGGACCTGCCCACGCCGCAGTGGTTTCTTCGGCATTGTTCGGGACGATTACTGGCGGACCGGTCGTCAACGTTCTGTCGACCGGTGTCCTTACGATCCCGATGATGCTGAAGCGCGGTTTCTCGAGAGTCTTCGCGGGTGGGGTCGAGGCTGCGGCTTCCTCTGGCGGGTCAATCATGCCACCGATCATGGGCGTTGCAGCCTTCATAATGGCCGCAATGACCGGTGTGCCTTATCGCGAGATTATCATCGCGGCAGCCATTCCGGCGGTGCTATATTTTTTCTGCCTCTTTCTTTCGGTCATATTCCAAGCCCGAAAGCAAAACATCGAAGCTTTCGGTGAGCTAACTGACGATATGCGCTTGACGGGCGAGGATCGGCTCCACCTCTTGCAGATCTTCGGGCCGGTCCTTCTTGTTTTGATCCTGCTCCTGACACCTAAGGATGCCGTAGGTTGCAGCTGGTATTCGATCATGTTGGGCGCCGTTGTCGAATGGAACGGCGACGCCTGCAAAATCATTTCCCTGCCGTGGGTCATCGAACTCTTCCAAAATGCCGCGGGGGATGCCAGCGCTGCAGGCTGGTGGGCGGTCATCCTGCTTCTGACATTGATGTTCATCGACAAGGAATTTCGCGCAAGTCCGGGGAAGATCTTTGACGGTCTGTCAAAGGCAGGTGTGACGATATCCACGCTGTTTCTTATGTTCATGGCAGTCACGGTGATCGATGTTTGCTTGAATTTCACCGGCCTCGCAAAGTTCGTGGCGGTGGATGTTCTGGCTTTCCTGAACTCCTTCAACATTTCGGCAAGCTCGGCAGGCTTTCAGTTGTTCGCGTTGTTCCTGACGATGCTTCTGGCAGTATTGCTGGGCATGGGAATGCCGGCGGTGCCGGCCTATATCAACGTCGCCCTTTTGATGGGTCCGATGCTGGTCGGCCTGGGGTTGGCTACATTCACCGCACATATGTTCATCTTTTACTTCGCGGTAGCTTCCGCCATAACCCCACCGGTCGCGCTGGCCGCCTTTGCGGCGTCGAGCATTACCCACGCCGACCCAATGAAGACTGGCTTTTCTGCAGTGAAGTCGGGCATAGTAATGTTCACCATCCCGTTCGTCTTCGCGATTTATCCTGAACTCTTGCTGATCGATAAGGCTGTCATCGACCCGAATAGCGGGCGCTTCCTTCCAGGTTATGACGGTAGTATCAATCCGGGCTGGCTTTTCTTCCTGCTGTCGCGCCTGGGATTGGCTCTCTACCTTGTATCAAGCTCGCTGGCTGCCTTTGATCGCAAGGCCATGGGGGTGATCGAGATTTCCGTTCGGTTGGCGATCGCAGTTCTCATCCTTGTGCGCCCAGTGGAATTCTACGGACCGGCGATCGCGGCGGGCGCCGTTGTCATTGGTCTGCACGCCTTTCGCAACCGAGGCGAGGTGCCAACCTGACAAGGCGCGCGCCAAGCAGTCCCATATGCGACCGGACAACCACATGACGGAACGACCTAGCTACATTATCTTCATCACCGACCAGCAGCGCTACGACCATCTTGGCTGCAACGGGCATCCGGTCTTGCAGACGCCGAATATCGACGAGATGGCTGCCGAGGGTGTGAACCACGATCGATTCTACGTTTCATCGCCAGTGTGCATGCCGAACCGTGCCAGCTTGATGACTTGCCGGATGCCGTCGAGTCATGGGACGCGGTCGCTTGGAATTCCCTTGGCGCACCGCAACGTTACGTTCGTCGAACTTCTGCGGGCCGCAGGGTATGACACGGCACTCATCGGGAAGAGCCATCTGCAAAACGTCTGGGACGGCGACATGCAGATCGACATTCCTGAAGCCCGAGAAGGTTTCAGTGCACGCCCGCATGAATTAGCGGTCGCCGTTCGGTCTGACCTCGACGACGAGCGCTATCACTACGAAAAGCGCAAGTTCCTCGATCAACATGACGCGGTAGTCCCGAAGCCGTTCTACGGATTTGACCATTATGATTCCGTCGTGCGTCACGGCACCATGAACGGTGGCGACTACGAATACTGGTTGAGGGAGAAAGCGCCCGAGGTCCTGCCATTTCGTGGTCCGGACAATCAATTTCCGCATGACTACTCCGTTCCGCAAGCAATTCGTACAAAGGTCCCGGAGGAGTATTACTCCACCAGCTATATCGCCGACCGAGCCGTCGAGTGGATCGAAAGCCGCAAGGATAATCCGAAGCCCTTCTTCTTGATGGTGTCCTTCCCGGACCCGCACCATCCGTTCAATCCGCCAGGCAAATACTGGGATATGTACAAGCCCGAGGACATGCCCGTGCCACCGGCCTTTGAGGTCAATGGCTGGAATCCTCCCGAATATGTCAAGATCGCCGAACGCGATCGCGCCAACGATCCCTCGCTTGGGCAACGGGCGGGGTATACCCTGGCCGTTTCGAAGAAAGAGGCGCTGGAAGCCCGCGCGCTGACGTGCGGCATGATCGCGATGGTCGACGATGCCGTTGGCAAGGTGCGGAAGGCGGTCGTCAATGCGGATGTTGCGGATGGAACGGTGCAGATGTTTACCTCTGACCATGGAGACCACCTTGGGGATCACCGGCTTCTTTTCAAAGGCGCCGAACAATATGATACGCTAACCCATGTGCCGTTCATTTGGGCCGATCCGAAAGGCGAGCAAGGGGCCCGCACGGACAAACTCGCGCAGACCCACGACATAGGCACGACAATCCTCGAGCATGCGAAGGTCGAGCCCTCGTTGGGGATGCAGGGAGAGGTGTTGGGTGTCGCTGGCGGCGAGGGACGTGAGTCCGCGCACATTCAATATGAAACCCAAAGAGCGCAGGAAGCCTTCGGGACGCGCCCAAGGGTGCACACGGTAATTCACGAAAAGTGGCGACTTTCCATGTATCTCGGAAAGTGTCAAAACGAACTCTTTGACCTCGAATTGGATCCTGGCGAATTGAAAAATCTCTGGAACAGCCCGGATCATTCGGACGTCAGGTCTCAACTGCTCGAAATACTGGCTGAACTCGAGATTGCGGCCGTCGACAGGGTGCCGTTGCCCACAGATCAGGCCTGAGACGTGAATTTCAGGCGAGGGACGAAAGATAGCAGGGACACGCCACGATGAGCGACGCAAAGTACGAGAATCGCCAGAACTTCGAGATGGGCCACTGGCCCGAATTGCGCCACGCAGGGAACGACATGTTGAAGTCAATCGTCCTCGGGCGCGAGTTGCCCGGCGAGCCGAAGCAGATGGTCTTCGCTGTGGCAAGTCTCGCAATCGGCTGTGTCAATCGTCAGTCTCATGGTGCCTGTCACCTCCACAAGATCAGGATGCCTGATGAGAAGGTTCAAGCGTTTTGGAGTTTCGAAGCCTCGGATCTCATTTCAGATGCGGAGCGCGCCGCGCTCAGTCTGGCACTTGCTGCAGGCACCGCGCCTAATGCATCGGGATCCGGGCACTTTGTCTAGCTGCGCAAGCATTTCACGGACATCCAGATCCTTGAAATCCTCTCTGCAATTGTGGCTAGCGGCTATCTGAACCGATGGAACGACACGATCGCCACAGTGGCAGATCAGGAATCTATCGACTGGGCGGAGCAGGTTCTCAAGCCTGACGGATGGGATGCCGGACAACATGTCGGCGAAGCGCACGAACAGCGAATGGCTCACCCGATCACGCTTGGCTGGACCTGCAAGTAGCGGTCCCGGAGCGAAAGCAAAACTAGCGGCTTTGCTCCAATTCCTGGGCGCATTGGATGGGGCCGGGCAATGAGATTACTGCCTCCTTTGCCTCGAAGTCGGGAAGGAGGTCGGCGCAATTTGGCAGCCCTTCCGTCATTTCATGAGGAGATGTGAGTCCGAGCTGAACATGGGGGAGGCCATCCGTTGTGACCGGCTGCGGCCCGATCCGCTATTGCAGGTTGGTCGCCCGCGACAATGACGCCAATGCCGCCGCATCAAACACTCCCGCTTTGAATGGGCTAATCGCCATCCGGCATGCCGAGGGTATGGTGGACTTGATCTGGACGATCTTCTCGGATTTGTCCGACATGGTCATTGAATTACAGGGCAGCAACCGCAGACGGTTCGGCTGCCGAAAAGGCAATCAGATCGGCGACGGTCAGATCGCCCCCCTGCCTTTCGAACATCTGTATGTATTCAACCATGGTGTGGGAATGTTCGCGCATCATTCCCTCTGCTCGGACGGGGTCACCTTTTTCGATGGCTTCAAAGATGACCATGTGCTGGGCAATTCCCAACCGCATGCGAAACAAACCGCGCTCGAAATGTTCAGGCGTGTCATCGACCGAGCGGTCGAACACCATTGACCCTACCGCCAACATCGGCAGGTGGCTGATTTGCTCACAGGTGTAAGCAACATAGTCATTTCCGCACCCGGCCAGAATTGAACCATGGAAGATCTGGTTGGTGGAATGCACTTCTTTGAGCACGGAACTGTCCTGTGCGCCGATCTTTGCGAGATTCTCAATCGCGCGCCCTCCGGATTTGATCGCAGCATCCATGTCGGGCAAGAATTCATGGCGATTGGGATTTTGCGCCATCAGCCGGGCAGCAAGGCTCTCGAGATGTCCACGGACCTCAACCGCCTGAAGGATATCTTCCACCGTTGGGCTCTGAATGAGATACCCGCGGCCTTCGCCCCTGCGGACGATGCCTTCTCGCTCCAATAGGCGCAAAGCCAGCCTGACGGGCGTCCTTGATACCTTGTGGGTTTCGCAAAACTGTGCCTCGGACAGGCGCTCTCCAGGTTCGTAGGCTCCCAAAATGATGTCCCGGCGTATGCGGCTGGCAATTTCGGTGTCGATGGATTCCATGCCTCTTTAGAAAATTGATGGGATCCCAATGTCAAGAAGACCGGGAATTTTGCTAAAGCTCCGTAAAACTGACTTGAAATGGGATCCCGTATATGCAGACATGATACATGTACTGTTTGCTCGGGGACCGCTGCGGTTCCTCTTGGGATCCCAAGTAACTTGTCTAACTCGCCTGATGTTGGGAGGAAGCAAATGTGACGACAACGAGGCTCAGCCTTGCAGTAGCTATTGGCGCAGTGCTTGGGATCACCGCTCAGTCGGTCACTGCCGAAGTACTCAGCGTTGCAACCTTCGTGCCGCCGCAGCACCATACCAATACTGGCATGTTTGCCTGGTTCAGAAAGGCCTGAATGCGATCTTCGCTGACTACGAAAGCAACGGCATCACCAATGCCCGAGAAATCTACGAAGCACCAAACCAGTAAGAAAATTGGCGAGCGCGCCGATAAGAAATCGGAGCCCTCAACAACAAAGGAGAATGAAGATGATCAAGCGGTTCACTGCGATTGCAGCGTTTATCGGCATATCGGGGGTATCTGGTCAATCCGTGACAGCGGAAGAGCTAAGCGTCGGAACCTTTGTGCCGCCTTCCCATGAAACCAATGTTGGAATGTTCAAGTGGTTTGGCGAAGAGATCGAAGAACGGTCAGGCGGAACGCTGACCATGAAGCTCTACCCGGCGGGACAGTTGGGTGCCGGCCCTGTCCAGCAATACAAGCGCACCATCGAAGGCGTGGCCGACATCACGTTCGGCGTCGCGGCGCTGACTCCTACCATCTTCCCCAAGACCATGCTGGCGATCCTGCCTGGCAAAGCCACGAACCCTGTCGACTCAACCGAGCGCCTGTGGGCAATCTACGACGAATACCTCGCAGATGAATGGTCCGAGGTGAAGGTTCTGGCCATTGGCAACCCTGCGGGCAGCCTCTTGGTCGGAAACAGGGACGTCTCGACCATAGATGGAATGAAAGGCGCTAAAATTGTTCCTTTTGCAGCAACGACCACGCCTGCGATTCAAGGATTGGGAGCTGTCCCGGTCGCGTTGCCGGTTGACGAGCACTACACGGGGTTGAGTACTGGCCTGATCGACGTGGTCGTGACCTCGGTCAACAACCTGATGCCACCCTGGAACCTGGACGAGGTTGCCGACTACGCCATCGACAACACACCCGCAACATTCCAGGTCACCTTTGCGATCATGAACAAGGAGCGTTACGAGGGCCTGTCGGACGAACACAAGGCGATTATCGACGAACTGGCAGGATTGCCGATGTCGCTCGAACTGGCCAAGTCGTTTCAGTGTGCAGACGACGTATCGAGGGTATGGATCTAGTACAACCTCTCATCTGGCGAGTTGGACTTCGAATGGATCGTCACCTCAGATGAGGAACGCGCCAAGATGGAGGCTGCCATCGCGGCCAGCATGGACGAAATCTACGCCGACTACGCCGAGAGGGGCATTCCGAACGCAAGGGAAATCTACGAAGCGCTGAACCAATAGCGCCACAGAATATCTGACGCGTCGAACCTCGGTTCGGTGCGTCAGAGCCAATTTCACCGCTCGCATCCCCAGGAGATCCAGCCATGGTCGTTGTCGTTCCCACCAACAAGTCAGTGGAGGCCTTCGAAGGTCTTCATCTCTATCATGGCGCAATTTCAAACTGCTCCATGCGTGTGCGCATGACTCTGATCGAGAAAGGGCTGGACTGGACCAGTCACCACATCGATCTGAAGAAGAAAGAGAATATTTCGGACGAGTATTTTGGGATCAATCCCAACGGGTTGGTCCCGACGCTGGTCGACAACGGCGTGGTGCACATCGAGTCGAACGACATCATAGACTACTTGGATGAAACCTACCCCGAACCGACCCTGAGGGCCAAGAACAACGACGAAATGATGGAGTGGCTCCACTTGGCCGCCGGTATCCATGTGCCCGCCTGCAAGCCGTACGTTTACGCAACCAAGATCGCCAAAAAACTGAAGAAAACGCCGGAAGAGCAGGCAAAGTACGACGCTTTGCAAAAAAACCAGGAGCTCAAGGAATTTCACGCCAAGCACGCGGGCGGCAAACAGTTCAGCACCAGCGATTTCGACAAGGCAAAGGCGATCCTTGGTGCCTGTTTCACGAAGTTGGAGGTCACCCTTGAAGATCGCGAGTGGATCATGGGCGATCGATTCACGCTGGCCGATATTTCATGGATACCGTTGTATTTCGTGATTTTCGGTTGCGGCCTTTCTTTCGACACGTATCCGAACATCCGCAGATGGGCCTCGGCTCTTGAGACGAAGCAGAGCTATCAAGAGGGAATTCTGAAGTGGTGCCCTGATTTTTCCAAGGTCTAGTCGCGGATTCCAGGAAGACTGATGAGCGGCAAAGTCGAATTGCCAGCCCGATTGGCATGCTGGGCAAGGTGCTGATCTGGATCGCATTGGTTTGTGGTGGCGTTGCGCTCACCGCTGCGGCGCTGCTATCCGTTCGGTGCGTCGCACTGCCTGCAAGCGGCACCAGGGTCACGGGCCGGAGCAGGCCGGAAACCGAACCGGATAGAAGGTGAGGCGTGCGTTGCGCGCAGTGAAAGCGACGTTCCGCCCGGAGAGCCTTCGCCGTTCTCGGAAGCTGGAAAGGAACTGCCGGGAACGAAGGCCGCCGCCGATTTCCTCTTCACGGCCGGCAAACCCTCCCAGGACCAAGCGGCCTGCCAATCCCGAAGGCCGAAGAAGGCGAGGGGCGAGACCGCTTGCGGCGAAAACTTATTGTGATTCCAGCGCATTTCCGCCATCTGCACCGTCTAGACCAGTCTCGAATCAGGGCTGGACAAGCGAAGTCCCATGAGTTTCCACGGCTCTATGGTGCAGCAGTCGAATTCGAAGGATCAAAAAAATGCGGTATCGTCGTCTCGGCCAAAGTGGCTTGTTTGTATCGGAACTTTGCCTTGGCACAATGACGTTTGGTGGTTCTGACGACGTATGGGGCCAAATCGGTCAACTTCAACAAGAGGCTGCCAACGGTTTAGTGCGAACGGCTCTCGATGCCGGTGTGAACTTCTTCGATACCGCGAACGTCTATGCCGGCGGAAACAGCGAAAAAATCCTGGGACAGTCGCTGAAAGACATCGGTGCGAACAGGGACGAAGTTGTGATCGCGACGAAAGTGCACGGCCAGATGGGGGATGGTCCGAATGCACGTGGAACGTCCCGCTACCATATCTTAGGTCAAGTTGAGGCCAGTCTGGAGCGACTGCAGGTTGACCATATAGATCTGTACCAAATCCACGGTTTTGACCCCGCCACTCCGATCGAAGAAACACTGGATGCCTTGGATTGGTTGGTCTCCAAGGGTACCATTCGTTACTATGGATTGTCGAACTGGGCCGCTTGGCAGGTCATGAAGGCCATCGGCATCGCGGCTGCAAAAAACCTCCCCAACATAGTTTCCTTGCAGGCCTACTATACTCTGGCGGGACGTGATCTGGAACGTGAGATCGCGCCAATGTTGTTGTCGGAGGGTGTTGGGCTGATGGTATGGAGTCCGCTTGCCGGCGGATTCTTGTCAGGCAAATTTGACCGAAAGGGCAAACCAGCCGAAGGGCGCCGCGTCAATTTCGATTTTCCGCCGCTCAACAAGGAACGCGCTTACGCAGTCATTGAAGCAATGCGTGAACTTGCCAGGGACATAGGCTGCACTGTGCCCCAAATCGCCATCGCATGGCTGTTGCATCAAAAGGTGGTGACGAGCGTCATCGTAGGTGCAAAGCGGATCGATCAGCTTTCCGAGACGCTTGGATCAGTCAACGTCTCGCTTTCAAACGATCACCTCAGTGCGCTTGCCGCGGTTACCGAATTGTCACCAGAATACCCGGGATGGATGCTCGCGTTCCAAAATGAATACCGTTCGAAGCTGATGGAAGATCAATTGCGATGAGGCCCATTTTCCTGACGCGCCACCATTGATCGCAATATGCTTGCTGCCTGCGCCGGAACTTACTCACCTGACTGTCGATGTCGCGCCGCAGCAGTTCGCTGCCGGAGACGTGCCGACTGTCGCCTGTGCCGTTCGTTGCGTTTTGAGTTTCAGCGGCGTGTTGAATGTGCATTTCCTCGCGAGACCGAGGTCTTGCCATGATTCCATTTTTCCGGTAATATTTCCGGAAAAATGGAGGATACCTTGGCCGACAGCAATCTATCTCCCGTCACTCAATGGCGCAGGCGCCGTCAGCGGCAGGGCTTTGTACGTGTCGAGGTCCAGGTCCGTAGAGAAGACGCCGCGCTGGTGCGGGACGTTGCCGCTGCTCTGGTCGATCCTGAACACGAAAGCGAGACGCGCGCAATTTTATGCGAAAAATTTTCCGCGCCGCACACCAGGGGGCTCAAGGCGCTGCTGGCTGCAGCGCCGCTGGAAGGGATTGTTCTCGATCGTCCACGCGATTTCGGACGCGACACCCCGTGAGTTTCCTGATCGATACGAACATCATCTCAGAGGTTCGCAAGGGAGGCCGTTGCGATCCGAATGTCGCAGCGTGGTGGAGCCGCTTAGCCGAGGACGATCTGTGGCTCAGCTCATTGGTGCTGGGCGAAATCCGCAAGGGCGTGGAACTGGCGCGCCGTCAAGATTCCCAACAGGCCGAGGCGCTCGAGGCATGGCTTGCAGATGTGATGTCGGGCTTCGGCAATCGCGTTTTGCCGGTCGATGCTGCTGTTGCCGAGCAATGGGGCAGGATGAGCGCGATTCGACCGGTTCCTGTCGTCGATGCGCTCTTGGCCGCGACGGCCAGAGTCAACGGCCTGACCCTCGTGACGCGCAATGTGGCAGACGTGGCGGGGTTGGACGTGGACGTCCTGAATCCGTTCGAGGCATGAGGCGGCGCTGTGCGCGGAAGATGGCTCCTGGCCCCTTGATCAGGCCGTTCAAATCGACATCAGGCGCACATCATATCGTTTGCGTTTCGGGCGAATATGGTATAGCGGGCGCTAATCCCAGCCGGGAGCATGATTGCCCGGCTGTTTTTCGTCCCTCGGGGGCGGCAGGTAAGTAACGGGCCAAAGGATCCCGAGGAACAGGTGAGGAATAGACATGAGCGACATCGCAGAGCGCACGCGCAAGATCGTGGTCGAGCATTTGGGCGTCGAAGAGAGCAAGGTTTCGGACAGTGCCTCGTTTATCGACGATCTCGGTGCCGACAGCCTTGACACCGTGGAGCTTGTGATGGCTTTCGAGGAAGAGTTCGGAATCGAGATTCCAGACGATGCGGCCGAAGCCATCCAGACATTTGGTGATGCCGTGAAGTTCATCAAGGACGCCACCTGACCACCTGAAGTGACTGCAAGGAAGTTCGGCTCCTGATGATTCGGGGGCCGTTTTGCTGAACTGATGAGTTTTTCTGTTGCGGGGCCCGCGGCGGAGATCAGTGCAATTGCCTTGTCGGGCGCGACAGAGGGTGCATGGCCCGAGGAAGGGTCCGGTCACCTGCAGCCGTCGACGCGGACGCCTGAGTCGGTTCCGCAGAGCCGACCGGCGTCACTCGCACGTTCCTTTTGCGCGGCAGGCCTCGATCATTTCGTTGGCGGCTCGGTTCCGACTTGTCGAACTCGCGAAGTCCATGCTGTCGGCGGAGCGTGTCCGTGCCCGGTCCTTGCTGTAGATTTCAATTGTTTCGGGTGCATGCGGAACCTTGGTCGATTGCGGAGCAATGGGGGCGCATGTATGTCTCAACCCGAGAGCAGTGAATTGGGGATCAGGCATGCATCGGGTAGTCGTTACGGGCATGGGGATCGTTTCGCCATTGGCGTGCGGAATCGAGGAGACGTGGTCCCGTCTCTTGGCTGGCCAGTCTGCCGCTGGGCCCATTTCACGATTTGATGCGCAACATCTCGCGACCACCTATGCCTGCGAAATCCCAAGGGGTGACGGGACGGACGGTACCTTCAATCCGGACGACTGGCAGGAACCTCGGGAGCAACGCAAGGTCGATGACTTCATCACCTACGGGATAGCCGCAGCCGAGCAGGCTGTAAGGGATTCCGGCTGGGAGCCTGCGGAGGCACGGGACCTTGAACGTACCGGCGTGATGATCGGCTCAGGGATAGGCGGTCTCCAGTCGATTTCCGAAACAGCCGTCATTCTCAAGGAACGGGGCCCGCGAAGGGTGTCGCCGTTCTTCATCCCGGGCGCGCTGATAAACCTGGTTTCGGGACAGGTCTCCATCAGGTTCGGGTTCAAGGGCCCGAATCACTCCGTCGTGACGGCCTGCTCGACCGGTGCTCACGCCATTGGCGATTCGGCTCGACTGATCATGCACGGCGATGCAGACGTGATGGTGGCAGGCGGGACAGAGAGCCCAATCTGTGAGATTGGCATCGCCGGCTTCAATGCGTGCAAGGCACTCTCCACAAAATGGGGCCACGAGCCGGAGCGAGCCAGCCGTCCCTACGACTCCGACCGGGACGGGTTCGTCATGGGTGAAGGCGCCGGGGTCGTGGTGCTCGAAGAACTCGGTCACGCCAAGGCGCGCGGCGCAAAGATCCACGCGGAAGTCCTGGGCTACGGCCTCTCGGGCGATGCCTACCACATCACGGCGCCTTCCGAGGATGGCGAAGGCGGGGAGCGAGCCATGAGGAATGCGCTGAACTCGGCGAACCTGCAAGTGGGTGACGTCGACTACATCAATGCGCACGGCACCTCGACCATGGCGGACACGATCGAGCTTGCAGCCGTCGAGCGGCTGATGGGCGAAGCGGCCCGAGGGGCCACGATGACATCGACAAAGTCCTCGATCGGCCATCTGCTTGGCGCGGCGGGCGCTGTCGAGGCGGTGTTCTGCATCCTGGCGCTGCGCGATCAGGTCGCACCGCCCAACATCAACTTGGACAATCCGGATATCGAACCGCTGCTCGATCTGGCACCCAATGCCAAGCGCGAGCGGGAGATCGGCGTTGCGTTGTCGAACAGCTTCGGCTTCGGCGGCACCAATGCCTCGCTGGTACTGGGGCGGATCGATCGCTGATGTGGCGGAGCATCGCCTCCAACTTCCTGACCTTCCTGCTCGTCGCCTTCTTGTTGGTTGTGGCGATCATCGACTGGGGGCAGGGCAAGTTCGTCGGTCAGGGCTCCCTGGCCGAAGCGATTTGCCTGAAGGTTCCTCGCGGCGGATCGATTGCGAGCCTGTCAGAGGAACTTGAGGCAAGGGGTGCGATTTCCAATGCGACGATCTTCCGGATCGGTGCCGAGTATTCGGGGCGTGCATCGCACGTGAAAGCCGGGTCTTTCCTCATTCCGGAAGGCGCGTCCATGCAGGACATCGTGACGGAAATCACTGGCGACGGCCAGTCGACCTGTGGCATTGAAGTCGTCTACCGAGTTTCGATCAGCGGGCAGGAAGTCCGCGTGCGCGAATTGAACGCGGCGGCCGGCGAATTTGCAGTCACCGCGGAATTCGATCCAGCGTCAGAGTCCGATTTGCCGGCCCCGTACACGGCAGCCCTGAATGACGTGGCGACGAGATTTCGCATCGTGGTGGCCGAGGGCGTGACAAGCTGGCAGGTCGTCGAAGCCTTGAAGGCCAGCGATCTTCTGGATGGCGAGGTCGACGAGGTGCCCGACGAAGGTTCTCTGGCACCGGACGGGTACGAAATTGTTCCGGGAGCCGACCGTCGGACAATTCTCGAAGAGATGCGCATGAAGCAGACGGAGCGCCTTGATGCTGCTTGGCTTGCCAGGTCCGAGGATGCACCGGTCAAAACGCCCGAGGAGGCCCTGATTCTTGCCTCAATCATCGAGAAGGAGACCGGGCGTGCGGATGAGCGCCCGCTGGTTGCTAGCGTGTTTGCAAATCGGCTTCGGAAGGGAATCAGGCTCCAGACCGACCCGACGGTCATCTACGGGATCACCGAAGGCCGTGGCGTTCTTGGGCGCGGGCTCAGGCAAAGCGAGTTGCGCCGCGAGACACCCTGGAACACGTACCTGTTCGCAGGCCTGCCGCCGACACCAATCGCTAATCCCGGCAAGGCGGCCATCGAGGCAGCCCTGTCTCCCGCTGAGTCGGATTACCTGTTCTTTGTCGCGGATGGCACGGGCGGGCATGCATTTGCGGCAACGCTTCGCGAGCACAACGCGAACGTTGCCCGCTGGAGGAGATTCCAGGCCGAGCAGGCCGACCAATAGCCGATTTCGGGTGCCAGGCTCCTGAACGGATGCGGCGAGCGGCCCGAAACAGGCTTCCCCCTGCAATTCGCCAGGTCCTGCATTCGGATGAATGGTCTTCTTTACAGGCCCAATTCTCAGTCGACTCAATCGCGGGTCGCGCAGGCAACGCAGGTAAGGGCTGTAGGGTCGAGATCGAGACGCGCTTGCGCGATGTCGTCTCCGCATTTTTGGCAGATCCCGAATTCGTCTTCATCGATGCGCCGAAGGGCCGCATCGATTTTCGTACGTCGTACCGCGCGTCGGCGCATTGTCGCCTGCGCCATGGCTTGGCGCTGCATGGCGTCCATGCGACTGAGGCGGCCAACCGATTGCTGGTCCAGCATGACCGTGCCGCGGCCTTCGGCTGACGCCGAGTCCTCTTCTGCAAGCCGTGAGCGTTCCGCCAGCAGCGCCTCGCGATAAGTCTTTAAATCCAGAGCGTTCAGTGGTAATTCTCCGCAGCAGATCAATTGTTTCCTGGTGCGGCACCTTATCTGTTCCAGGGTCGTCGGACCAGCCAGGGAGTCAGTCATGGCAAAGGACAAGCCGCAGATATCATCGCTGGATCCGGTTTGGGATCGAATCAAGGAAGATGCGCATGCCGCAATTGCCGCTGAACCGCTGATCGGTGGAATGGTGCATGCGACCATTCTGCATCACGGTTCGCTTGAGAGCGCGCTGGCCTATCGCTTCGCGTTCAAGCTCTCCTCATCGGAAATGACCGGGCAGCTCATGCGCGAGATTTCAGAGGAGGCCTATTCCGAGGATCCGTCCTTGGGCGAGGCCGCACGCGCGGATCTCGTCGCGATTTACGAGCGCGATCCCGCTTGCCATCGGCTGATGCAGCCCCTTCTGTTCTTCAAGGGCTTCCAGGCTGTCCAAGCATATCGAATCGGACACTGGTTGTGGACACACTCACGAAAGGACCTGGCCTACTTCATCCAGGCCCGCGTGAGCGAGATCTTTGGAATTGACATTCACCCGAGTGCCAAGATCGGAAAAGGGCTGATGATCGACCATGCACATTCCATCGTGATCGGCGAAACTGCAGCCGTCGGCGACAATGTCTCCATGCTACATTCGGTCACGCTTGGCGGCACCGGCAAGGAGGACGACGATCGCCATCCGAAGATTGGCGACGGTGTTTTGATCGGGGCCGGCGCCAAGGTGTTGGGCAACATTCGGGTTGGCGATTGCAGCCGAATTGCGGCCGGTTCCGTGGTCTTGCAGGAGGTGCCGCCCTGCAAGACGGTGGCTGGCGTGCCGGCCAAGATCGTCGGCGAGGCCGGGTGTGACCAGCCATCTCTGACCATGGATCAGATCCTGAACGGATTCGTCGCTGAGTGAGCTTTCGCGGTCTGGGACCGAGCGGAAGCTGTTGCTTTCCGTGCTACGCGAGCATGCCGATCGGGTTCTCAAGATTCGTTTTCACCGCTGACAGGAACTCAGCGCCGACGGCGCCATCGATGACCCTGTGATCGACCGAGAGCGTGACCGACATGACGGTGGCAACGGCAAGTTCGCCGTCATCGTTGACGACCGGCATCTTCTCGCCAGCCCCAACGGCCAGGATCGATCCATGGGGTGGATTGATGACGGCGTCGAAGTTCTTGATGCCGAACATGCCCAAGTTGGATATCGCGAAACTGCCACCCTTGTACTGGTGCGGTGCGAGCTTGCGGTCGCGTGCGAGGGCAGCCAGTTCCTTCATTTCGGTGGACAGGGTCGAGAGGGTCTTCAGATGCGCGTCCTTGAGAACCGGCGTGAAAAGACCGCCCTCAATGGCCACGGCGACAGCGACGTCGGATGGCTTGAGCTTGATGATCCGGTCACCGGCCCAGACTGCGTTGGCGTCAGGCACCGTCTGAAGGGCCAAGGCGCAGGCCTTGATGATGAAGTCATTGACGCTGAGCTTGACGCCACGGGTTTCGAGTTGCTTGTTGGCCTGCGAACGGAACCTGAGGAGTTCGTCCAGCATGATGTCTCGGCGAAGGTAGAAATGCGGGATTGTCTGCTTGGCCTCGCCAAGGCGCGCGGCAATCACCTTGCGCATTCCGTCGAGCGCGACTTCCTCGAATTCCCTGTCGTCGAACATCGCCTTGATCGCATCGGCGCCGGGAGTGTCTGGCATGGGTGCCGTTGAAACGGCCGCCGGTTGCGCCTGCGCACTTTCGACATCGGCCTTGACGATCCGCCCTTTGGGTCCCGACCCTTTGATCCGGCTCAGGTCAAGGCCCTTGTCGGCGGCGATTCGCCGGGCAAGCGGTGATGCGAATATGCGATTTCCCTTTGAACTTGTGGCCGGAGCTGCAGGCGGTGCACTCGCGGCCGGTGCCGGTTCCGCGCTTGCCGGGGCAGGGGCGGGAGCCTCGGTTTCCGGTGCCGGCGGCGCAGGTTCGGCAGTTGCCGTGGCGGAACCGATGTCGGCCTCGCTTTCGCCTTCGGCGAGGAGGACGGCGATGGGTGAATTGACCTTTACGCTCTCTGTGCCTTCGGGGACGAGGATCCGTCCCACGGTCCCTTCGTCGACGGCCTCGAATTCCATCGTTGCCTTGTCGGTTTCGATCTCGGCAAGCAGGTCGCCGGCAGACACGGTGTCGCCTTCCGTGACCAGCCACTTTGCCAGTGTGCCTTCTTCCATGGTGGGCGAGAGAGCCGGCATGAGGATTTCGGTGGGCATCCTTCCCTCTCCTTACCTGTAGGTTACGGCCCTGACGGCATCGATCACTTCCTTGACCGACGTCAGGGCGAGCTTTTCGAGATTGGCCGCGTATGGCATTGGCACGTCTTTGCCTGTGCACTTGAGCACTGGCGCGTCAAGATGATCGAACGCCTCACGCATGATTTCCGAGCCGATATGATCTGACAACGAGGCGACCGGCCAGGCTTCCTCGACCGTCACGCAGCGATTGGTCTTCTTGACGCTCTCTATCACCGTTGCCATGTCGAGCGGGCGCAACGTTCTGAGGTCGATGACTTCGGCCGAGACCCCGTCTTTGGCAAGTTCATCCGCTGCCTCGAGAGTATGGCTCATTCCGATTCCCCAAGACACGAGCGTGACGTCCGTGCCTTCCCGCCAGACGCGGGCCTTGCCGAAGGGGATCGTGAAATCATCGAGTTTCGGCACGTCGAAAGCGCGCCCGTAGAGGATCTCGTTCTCCAGGAAGACAACAGGGTTGGGATCGCGAATCGCCGTCTTGAGAAGGCCTTTTGCATCGGTTGCGGAGAATGGCTGCACGACCTTGAGCCCCGGAACGGACGCATACCAGGCGGCGTAGTCCTGCGAATGCTGGGCGGCCACGCGGGCTGCCGCGCCGTTCGGGCCCCGGAAGACGATGGGCGACCCCATCTGGCCGCCTGACATGTAGAGCGTCTTGGCGGCGGAGTTGATGATTTGGTCGATCGCCTGCATGGCGAAGTTCCAGGTCATGAACTCCACGATGGGCCTCAGACCGCCCCAGCTCGCTCCAACGCCCAGGCCTGCGAAGCCGTGCTCGGTTATCGGCGTATCGATCACGCGCCGTGCCCCGAATTCCTCGAGAATGCCTTGCGTGATCTTGTAGGCTCCCTGGTATTCCGCGACTTCCTCACCCATGATGAAGACGGTTTCGTCGGCCCGCATCTCTTCGGCAATGGCATCGCGAAGGGCGTCTCGCACCGTCGTCGAGACCATTTCAGTGCCAGCGGGATAGTCTGGCGAGCGGTCGACAGCGGGCTGGGCCGGGGCCGCGTCGGCCACAGACGCGGGTTCCTCGACTGCAGGGACCGCCATCGGCACCGCGGGTGCCTCGATTTCGTCTGCGCTTTCGCCTTCTTCGATGATGACCGCGATCGGCGTGTTGACCTTGACGGATTCGGTGCCTTCGGCGACGAGAATCCTGCCCACGATGCCGTCGTCGACGGCTTCGAACTCCATTGTGGCCTTGTCAGTCTCGATTTCGGCGATGATGTCGCCGGCCGAAACGGTATCGCCCTCCTTCACCAGCCACTTTGCCAGTGTACCCTCTTCCATGGTGGGCGAAAGGGCCGGCATGAGAATTTCTGTTGCCATGTCTTGCCCCTCCCTCAGGCGCTCACAGTGATGTCTGTCCAGAGTTCCGAGGGGTCGGGCTCCGGGCTTTCCTTTGCAAACTCGGCCGCGGCGTTGACGATGTTCTTGATGTCCTTGTCGATCGCCTTCAACTCGGCTTCGGTGGCACCTGCATCGAGCAAGCGTCCGCGGACCTGTTCGATCGCGTCGCGCTCTTCGCGGATCTTCTGCACTTCGTCACGGGTCCTGTACTTGGCCGGATCGGACATTGAGTGGCCGCGGTAGCGGTACGTCATGATCTCGAGGATGTATGGGCCCTTTCCGGCGCGACAGTGCTTGACGGCCTTCTGGCCGGCGGCGCGCACGGCCAGCACATCCATCCCGTCCACCTGTTCTCCTGGGATCGAGAAGGCGGTGCCCCGCTCCCAGAAGGAAGATGACTTGGTGGCGCGCTTTACGCTCGTGCCCATGGCGTACTGGTTGTTTTCGATCACGAAGATCACGGGCAGCTTCCAAAGCTCGGCCATGTTGTAGGTCTCGTAGACCTGACCCTGGTTGGCCGCACCGTCGCCGAAATACGTGAACGTGACGTTCTTGTTGCCCTTGTACATGTCGGAAAAAGCAAGTCCCGCGCCGAGGGGCACGTTGGCTCCGACGATGCCGTGCCCGCCGTAGAAGTCGCGCTCCTTCGAGAACATGTGCATCGAACCGCCCTTGCCCTTGGAATATCCGCCGATACGCCCTGTCAGTTCCGCCATGACGCCGTTTGCATCCATGCCGCAGGCGAGCATGTGGCCGTGGTCGCGATAGGTGGTTATCCGCTTGTCGCCTTCAATGGCTACGGATTCGAGGCCGACAACGACAGCTTCCTGTCCGATGTAGAGATGGCAGAAGCCTCCGATCAGGCCCATGCCATAGAGTTGTCCGGCCTTTTCCTCGAACCGCCTGATCAGGAGCATGTCCTTGTAATACTTTAGGAGTTCTTCCTTCGGGGCGGCCTGTTTCTTGGTTGCGCGTCGAGCAGCCATTGGCACGATCCTTCCCATTCAGGAGCAGATTGTTCAACGTTAAACAATCTGATACACCAGCACATTTTGAATTGCACGGGCAAATGTTGCGTACATCGGCAGAGCCGCCATGCATTTGGCGCAATGCTCGTGCGGACCGAGGTCAATTCAGGACGATCTCGTCGGGGCGAATAAGGCCGAGAACGTCGCGGGCCTGGCTGTCGAGAAGATCCAGGTCAAGATATGTGTCCGACAGGCGCCGGGTCTTGTTCTCCAGCGCCGAGACGTCCGTCGCCAGCCGGTCACGCTCGCTCTTGAGGGAGGTGAGTTCGGCCTCTATCTGTATGCGGCGAAACAGGCCGAAATCGCCCTGCACGCTGGCGAACATGAAATAAGCCGCGAGCAGGAACATGACCGTGAAGTAGACGAAGTCGCCGACGCCGGTTCGCTTGCTGGTACGCATGAATGCCTCTTTGCTGCCATCTTCGTGGCACTTTCATGCAGTTTGGCGCATATGGCATGCGATCGCAAAGAGATTCTCGCACGGCCTCGCTTGCAGCCTCTTCAAGGTGCGCCCCCCGCGCTGCGCTTTTCGGGCACAATCGGAACGTCGGAATCTGGCCGTACCCAGCCGCCGGACATCCGACTGCAACGAATCCGTGGTTCCGGCAGGTTTCGACATGTCCCCAAAAGTTCAAGCGGGATAGGAGAGTCTCCCCTCGGTGCGCTGAGGACTTGACCGATCTTGATTGGGAGCGCACAAGCCCCTTACGTCCACACGCGGATCATGAGATATTTGTGTTGGCCCGATTTCGTGGAGGAGGCTGAGTACAGTCGTGTTCAATAACCCATTCGGCTCGTTTCAGGATTCTGTTGCCGCGGCAAAGGAAGATCGCGAACAACTTGATCGGCTGCTGACAATTTCCACACCGCGCGAACGTCTGCTCGTCGCCGTGATCGGCGTCTTGTCCTTGCTGCTTGCAATATGGCTCTTCTTTGGCGAAGTGACCCGCAATCTCACGGTAGACGCTGTTCTTGTCGAGTCCGGCGATGCCCAGCAGATAGAATGCCTTTCGATACATGCACTTGCCTGGATCGAAAGGGATTTTGAATCTCAGGTCAGGGCTGGATTGCCGGCGGTTGTGAGGCTGGCTGGCGCGGAAGGCGAAGTGGCAACGATTGGGGGAGAGATCCAAGAAGTTTCCGCAGCGCCTCTGTCCGGGCGATGGGCGGAGTCTGAGTTGTCGGCACCGATTTCCGTGCACCACGTCAAGATCGCCCTCGACAAAGCCCCGGATATCGAGATTCATCCGGGCACGAAATGCGAAATTGTAATTGATGTCGGCAGGCATTCGCCGATCGCACTGCTGCGCATGAGGTAGGCAAGAGATGCGGCTGCGCACCTCAAGCAGGGCTAAGGGCAAGGCGGAATCCGTTCCCGCACGCCAAAGAGCACGCACGCCAATTTTGTTGCAGATGCACGCGTCGGAATGTGGTGCTGCCTGCCTCGGCAGCATACTTGGTTACTTCGACAAATGGGTGCCGCTTACTGAATTGCGCGAAAGATGCGAGGTGAGCCGAGACGGCAGCAGCGCCGCGAGCATCATGCGCGCCGCCAGATCCTACGGTCTTGAATGCAAGGGATTGAACGTACGCGCGGATCAACTGAGGAAGCTGCAGTTTCCCCTGATCCTGTTTTGGCAATTCAGCCATTTCGTCGTCCTCGAAGGATGCGACGGCAACAGCTTTCACCTGAATGATCCTTCCACGGGGCGACGCAGACTGTCCGCCGAAGAGTTTGCCAGAGGCTACAGCGGCATTGCTCTTCAATTCAAGTGCGGCCCAGATTTCAACCCTGGCGGTGAGCGTCCAGACCTGTTCAGGCGATTGCACGCACTCCTTGCCGGAACATGGAGTACGCTTGCCGGGGTGATTGCATGCGGATTCTTGCTGACTCTTTTGACGCTCATCATTCCCGCATCGCTCAGCGTCTTCGTGGACGACGTGCTGGAGAACCATGGACCGTGGCGCGGGATTGTGGCGGCGATGCTTGGCGGCAGCGTGCTTGTGTACATTCTGACCTTGCTCAAGCACAGATTCCTCAGCCGGCTCGCAACCCGGGTTTCGATCGTGGGCTACGATCGAGGCCTGACGCGGCTGCTTCGCCTTCCGGTCGAGTTCTTTGATCACAGGTTGGCAGGCGACTTGACTGACCGAGTCTCTTCCATTGACCGAGTCGCCAAGAACCTGACGGATCAGGTCTTGTCGCGCGTCGTCGAAATGGCGATGAGTGCAGTGCTGCTTGTAGCAATGCTGGCCCTTGACTTCCGTCTCGCGCTGATTGTCGTGTTGTTGGCCCTGTTGCACGGAGTTCTGGCTCATGTCTTGAACGGGCTCCGGGTCGTCAGAATCCAGGCGATGAGGCGCGAACAGGGACTGCTGATCGGCTACGGCATGCAGATGCTGAGTCACGCGGACAACCTGCGCCTGACGGGATCGGATGACAGGCTCTTTTCGCGCTGGACCGGACAGCAGGCACGCGAACTGCAGGCGCGCCAGCGCTATGCTGAACTGGGGGCGATCAATTCCGCGCTGCCGATTCTCATCGCGGGATTCCGCGGTGCCGCGATTCTGGGCTTCGGGGGAAGTATGGTCCTGGCGGGAGACCTGACTCTGGGGACGCTGGTCGGTTTCTACATCTTGGCCGAGATGTTTCTGGCACCCTTCGGCCGCTTTATGGAGTTCGCCAACAAGCGTCATGCGCTTGAAACCGATCTGCAGCGACTCGATGATGTCCGCAAGACCGAGGAAGCCCCGACCTTTACGCGCCGAAACCCAGACTCGGCAACGATTCCGACATTCAAGGGCCGGCTCCAGCTTGCGGGGCGGCTCGAACTGCGAGACGTCACGTTTGGCTTCAGTAGGAGCCGACCGCCTCTGATCAAGGATTTCAGCCTCACGATTGAACCGGGGCAGCGCGTTGCCGTGGTCGGTCCCAGCGGATCCGGCAAGTCGACCCTGACGCGCCTGGTTGCAGGTGTCTATCAACCCTGGTCGGGCGACATCCTGTTCGATGGCCATCCCAGGGAAGAGATTCCGGAGGAGGTGCTTCGGCAGTCCATATCGATGGTGGATCAGGAGGTGGTGCTCTTTTCCGGCTCCGTGCGTGACAACATCACCTTGTGGAATCCGGCCGTTCCGGACGAAGCCATATTCGCCGCTGCTCGAGACGCCCGGATCCACGACGAGATTCTGCTCAGGCCTGACGGCTACGCGACTCGCGTCGAAGAAGCCGGAGCGAATTTCAGCGGCGGACAATGTCAGCGCCTGGAAATCGCCCGTGCGTTGGTGGGCAACCCGACAATGCTCCTACTAGACGAGGCAACCAGCGCGCTTGACGCTGCAACGGAGGAATTTGTCGATGAAGCCTTGCGCCGACGCGGCGTTACCTGCCTGATCGTGGCCCACCGGTTGAGCACGGTGCGCGACTGTGACGAAATCGTTGTTCTGGATAGGGGCGCCGAAGTGCAGCGAGGCACGCATGACCAGTTGATCGCGGATCGGGATGGAACGTACTACAAACTTGCAAAGTCGAGTTGATGCAGGACAGCAGGCAAAAACACGTTGCGATTTCCGAGCTTGCCGCTCGTTCGGGTACGTCTGTGCCCTGTGCCGGCAACCTTCCGGTGAAACTCGACGATCCGGACAGCTTCTGGTTCATTGACCAAGGCGCAGTCAACTTGTTCCTGGTCGAGGTCGAGGACGGTGTGGAGACAGCCGCACCGCAACATCTTCTGTCCCGCGAGTCGGGCTGGCTGCTTCCCGGCGTCGCACCCGATGAACCGCGCGACGGCAAGGGCAGCACGCTCAGCTTGGTTGCCAAGGGATCGCCGGGCACCATCCTGCGGCGTCTGTCGGCATCGTCGCTGTCCGAGGTGCACCCGTCGGAACTGGCTGGTCAGATCGACACTTGGCTGACGGCCATTACTGACACGCTTTCACGCTTCGCGGGACGTATTTCGAGGCCTACTGACCTTGCCGAGCCCGGCAGGAGCCAGACCTATTCCAAGGGCACGCTGTCGGTGCGGCGCGGCGTGGTATGGGTGTCCGCACCACCGCAAGGTGCGGGCGTTTACATGGACATGGTCGACCGGGCGGAAATCGACGATGCGAGCAGGACAGACGAAGTTGTCATTCCGCTGACGCGCACGAGCTGGTTTACCATGTTCGACGCGGCAACGCTGTCGGGGCAATCATCAGAGGAACTGGCGCGTCAAGGCACGCTGCTGCCGGCGCTTGCCACATTCCATAAGGTTGCCTTCGGTCTGGAGCGCGTGAATCGCAGACTGGCAGTGGTCGATGACGCGAATCTTGAGCGCACGCTTACAAAGAGCCGGCGTACGGCAGAAACCGCCGCACGGCAGAGACTCTTCAATATCTATGACCTGCCCATCGAAGGGGATTCCAGCGCCGAGGGCACGGCACTCGCGGACGCGCTGCAGATCATTGGCCGTCGTGAAGGCATCGAGTTCAAGTTTCCGGCGCGTCGGGATTCGTCAGCATCTCCCGTCGGACTCGTCGACATTCTTGATGCATCAGGGGTGCGCGCTCGCCGCGTGCGGTTGAGGCAGGAGGACAAGTGGTGGCGCGGCGACAGCAGCGCGATGCTGGCATTCCGCGCGGAGGACGGCGAACCGATGGCGTTGCAGCCTGGCTTATTCGGGAATTACCGGCAGATTGATCCGACCAGCAAGCGCGGGGTCAGGATCACTGCGGATCGTGCTGATGCGTTGATGGACGAAGCCTGGATGTTCTATCGTCCGTTGCCGCCGGAGGACGTGCAGCCTTCAGATCTACTGTCAATCGCACTTCATGGATCTGGCCCGGACCTGGCGCGGCTTGTGATTGCCGGGCTTCCCGGCGGGCTGATCAAGCTGCTGCCGGCCGTCGCGCTCGGATTTGTCGCAACTCAGGTTGCGACAGGCGAAAATGCGGCAATTCTCCATGCCGTGGCCATTGCGCTTGCGGGATTCGGCCTGCTCGGCGCCTTGCTGCATCTGTTCCAGAGCACGGCGATGATGCGTTTCGAAGGACGCTCGGCAGCCCGTCTCGAGGCTGCCTTCTGGGATCGCCTCATGCGCCTTTCGCCGAAGATCCTGCACGGTCGCCCGGCCGGCGACCTGGCGACGTCGGGAATGACATTCCAGAACTTGCGCGACGGTGTTCAGGAAGTCGTCGCCGACGGCCTGCTGTCGGTAATCTTTCTGCTTCCCGTCCTGGGCCTGATATTTTTCTACAACGCCACGCTGGGGGTGATTGCTCTCGTCTTCAGCATGGCTTCGCTGCTCTGCGTCGTGGCTATCGGGCTGCGCCAGATCTCACCGTACGGGCATGCAATCCGCGCGTCGCGACGTGTCGCCGGGCGGCTGTTCCAGATCGTAGGCGGCATCGCCAAGTTGCGCGTGGAAGCCGCGGAGGGATCGGCATTTGCAATCTTGGCGCGAGACTACCGCGAACAGAAACGAGCAGAACTCGAGTTGAATTCGCTGGAGGGACATTCGCATGCATTCGGTGCCGCGTTGCCCTTCCTGGCCGGTGGCGTTCTTCTGTTTGCGGTGGCAGCGGGTGACGGAAGCGTCGGGGTGAGCGAGTTTCTTGTTGTCTATCTCGTGTTCATCACCTTCCAGTCGGCGATTGCCCGGCTTGGCGAATCTCTGGGCGCAATTGCTGCCACGCTGCCGGCTTTCGAGCAAATGCGGCCACTGCTCGCGGCAGTTCCGAAAACTGAAGTCGAAGGAGATCCGGTGGAATTTCTGGGCGGAGATGTATTGTTTGACCGCATTTCCTTTCGCTACGATGCCGACGGCCCGTTGATTCTTGATGACGTCTCGATTCATGCCCGCGCGGGCGAATTTGTCGCGATTGCCGGCGAGTCAGGTTCCGGAAAGAGCACGCTGTTCCGTCTCGCGCTCGGAATCGATCAGCCAGTTGCCGGTGCCGTGTATTATGACGGACGTGACTTGAGGCATCTCAACCTGAAGCAGTTGCGTCGGCAGATAGGAACAGTGCCGCAGTCGGTCGGGCTTTATCCAAATGATCTTTGGGACAATCTGGTCAGTCACCGCGATGGAGTTGCGGTCGAAGACGTGTGGAAGGCGATCAGGACCGCGGAAGTGGAAGACGAAATCAGGGGCATGCCCATGGGCTTGATGACCATGGTCGGTACCAGCAGTTCCGGTCTGTCCGGCGGCGAGAGGCAGCGCGTGACGATCGCCCGCTCGGTGATCGAAAGCCCGCGAGTCATGCTGTTTGACGAGGCAACCAACTGGCTGGACAACGAAAGCCAGGCCAATGTGATGCAAAACCTTACAGCGCTGACTTCAACGCGGCTGGTCATCGCGCATCGGCTGTCCACGCTGGAACAGGCTGACTGCATCTACGTTTTGCAGGCCGGGAAGGTTGTGCAAAGGGGCTCGTTCAGCGAACTCATGGAAGTTGATGGTGTATTCAAGGAACTGGTCAGACGGCAGATTGCCTGATCGGCACTTGCCAGCAGTTCCCCGGGGCCTTGTTGTTGTTCCATGAGCAACTAGGATCGCAACGACGTTGCCAGGCAGGAAAGAGTGGTCGGCGGTCAAGGGCGGCAGGACAGGCAGGGGAATGTTCTCCCGAGCTTGCGGAGATTGGAAAGCGGTTCGCATCGCGGGCAATCGCGCTTCGGGTGGAGGAAAGACCCGGTTCGGGATCGTTGCATCAAGTGCGATCCGTCAGTCGAGCGGGCAGGTGCTCGGAGGAGTTTCCGACCAAGGTTGTCAAATCAGGAAGAAGTGAGAAATTTGGTCCCTGCACAAGGTGCGCTCAAATCGGTCGATCTGCTGAATGTCGTGCTGATGGCCTGACTCACGATGACGGAGTATTTCGATGAAGCAACCCATCGACGCGGCAGGTTTCCTCACGGCCAGAGCAGACGAGGACGGTGACTTTCGTGATCGTCTGCTCGCGAATCCCAAGGAAACGATCGAAGAGGAACTCGGTGTCACGTTGGCCGATGACCACGAGATTCTCGTGCACGAAGAGACCTGTTCCAAGACGCATCTGGTGCTTCCGCCGCGCAGCAGGTTCAGCAAGGCCGAGAGGGAGGCGGCGAAGGATGGTGCGACGTCGCTCGAGTTTCTGCGCAAGACAATGCACGATCCTGCGCCACCCATGCGTCCAGCCGCACCTGGAAATGCGCGTGTCCACAAGGAGGGTGCCCGTGCAGAGACACTGGCAGGTGCGGGCAGGGAGAGCATCCGCAAGGGACTGACATTCCTGAAGGGCACGATCGACGGCAACGGTGCCTGGCACTGCATCCGGTTCAATGTGGGCGACCCGGACGTTCCGAGACATTTCGAAAGGCCTCCGTTCGTTTCCGCTCTCTGCGTGCTTGCGCTGGAGAACTCGGGCGACCCGCTGGCGACGGCGATGTGTGCCGCCACCCGGGCATATCTTTCCGACACGATCGAATTTCCAGGTCTTTGGCGCTATTATCGCCATCTTCCGCAGGACCTCGACAGCACTTCGCTTTGTTCGCTTGTCATCAGGGATCATCCCTGGATTGCGCTGGGACGGAATGTTCCGCAATTTCTGGCAAACCGAGACGAAGAAGGCCGCTTCATGACCTGGGTTCTTGCGGACGGCGAGCCTGATGTCGTGTCGAGATTCCGAATCGAAGCCGATCCCGTGGTCAACGCGAATGTCATAGCCATTCTCGGCGACCATTCGGCAACCCGGAATGCGCAGAATTGGCTGGAGGCCCTGATCGTCGAAGGCCGTCTCGAGGGATCGTCCAAGTGGTATCCCGACACGGTGTCGATTTACTACGCGGTTGCTCGCGCCATGAATCTCGCGAGACCTGCCTTGGAGCGGCTGCGTCCCGTACTTGCGGACCGAATCCTGGGCTTGCGCGACGAGAACGGAGACTTTGGCAACGTCCTGCAGACCGCCCAGGCAATTTCGGCGCTCCACAAGGCAGGAAGCCTCGACAGGATCGACGCAAGGAACTGGATCGAAGAACTCGTTGGCTCGCAACGTGAGGACGGCAGCTGGCCGGAACTTCTCGCCTTCGGAGACCAGACGCTGAAATGGGGCGTTTTCGGGCAAATTGGGCATGGTTCCGAAGCGGTGACTACCGCGTTTTGCATTGAGGCACTGGAGGGTCTCGTGGAAGCCGTGGAACCCTGAGCGATTTGCAGGTCGGCATGTCGGATGATATGAATTGCCAGCCTGTTGTGAAACAACTGTTCGCTGGGGATCTGCCATGCCGTGGGATGCACTCGTAGGTGGTGACTCGGGATCGAAGAGCGCTGGCATGAGACCGCGTATCGAACCGTCAATTCTAAACGCAATTCCTCACTACCTGCCTCTGGGCATATTCCCTCTGATTGTGCTTGCCGCAATCTATGGTGGCTGGTGGCTGTTGCCTCCGCTGCTCTTCATGAGCGTAGCAGGACCGCTTGATAAGGCGCTTGGTGTCGATGGCCACAACATGGACCCGGTGAAGACACCTGAGCGCCGGCTGATCTGGCATAATTTGCCGGTCTGGACCTGGGCATTCCTGTGGCCGCCGACGCTCATCTTCGGCATGTGGCAGATCCTTGCAGTGAATCAATTTGCGGTCTGGGAAGCGGCGCTGCTGGTAATCATCCTGACGATGGAAGGTCAGGCAGTGTTTGTCGTCGGTCACGAGCTGATTCATCGGCGAACGACCTGGGAACGTCGGATCGGTGAGTTCCTGCTCGCATCGGCCTCGTATCCACAATACGCTACGGAGCACGTTTACATCCATCATGCCTTGGTGGGCACACCGCACGACGCGGGGTCCGCTCCGAAAGGCGAGAGTTTCTGGCAGTACTTTCCCAAGGAGGTCGTGTGCAACCTTACGAACTCCTGGAGAGTTGTCAGCGAAAGGCTGGCGCGGCGCAGGCTTCCCGTGTGGCATCGCAGCAATCCGTTCTGGCGTTACGGTCTTGGTGTCGCGTTTTGGTATGGTCTGGCATTCTGGATGGGCGGAATCTGGGCGCTTCTTGTCTTCATGTTCCTTGGGTTGAGCTGCGTCTTTTCAATGAAGATCAGCAACTACTTTCAGCACTACGGCCTGCGTCGTGTCCGTCTGCCGAACGGCCGCTGGGAAAAGGTGATGCCGCGCCATTCCTGGAGTGCCGACTGGAAATTCAGCAACTGGATGTTTTTCAACATGCAGCGTCATGCGGATCATCACGCGACTGCATCTCGGCATTACCCGCTGCTTCAGGTTCACGATCCCGATGAATCTCCCGAATTGCCCGGAACTTACGCCGACATGATGAACATCGTGCTGCGGCCGAAGCGCTGGTTTGAGAAGATGGATCCGTTGGTGGATCAGTGGCGCAACCACTTCTATCCGGACATCGATGATTGGAGCGCTTACGACAGTCCGGTCGCGGCAGCCCGGCCGGATGCATTCGACGCGATCGTCGAGATCTTCGGCGCCTCGCCGCGACTTGCCAAGTGGATCGAACGTAACGCGGAACTTCTCGATAACCTGCAGGACCGGGAGTTCACGGATCTCGACTTGCCCAAGGGTTTCGGACCGGACGCGGAGTCCGAAGAGCTGGCGCGACGCGGGCTGTCGCGGGTCTACTGGACCCATGAAATGGACGTCCAGGAAATGAAGGGTCTGATAGCTGAATTGCCGACGGCCGATGCAAGGGAAAGCGCCGAGATCGTGCGGAACTGGTCGAACGACAAGGCGTTTCAGATCGGGATGCACGTCGTGCGCGGGAACTTGTCGCCGGCGGAAGCCACGGTTGCGCTTTCGAACCTTGCCGAGGCATCGGTTTCGACCGTGCTGGCCGCCGTCGTTGAGGATTTTGTCGACTGGTTCGGGCCGATGAGCGAAGGCGGAGTTGCGGCAATATTCCTGGGCGATCTCGCAAGCAGAGAAGCTCACCCTGGCGTCGCTCTCAATGTGCTGCTTGTCCATGACGGCAGCCGCACTGACGACCATGTGCGCCTTTGCCGGCAGTTCCGCGGGGCCTTGACCGACTTGGCGCAGGGCAACCTGTTGTTCTCTCCGATTTCGCGCAGGTCGAAAGCCATACTTGAACTTCCATTGTCCCGGCTTGAAAGGCACGTAGGGACCCGGGACCAGGGAAAGATACCGGCCCTGACAAGGGCACGATGCGTGTTCGAGTGCGGTGATTGGGAGATTGGCCGTCGGTTCGACGAAGCACGCAGCGCAATCCTGTCCGATTGTGGCGACGACGATGCCCTTATCTCGGGCCTGCGCGAACCGCGAGAAGGTCCAGCCGAAGCCGACGTGTCGACATTCATCGACGTACGTGGCGGGCTGGAAGATGTAGAGAGGGCTGCTCGAATCCTTCAATTGACGCAGCCCGTTCTTGACCTTGACGATTCAGCGCCGACCGCCGCAGCAGTGTTTGGTGCCGCTGGCGCCGAGCACCTGGAACAGGCCGCGGGCATGTGGCGGTCTCTGCAGGGCGTGGTGCGGCTCGTCGGAGAGGACGGCTTCGACGTGGCCGGGGCTGGAAAGAACGTCAGATCCCTCGTTGCGAGCGCATGCGGTCAGGAGGATTTCGCTGCGCTGAACGCGGCGATTGCCGAAACCGCACGCCATTCCGCCAAAGAAATCGATAGGTTGTTGTCGCGCACGTGAAAGTACCTGTTCGACCGGCACGGAAACCCGAGATGTCGTCGCAGAAGTCCACAATTCTCCGGAAGGGGTTGCTTACGCGAATCACGCCGGAGGACCAGGGCCTGGTCAAGTTCCCCGCGCTTGCTCCGCACATGCAATCGCACACGATCGGAGAAGCGCAGGCGCTCTTGGTTTCGGAGCGGTTCAATACGCTCCTGCACGGCGAGCTGTATTGCAGCCTGCTTCCCTTGCTCGACGGTCGGCACGCGCAGGACGACATTGTTGCACGCCTCGAAGGCTCTCATCCCGCCACCGAAGTTCTCGCGGCAATTGGTTCGCTTTCCGCCAAGGGCTATGTCGTTTCTGCCGATCATGGCATGGAGCGACCCCGGGCTGCCTACTGGTCGTCCCTTGGCGCTTCACCGCGATGGGTCGAACGCCGGCTTTCGGAATCAAGTGTCGCGATTGAAGGTGACGACGGGCGACTGACCCGGCACTTGAATGAGCAGGGCGCCAGCGTAAGCGACTCCAATCCGAGACTCATGGCCATTGTGTGCGACGATTTCCTTGCATCGAGTCTCGAGGAGGTGAATCGGCGCCAGCTGGAATCCAGCACACCGTGGATGCTGATGAGGCCTCGCGGCATGGAGGCACTGTTCGGCCCCGTCTTTCGCGCCGACGGGCGAGGGCCCTGCTGGGACTGCCTGGCCTGCCGCCTGCGCAGCCATGAAGAAGTTCACAGTTTCCTGCGCAATGCCGCCGGCGAAGGGGCGGCCTTCAAGCCATTCGCGGCTCAAGCTGCCGTGCTGGAGGCACTATACGGCTTGATCGCGGCAGAAATCGTCAAGTGGCTGGTGCTGGAAGAGTCTGCACCGCTCCACGAAAACGCAATCGCGATGGATCTCGGCACGTTTGCAAGTTCGCAGCATCGGGTCATGCGCCGCCCCCAGTGCTTCACCTGTGGCGACGAAGCACTGTATCGTCCGGATCGACCGCCGAATTCCTTGTGTCTGCAGAAAAGTCCCAAGGCGCATCGCGGCAGCGGCGGTGCCCGCACTGTGGCTCCGGAAGTCACGTTCGCGAGATATCGCCACCTGGTAAGCCCGGTAAGCGGAGTCGTGACCTGGGTGTCACGTACCACTGATGAAGCCGATTCCTGGCTGCATGTCGACTGGGCCGGAAGCAATCTCGGCATGAGAAGCCGAACCTTGAGTTCGCTCCGACGAAGTCTGCGCAGCAAGAGCGCAGGCAAGGGAAGCACCCGCGAGCAATCCAGGGTCAGCGCCCTCTGCGAGGCGATCGAACGCTATTCGGGCGCCTGCCAGGGAGACGAGATCCGGGTCCGCAGACGGCTCGTCGACTTTCTCGGGGAAGGAGAGGTAATTCACCCAAATGATGTGCAACTGTTCAGCGACAGGCAGCTTGACGACGCCAAGAGCATCAACGCCAAGGGGCACCCCTACAATGTCGTGCCACCCCGTCTCGACCCTGAGGCCGAGATCGACTGGACGCCGGTGTGGTCGCTCACGCAGCAGCGGCATCGCTATTTGCCGACCTCAATGCTCTACAGCATGGCGCCGGAACAGCGGGGACCCATGGACCTGATCGCCGATTCCAACGGCTGTGCAGCGGGCAATACTCTAGAAGAGGCCATCCTGCAGGGATTCTACGAACTGGCAGAGCGCGATGCGTTCGCCATCTGGTGGTACAACCAGCTGCAGGTTCCAGCGGTTGACCTTGCCAGTTTCGATGACGAATACCTCGCAGCGGCCGAGGCCTATTATGCGTGCCGCGGCAGGGATTTCTGGGTACTGGACATTACCTCGGACATCAAGATTCCCGCATTTGTCGCGCTCTCGCGAAGGACCAATGCGCAAAGTGAGGACATTATCTACGGTGCCGGTGCCCACGCCGATCCGCGCGTCGCCGCTCTGCGCGCGGTGTGCGAACTGAACCAGTGCCTCAGCTGGCTGCCGGGGCCGGTTCAGACTGATGGAAGGCCCATGATCGATGATCCGCTGGCCCTGTGGTGGTGGAAGACCGCCCGCCTCGCCGAGTGCGACTGGCTGGCGCCGGAGGCAGGAGAACCGCACCGCAAGGCTGCAGATTACCCGACGCTAGATACGACCGATGCGCGTGATGACGTGGATGCGTGCTGTGCCATCGTCGAGGCCAAGGGCATGGAATTCCTTGTTCTGGACCAGACTCGGCCTGACATCGGCATGCCGGTGGCACGTGTCATCGTGCCGGGCATGCGCCATTTCTGGGAGCGGTTCGCGCCCGGCCGGCTGTATGATGTGCCCGTGAGCCTGGGCTGCCGCACGCACCGACTCGCAGAAGCCGATCTGAACCCCGCACCCGTGATTGCCTGAGATCTTCCCCGTCCTGACGCGCGAGGAGTTTCGGCAAATTTGGAGAACCCGAATGCAAGTCAGAAAGTCACTTGATTCATTCCGCAACGAGCGCAACTTTCGCGCTCGCCGCCCGAAAAGGGTAGGCGTTCCCGCGCTTCCTCCAGAAGGAATACCGCCGTTCAATCGGAAGACATCCACACTTTCCACGAGCCGGAAGCAGCTGTGGACAAGTTTGATTCCCTTGATTCCTGGACATACAAGCACAGAGGTTCCTGCGAGGTGGGCAGATGAACATTGACGAAGCAGTCATGCTGACGCAGGACAGGCTTGCCGAAGAGGGCAACACCATGGGTGAATTGCTCGGGCACTTTCGAAACAGCGTTTCGCGATGCCTCGTTGGAGATGCGGAATGGGAACGCATACTCCAATGCGCGAAGCTTCTTCCGATCACAATGGGGGCCCTTCCTTTCGGATTTGAACTGCCGCTGCAATTGCGCAGTCCGGAGGCGGACTTTGGCGCCTCTCTGGCGAGCGGAACCCGTGCGGCGAAGGCCTTCGAGCAGCGTGCACGAAGCAACGAAGGCGATGAGGTTGCCCAGGCACTCACGAAACTGTTCGGACAGATGGATGAAGAAGGCTCGGCCCTGCGTCAAATCGTCGGTCGCAAGGTAATGCTTGAATATGACATCGGCTTGTCCAGTGAGGGAGACAACTCATGCCCTGGAATGTTCCTGAGGCCCGGTGAACGTCCGATCCTGGGTGCCCGCGGACAAGTCACAGATGTCGTTGACGTCGTTGATGCGCTTGTTTCCTGCGTGGGCTGGACGTTGAGTGACGCTGAGAAGAAGCATGTTGAACGTGCCTATCTGGCCCAGCCGGAAGACACGCGCATGGATTCGTTCGGCATCTTCCCGTCGCGCTCACGGTCAATCCGCCTGGCAGTCATGGGTTTCAAGTCGCGACAGGAACTCGGGTCCTATCTTGGCGACTTGGGCTGGCCGGGCCAATTTCCGCGCGTAGAGTCAGTGATTGCCCGCTTTGGCGAGCGCGTGAACATCGTCAGGACCGGAGTGAACATCGACATAAGGGAAGATGGCGTCGGCTCGACGCTGGGTCTTACGCTCATCGTCAAGCAGAGATACACGAAGGACTCTCGCTATTGGCTCGACGGCCTGACTGACTGGGACCCATTCCTGCAGGCCTTGGGCCATGAGGACATCGTTGTGCCCGAGAAACTTGCGGCGCTTGCCGACTGGGTATCGAAGCCGACAACGCTCTTCGGGAAATCGGGACGGTTCATACTGCTGCGAGGAATTCACCACATCAAGCTCGTCATTTCCGAGGATCAACTCAGACAGGCAAAGGCTTACGTTTTCATGGTCCTCTCAGGAGCGGTTTCCACGTAGTCCCGGCAGCCGCGGCGTCCTGCGCGGGCGGGAGCCATTCCGGGCACGCAGTCAGGTCCGACGAAAGCACGGTATGTCTGCCGACGGTCAGTGGCGACGCGTGGACAATGCCTGCTCGTCGCAATCTGGAATGCGCTTGTCGGCACGGCTACCCCAATGATCAAGCTGAGCTTTCCTGTTCGCGATCAATGGATGGCGAATGTGAGCAGATACTGAACCACATCAGATCCAGTCACACAAAAAGCCCCGGCCCGCAGTCGCAGGCGGGGGCTGTTCAAGCCATGTGCTCAGTCAGACGCGGGCCATTCCCCACAATGGTGCCACGTCACTCGATGCCAAATCTACCAGCAGCAGCAAAGTCCTGCGGATATGGCTTCGAGTTGCTCCTCGGTGATGTTTGGATCGGGAGGCAGCGCAAGATGCACCGTTTGCATGTCGCTCTCGTGGATCTCGATGTTCATCGAGTCCGGAATCGTGATGCCCAATTCACCGCTGATGGTTGATTTCGGATCTGCAAGAAGCTGTTGCCTGAAGTCCGAATCGACGGCGGACTTGTCAACAATTTGCTTCAGCATTTCGTCGCCACTTCTCATGGCATACCTCCTTTGCAGTACGCACAGCACGGTTTCAAAGCGTGCGGTACGACACCTAAGTCAGCAATCTAGTTGCGTCAAGTCTGGTCTGCACCTCCCTGCACCTCTGGCTTGCACCACAAGTAAGGCGGTCCATGACCGTTGTGGCCGGATCAAGGGGTTCCCTGGGATGCAGGAAGATCTCGCTTCGCCGCATCTCGATAAGTGATTGAACTGCATCATGATCAAGCAGCGAGCGCAACATTTGACAAGGTAGGACCTCGCAAGATCATTGATTCTTTCTTTGTTCCAATGATCCGGGTATGCATGCCGAGGCGCGGGGAAAGGATGAAATCCAAGTCGGATCGTCGCGTTGATTGACGTTAGCGTGTCGGGCTTCGTGCCATGCACGTTTCACGGCAACTTGCGCCGCTTTCTGGCGGCGGGTGCGGAAGTTGCGCTCGTTGGGGTATGAATGAAGTGGTCCTGTCTGACCGGACGCAGTGGTGCCAACGCCCGCACTTGCATCTCTGCAACCATCTTGCGCAACTGCTTGCAGTTTGCGAACTGAGCTTTCTGGCAAGTGCGGTCGACAGGCATCAGCGAAGGGCATATGGGATGATACATCCGGGCAGCAGATCCTTGAGAAAGGTGGCGGTCGTTGGGCGAGGAACCGCCGGGTCGCTGGCAGCCGCCAGTGTTTCGCGCATGCATCCCGACAGCGGTCTCGAACTGCACCACATATATGACTCGCGCATTCCGGTCATTGGGGTGGGTGAAGGCAGCTGGCCGAGCCTGGTCCAGGAACTGCAGCAGTTGACGAACGTGTCCCATCAAGTCGTGCAGCAGCACCTGATGGGGACTCGCAAGTACGGCGTCGCATTTGAAGGCTGGGGACGGCGTGATCGAGACTTCACCCACTACTTCACGCCGCAGCAGGTATCGTATGGATACCATCTGTCCGCGGACTTGATGGCTGATCTGCTACACGAATGCTCGCACGCCCGCCACATCGATGCGAAAGTGAATGAGATCAACCGGGTGGAAGGTGGGGCTGAAGTAAGGTTTGAGGGCAGGGAATCCGAACGCTACGATCTGGTCTTTGATGCACGAGGATTTCCTCGAGAACTCCAGCCCGAGCAGCACATCGACATTTCCTTCATCCCAACCAACACGGCTGTTATCCGCCGTTGCCCGGCAATCATCAGGAAAGTGAAGGATGGACCTGTTACGGAGCATACGTATACCCGCGCCGTTGCGCGGCCGCACGGATGGATTTTTGTGATTCCACTTACGATTCATACCTCTTACGGGTATATCTTCAATAAGAACGTGTCGAACATTGACGAAGTCGAAGCAGACTTTGACAAATTCTTTGAAACCGATGGCGTCTCGGAGTTCGAACCACGCGCCGTCATTCCTTTTCCAAATTTTGTTCACCGACAGATTTATGATGGCGCGGTCGCGCGCATCGGCAATGCGGCTGCGTTCATGGAGCCGCTCGAAGCAACGGCGATCGTGGCTGCTCAGTTGCAGATTGGCATGGTTCTCAATATGCGGCTCAACCGCTCGATTGAACATCTTGAACGTGACGCGCCAACGGTCAATCGGTTTCTCGTCAAGCGCATGCTGAGTTACGGACTGTTCGTCGGTTGGCATTATTCCTGTGGCTCCAGGTATGATACCGGCTTTTGGCATTACGCTCGTGAACGCGCTTGGCCGAAACATCGCAAGTCGGCAGGTCCGGAGAAAACGGGCTGCGACGCACTCCACGGTTTCGACGAGATGATCAAGCTGCTAAACCAGCCGGTCATAGACAAGGCTGACTGGAACCGGATGTGTGCGGTTCCTCTCACGAGTTACGCCCAGATGTCCCAAGGTCTTGGCTGCACGTGACGATCATGGACAGGATGGATTTGGACCAGGCACGATCTGGCTCGGCACGCGCCTGTCATGAGCATGCGGCCTTGCGCGGAGACGGGGAAGGGATCGCTCGAGATGCATGACCTGCGCCTCCGCAAGCCGGAGGAAATTGCTCATTGCACTTGCCTGGCAGTTTCGGAACATTGAGACGAGTGTGGCCCAGGCGAACCGGTCTCCAAAGCCGTGGTGATCACGTACACCGGCTTGACTTGGCTGCGAGTTTCGTCGAAGTGTCGTCAAGTGCTGGTGCCTGCCCGTTCATGCAGGTGAAAAGGGAATGCGAAAGGGTCAGTGACCCCAATGCAGCCGCCCCCGCGACCGTAACCGGAGAGGGGATCCATCGCGCCACTGGCCCTTGAGGCTGGGAAGGCCGGATCACCCGCAATCATCCGCAAGCCGGGAGACCTGCCAGCCGACTGGACGTGACCGGACGGGGGATTCCGGGGCGGGGCCGCCATTGCGGTGCTCTCGTTTCCTCCCCCTTCCATAGCAGGAACGAGGGATCCGTGGACGACTTCGCGCCGGTTGAACTTTTGATCTGCACCACGTGCCGCAGGCGGCAGGAGCTGTCTGACACCGACGAGCGCCCCGGAGCGCTTCTGCATCGTGCTTTGGCGGCCAGGGAGTTGCCTGAAGGCATTAGCCTTCGCGGCGTGGAATGCTTCTCGAACTGCGACCACGGCTGTTCCATCGCCCTGCGGGGAGGCTCGCGGCGCTGGACATACGTGTACGGAAATCTCGACCCGTCGAGCGCCGACATGATCCTGGATGGCGCAGCCAGATATCGCGCAACGTCAGACGGGCTTGTCCCGTGGCGCGAACGCCCCGAGCATTTCCGCAAGAACTGCATTGCACGGATTCCGCCGATTGAACCAGTGGGGACTGCCAAATGAGCGATCTCGCAAAGATTCCCGCCACTGTCGTTACCGGCTTTCTCGGGGCCGGGAAGACGACGCTGATCCGCCACCTCATCGAATCCAGCAAGGGCCACAGATTGGCGGTGATCGTGAACGAGTTTGGCGACGTCGGCGTTGACGGAGACATTCTCAAGAACTGCGCCGTGCCCGATTGCCCGGCGGAGAACATAGTCGAACTGGCCAATGGCTGTATCTGCTGCAGGGTTGCGGATGACTTCATTCCCGCCATCACTGCACTGCTGGAACTTGACCCCGTGCCCGACCACATTCTGATCGAGTCCTCCGGGCTCGCTCTTCCCAAGCCGCTCCTCAAGGCCTTCGACTGGCCGGCAATTCGAAGCAGGGTGACCGTCGACGGCGTCATCGCGCTGGCCGATGCCGAGGCCGTAGCCGCGGGAAGGTTTGCACCCGACATAGACCGCGTGGATGCGCAGCGGCTCGCTGACGAAAGCGTCGACCACGAAACACCGCTGTCTGAGGTGTTCGAGGACCAGATTGCCTGCGCCGACATAGTGTTGTTGACCAAGCCCGATCTTGCGGGGCCTGATGGCGTTGCGCAGGCGAGGGCGATCGTCGAGCGGGAAGCACCGCGTGCCGTGCCGATGATCGAGGTGTCGGAGGGCACGGTGGACGCGCAGGTGATTCTCGGCATCGGAGCGGCAGCCGAAGACGATCTGGCAGCGCGTCCGTCGCATCACGACGGGGTGCCCGAGCATGATCACGATGACTTTGACACGATCGTCGTGGATGTTCCCGAGGCTGAGAGCGCCGATGACCTCGCGGCACGAATCGAGACTCTTGCGCGGCTGCAGAACATCCTTCGCGTGAAAGGGTACGCCTCGGTGCGCGGCAAGCCAATGCGTCTGCTTGTCCAGGGTGTCGGGACACGGATCCGCCATCAGTTCGACCGGGCATGGGAACCGGGCGAGGACAGGCAAGGACGCTTGGTCGTCATTGCGGAGCACGAAGACATCGACTCCGAAGCGATCCGGTCGATCCTGGTTCCGGAAGAACTCGTGCAGTGACGCGCAACGCGCAGAATGGTGGCCAGTCGCCCAAGATCGGCACGCAGCGCACACACCGCCCGCCACACCTGCAAGAAGTGCGCAGTCGGAGCGAGTCAACGGGGAGATCCGGCACATGCACGTGATCTTTCGCGAGAGCTTCGGGCTCGAGGAAACCGAGACCCCGACCGACCTTCAGCAGGCGCCGGCCGATCTCGTGGTTCTGTCATTCTCTGACAGCGATCTTCAAGCCTTCGCGGCCGGGTGGCATCGCGCAAGGAAGCAGGGTACGCCGCTGCCGAGCCTGAGACTCGCCAACTTGGCCGCACTCAGGCATCCGGTTTCGGTTGACACCTATGTCGAGCAAACCCTTGCGGGCGCCAATGCCATACTGATCCGCGTGATCGGCGGGATGCCATATTGGGAATACGGGCTGGCTCAGGTAAGTGCTCTGGCCGCATCCAAGGGGAAGTCGCTGGCCGTGCTGCCGGGCGACGGCAGGCCGGACTCGCAGCTTGAGGCGATCTCGACGGTCCCGCATGCGACCTTGGCACGACTGGATGCGCTGGTGCGTGAAGGCGGGGCCGTGGCCGGGCAGGCGGCCTTGGCTCAACTGGCCTTGGCGGCCGGTCTCTATGCCGGTCCGGTGGACGGCATCAGGACAATCCCCGCATTCGGGTGCTGGACGCCGGAACACGGTGCACGGAGCGGGACAGCGAGATCCGTTTCCGGGTTTGTCCGGGATGGCGCATCCGTGCCCCCTTCGAAGCACGAGTGCGGCGCGTCCTGTCACGCGGAATGCCTTGGCGAACTAGATCAGCCCTTGGTCATAGTCGTGTTTTACAGGGCCTATCTCGCGGCCGCCGACACCGCACCGGTCGAGCAACTCATGCAGGCGTTCAGGGATCGCGGATTTTCGGCACTCGGCCTGTTTGTTCCTTCGCTGAAAGATTCGGTGGCGGCACGCTGGCTCCGCGAGCGAATTGCCACCCTGTCGCCAGCCGCCATCGTGAACGCGACGGCATTTTCCGGCAAGGGCGTGGATGGCAGTTCTCCGCTGGACGTAGCTGGCGTACCGGTCTTCCAAGTGGCCTTGGCTACGTCAACCCGATCTGCCTGGCAGGATGCGGAGCGTGGCCTGTCGCCCGCAGACTTGGCAATGCATGTCGTGTTGCCGGAAGTGGACGGTCGCATTTTTGCCGGTGTCGCGTCCTTCAAGGAACCGGGCGATCGGGACGCCGATCTGCAAGCGAGGCTCGTGGCGCATCGACCGGCCGCGAACCGGATTGGCGCAATAGCTGATCGAGTCGCGGCCTGGGTCGCTCTCGCGAGGAAGGCCCGGTGCGACGCTTCAATTGCCATCGTGCTTTCGACCTATCCGGGCAAGGCTTGGAGAATGGCGCATGCGGTCGGCTTGGATGCATTTGCTTCGGTTGCGGCAATCATGGATGACCTCGATGCCGAAGGCTATGCGGTCGGATCGGGGGACGGGCTGGAGACCGCACTGGCCGGAGATTCGATTTGCTGGTCCGTCGCGGATTACAAGGCTGCCCTGACTGAGTTGCCCGATCGCCTTCTCGCGGACCTTGAGGCAGCCTGGGGCAAGCCTGAGGAAGATGCCGCCGTTCGAGACGAAGCGTTTCACTTCCGGGCCGTTCGGCGTGGGCGGGTCTGCGTTGCCCTTCAGCCCGAGAGGGGTCAGCGGAAGAGGCGCGACGACGAGTACCACGATCTGTCGCGGGTGCCGTGCCATGGATATGTCGCGTTCTATCTTTGGCTGCAAAGGATCGCCTGCATAGATGCACTGATCCATGTTGGTGCCCATGGCACGCTGGAATGGTTGCCTGGCAAGTCGGTGGCGCTCTCCGACCAGTGCTGGCCGGAGGCATTGGTCGGACCGATCCCGGTCATTTATCCGTTCATCGTCAACGACCCTGGCGAGGCGGCCCAGGCCAAGCGCCGGACTGGCGCCGTGACACTCGGCCATTTGCCTCCGGCGGCCGCAAAGAGCGTGACGCCGGGCAATCTCGTTAGGCTCGAGGCGCTGCTGGACGAGTTTTCCAATGCCGATGGGCTGGACCCCCGTCGCCGCGACCGTTTGCAGGACGACATCCGGAACGAAGCGAAGGCGATCGGACTCGACTCGGATCTCGGTCTTGACCGAACCGAAGGCGCGGCCCAAGCGATCACCCGCATCGACCGCTTTGTCTGTGACGTGAAGGACAGCCAGTTCGGCGACGGGTTGCATGTATGGGGACGGGAATGTGTTCTTGAGTGGAGCGATTCCGGGACCGGCGACCGAGATTCGATGCATCCGCTGGGTCGCACGGATGTCGCGGCGTCAGCGAAGGCGGAAAGACAGGCATTGCTTGACTCGCTTGCAGGAAGGCGCATCGAGGCTGGGCCGGCCGGCTCTCCCTACCGGGGACGAACGGACGTCTTGCCGACCGGGCGCAATCTCTTTGCAACGGATCCCCGGGCCGTGCCGACACGCGCAGCCCACGCGCAGGGCGTCAGGCTGGCAAAGGAACTCGTACGACGTCATCTCCAGGAGCAAGGTGAATATCCAAGGGGCTTGGTCGTGGACCTTTGGGGTTCGGCAACCATGCGGACTGCAGGCGAGGAATTTGCAATGGCGCTGCATCTTCTTGGCGTGTGCCCGATTTGGGACGAGGGCAGTGAGCGGGTTTCCGGCATCGAGGTGCTGCCCATCGCCGAACTGGAATGGCCCCGACTGGACGTGACTCTGAGGGTGTCCGGATTGTTCAGGGACGTGTTTCCCACGCTTTCCGCGCTCTTTTCGCAGGCCATACGCGCTCTTGCGGTGCGAGAGGAGGCATCGGACTGGAATCCCTTTGCCGGAACCGAGCCCGGATCCCGCGTCTATGGACCGGCACCGGGAAGCTATGGCTTGGGCATTGTGCGCTTGCGGGAGGATCTCACCGAGGAAGCGCGCCGGGAGGCGGGTGCCGCCTGGCTCGCCGCGAGCGCTTGGGCCATGGACGGCGATGGCGCCATCGAGGATCCGGACGGGCTGGCGGCGCAAGTGGAGGGAGCCGACGCGTTCGTCCATCTTCAGGACCTGCCCGAGACCGATCTGCTGCTGGCCGCAGACTATGCAACGCATGAGGCCGGATTCGCGGCCGCCAAGTTGGTGGCCGGCGGCCACGACGCGGCGCTCTTTCATTTGGACAATACCGAGCCTGCGCGTCCGCGCGCACGAACGCTGACGGAAGAGGTTGCACGTGTCGTGCATGCCCGAGCGGCACAGCCGGGATGGCTGGCAGGAATGAAACGCCATGGGTTCCAGGGAGCCGCCGAGATTGCTGCGACGCTCGATCACATGGCTGCGTTTGCTCACCTTGCAGACGTCGTGGGCTCGCATCTGTTCGATGCGTACTATGACGCCACCCTCGGCGATGCCGCCGTCACCGCTTTCATGCAGGAGGCGAATCCGGAGGCGCTGTCTGCAATGCGCGCGCAGTTCAGCGCGCTGCACAGATCGGGATTGTGGTGCACTCGAAGGAACTCGATCCGAGTCGGTCTGGAGGCGGCAGAATGAATGCGGCCGGAATCCGGGGCTGGTGCCCGACCGCGCATCGCCCGATGATGTCAGGCGACGGCCTGTTGGTGCGAATTCGGCCCATGTCCGGGCGGATGACGGCGGACAAGGCGCGCACCGTGGCCGATCTCGCGTACCGCTTCGGAAACGGCCTGATCGACCTGACCTCGCGTGCCGGACTTCAGATCAGGGGCGTCACGGACGAGGCGTATCCTGAACTGCTGCGCACGCTTGTGGCCGAGGAGCTTGTCCACGCCGAGCCGGACGTCGAGGCGCGCCGAAACATCGTCGTGACACCATTCTGGATCTCCGGCGACCTGACGAATCGACTGGAGCGCGCGCTGGCACGGCGACTGGCCGATCTGCCGCATTTGCCCGCGAAATCGGGCATTGCAATCGATACGGGGACGGCACCGGTCCTGCAGGACGTCTCGGCGGACTTCCGGTTCGAACGGGATGCAAATGGGGCACTGCTGCTGCGTGCCGACGGCGCCGAGCATGGGTGGCGCATTGACGAGGCCGACGCTTTCGACGCGTTGAAGGAGATGGCAGCCTGGTTCGTGGACACCGGCGGCCGCGAGAGCGGGCGAATGAAGCGGCATGTATTGAAGATGTCCCTGCCCGAGAACCGGCAGCTTGCCGAGCAAGCAGATGGCGGAAACCTGCCCGAACCGGGGTGCACGAAGGACGGCGCGATTGTCGGCGTGCCCTTCGGTGCGATGTCGACGGATGCGCTTGCCGGGCTGCTTGCGGAAGCAGATCCACATTATGTGCAGATCATGCCGCGACGATGCCTTTTCCTTGACGCGGCCAGTCCCGTAACGCATCCGGCCTTCATTCATGATCCGTCGGAATCCCTGCTTGACGTTGCCGCCTGCCCGGGCGCTCCTAGGTGCATGCAGGCGACCGTGCCGACAAGATCGGTCGCACGGTGGCTGGCGGAGCGCGACCTGGGGACGTTGCACGTTTCGGGCTGCGCCAAGGGTTGCGCGAGGCCCGGGCCTTCCGATGTGACGTTGGTCGGGCGAGACGGGATGTTCGATCTTGTCAGAAGCGGCTCGGTCGGCGACACCCCGGACAGGATCGGCGTTTCCGAGGCCGAACTTCTGGAGCTGTTCCCCTGATGCCCCACGCCTACGAAAAAGACGGTGCCGCCATTTATGCCCGGTCATTCGCAACCATACGGGACGAAGCCGATCTTGCCCGTTTCGACGCGGACGAAGAGCAGGTCGCGGTGCGGATGATCCATGCGTCGGGAATGGTGGAACTCGCGGTGTTCCTGCGGTTTTCCGACGGCTTGGTGATCCGGGCGCGCAAGGCGCTGGAATCGGGAGCGCCGATACTCTGCGACACCAGGATGGTTAGTGAAGGCGTGACGCGCGCGCGCCTTCCTGCATCCAACGAGGTGGTCTGCACGCTTCAGGATCCCTTGGTTCCGCAACTCGCGGTCGAGATGGGCAACACACGCTCGGCCGCCGCGCTGGAGCTTTGGCGTCCCGGGCTGGAAGGCGCGCTCGTGGCGATCGGAAACGCCCCCACGGCACTCTTTCACCTGCTGAACATGCTGGAAGATCCGGCCTGTCCCCGACCTGCCGCGATCATCGGTTGCCCCGTTGGATTCGTTGGCGCTGCTGAATCGAAGGCTGCTCTCTGGAGAGATCAGCCGGTCCCCTGTTGCGTCGTCGAGGGGCGCTTGGGCGGAAGCGCCGTCACGGTGGCGGCCATCAACGCGATCGCGAGTTCTGCGGAATGACCGGAACGGTCTACGGCGTCGGCTTGGGGCCCGGAGAACCTGATCTCATGAGTGCGAAGGCACTAAAGCTCTTGGCACGGGCCCGTCACGTGGCGTTCTTCCGAAAGAAGGGGCGTACAGGCCGCGCCCGGACGCTGGCCGGTGAACTGGTTCCAGCGGACGCGGTCGAATTTGCAATGGAATATCCCCTGACGACGGAAGTTCCCTTGGAAGATCCGCGATACAACCGGACCCTGGCGGAGTTCTACGACGGCTGCACCGCGCACCTGGCCGCCATTGCCGGCGGTGGCGAGGATGTTGTCGTTCTCTGCGAAGGCGATCCGTTCTTCTACGGCTCATTCATGCACCTGCATGAGCGCCTGATCACCCGAGTGCCAGTCGAGGTAGTGCCGGGCATACCCGGCATGGCGGCCGCTTGGACGGCGAGCGGTGTGCCCATCGCCTGGGGCGATGATGTCCTGTCCGTGCTGATGGGCACGCTCGACGAGGATGTTCTGGTGAGGCACATGGAATCCGCCGATGCATTGGTCGTGATGAAGGTGGGGCGCAACCTGTTCAGGGTTCGGGCCGCGCTTGAACGGGCCGGGCGTGCTCAGGATGCCTGGGTGATAGAATGCGCCGCGATGGCGGATCAGAAGGTCACGCGCCTTGCCGACGTGCCGGAAAGCCATGTGCCTCCGTACTTCACGATTGTCCTGGTGCATGGGCAGGGACGGCGGCCGTGATCGGGTGGGTTGCGGTTGCGGGTCTTGGACCGGGAGGCGACGCCCTGGTCACGCCCGAGGTCCACGCGGCGCTGGCTGAGGCGACCGACGTTGTCGGATATTTTCGCTATATCGACAGGGTTCCCGAGCGTGAGGGGCTGTGCCGGCATGCGTCCGAGAACAGGGTGGAGGCCGAACGGTCGCGCCATGCCCTTGAACTTGCCGCAAAGGGCCGCCGGGTGATCGTGGTTTCGTCAGGCGATCCTGGCGTGTTCGCGATGGCGTCTGCAATTTTCGAGGCGATGGACGCCGGGCCGGAATCCTGGCGGGAACTGGATGTCCGCGTGCTCCCCGGCATCACGGCAATGCTTGCCGCTGCCGCGCGGGTGGGCGCTCCGCTGGGCCATGACTTCTGCGCCGTCAACCTCTCTGACAACCTCAAGCCGTGGGCTCTGATCGAGAAGAGGCTGCGGCTCGCGGTCGAGGGCGATTTCGCCTGCGCCCTCTACAATCCTCGTTCCAAGGCCCGGCCTGACGGGTTTGCCCGCGTCCTGGAACTGCTGCGTGAACTCTGCGAACCTGAGCGCCTCGTCATCTTTGCCCGCGCCGTGACGACATCGGACGAGACGGTCAGGACCGTTCCGTTGTCCGAAGCGAGTCCCGAGATGGCAGATATGCGGACTGTCGTGATCCTGGGATCGAGTCTTACCCGCAGGATCGATCGGGACGGACTTCCGCCGCTCGTCTACACTCCACGGTCGGTGACGGAATGAGCAATCCAGTCCAGAACCTCTTCAACGGTGCCGACTTCGAGTCGTTGCGGCGGGTCGGGCCGATCGATCATGAGTATCGGCAGGCCGAGTTTCCGGGCGGCATCGATCTTGGCGCGGGCGCCGTCGCCGCCGGCATTTCTGGATACCAGAAGATCGATCCTGTGCGTTTCCAGAAGGTTGCGCTCAGCCGCTTCTGCAAATGGCCCTCGATCAATGATGACATCATGATGTGGCAGCGCGGGGCGCTCCTTCGGGACGTCGACGAATCGCAAGAGATAGTGATGTTGCGGCGCGACCTTGAAGACCGGGACCTCCGTTCGCCCAATGGCAAGGAAAATGTGCTTGGGCGTTCCGCCAAGCGATCTGGCAGCCGCGACCGCGTCCGGCACTCGAGTCCAGCGATCTCCGGGACGGGGCGTCCAAGGCGGTCGTGCAAGCGCGATCAGGGGCACGCCAGCGGTTGCACAGGCCGCGGCCGCGTTCCGGCTCATCTGCGCGGCGAACGGGTTGGTGGCGTCGATCAGGTGCGTAACGGAATGGTCCTGGAGATAGTCCACCAAGCCAGTCGCGCCGCCAAATCCGCCGGTTCGAGTCGGCAGTGGCTGTGCTATGGGTTTCGCCACGCGGCCCGCGTAGGAGAACGTGGCACGCAGCCCCAAGGCGGCGACGTGCGTCGCAAGGGCGCTCGCCTCGGCGGAGCCGCCCAGGATCAGGAGATTTGGCGCCATGTCTGAAGCTCGCTGGCTGACGATCATCGGTCTTGGAGAGGATGGACCGGAGGGCTTGCCGCCTGCAAGTCTCGAAGCGCTGGACGCGGCGGAAGTGATCATGGGATCCGAACGCCATCTGTCTTTGATCGGGAGCAACGGTGCCGAACGAATCACCTGGCCGATCCCGTTCGAGGACGGATTGCCCTTGCTTGAAGGCCTTCGCGGTCGCAACGTGGCCGTGCTTGCGTCAGGGGATCCCTTCTGGTTCGGAGCGGGAAGCGTCATTGCCCGGCGCTTTGCGCCGGGCGAGTGGCGTGCCATTCCCGGTGCATCCGTGTTTTCGCTTGCGGCGGCGCGGTTGGGCTGGCCACTGGAGCGAGTGCCCTGCCTTGGACTCCACGCCGCCCCGTTCGCCCGGCTCAGGCCGCATCTGGCAGCGGGACAGCGCGCGATCGCAACGATTCGTGACGGTGCCGCGGTCGACGAACTGGCAGCCTATCTCAACGATCTCGGATTTGGCGAAACACGCATGCATGTCCTCGAAGCTCTGGGAGGCCCGCGCGAACGATGCCGTGAAGTCACTGCAGGTACATATGCACTCAAGGGCGTGTCCCATCCGGTCGCCGTGGCGATCGACGCGGCAGGCTTAAGCACGAGCCTGACGGTTGCCAGCGGGCAGCCCGATGACGTCTTCGAAAGCGACGGGCAGATGACCAAGCGGCCCATCCGTGCGATCACGCTGTCTGCGCTCGCGCCCCGTCCGGGGGAAATGCTCTGGGACATCGGGTCGGGCTCTGGCTCGGTCGCGATCGAGTGGCTGATGACGCATTTCTCGACCCAGGCGGTCGCCATAGAGATGAGCGCTGACCGCGCGGCGCAAATCGGGAGGAATGCAAATGCGCTTGGCCAGGACCGGCTCGTGGTGATCGAGGGTCAGGCCCCTGAATCGCTCAGTGGTCTTGAAGCCCCGGATGCCGTGTTCATCGGCGGCGGCCTGAACCGTGGTCTCCTTGACTGGGTCTGGGGCAACCTTGCTCCAGGCACGCGGGTCGTTGCCAATGCCGTGACCCTCGAGACGGGCGCGCTTCTGACCGAAGCGCAGGCCGAGTTAGGAGGCACGCTGACCAAGGTTGAACTGGCCGAAGCCGCCCCGGTCGGCCGTTTTCGGGGCTGGAAGGCGGCCTATCCGGTCGTCCAATGGAGCGTGATGCGATGAAAGTGCTTGTGTCCGCGGACCGATCCGCGATCGCGGGAGAAGAGGGGCGCTGTCCATGACGGTGCATTTCATAGGAGCCGGGCCTGGGGCCGCAGACCTGATCACGCTGCGTGGTCGTGATCTTATCGCCTCCTGTCCGGTGTGCATCTACGCGGGCTCGCTTGTGCCGGAGGAGATCCTATCGCATTGCCCGGAAGGCGCGAGGATTGTGAATTCCGCACCCCTTGATCTCGATGCAATTATCGCCGAGTGCCGTGCTGCACATGATGTCGGACAGGATGTGGCACGCCTTCATTCCGGCGACCCTTCGGTCTGGTCCGCCATGGACGAGCAGATGGAGAGGCTCAGGGACGCGGGAATTCCTGTGTCGATCACTCCCGGCGTGCCGGCATTCGCTGCTGCGGCGGCCGCGCTTGGGGTTGAGCTGACCATGCCGGGAGTTGCTCAGTCAGTCGTCCTGACTCGCACGTCCGGGCGCGCATCCGCCATGCCCGAGCGCGAGACGCTCGCGGGATTCGCGGCAACGGGCGCGACGCTGGCCATCCACCTTTCGATTCACCGGCTTTCGGAAATCGTGGCGGAACTGCTGCCCTTCTACGGTGCGGACTGTCCCGTGGCTGTGGTATTTCGGGCGAGCTGGCCCGACGAGAGAATCGTCCGCGGCACGCTCGCCACCATCGTGGAAGAAATGGATGGGGGAATCGCCCGGACTGCGCTGATTCTGGTTGGCACGGTACTGGACGGCGAGGCTGGGGGGCGGAGTGCGCTTTACTCGCCTGACTACGATCGGCGTTACAGGCCCCGCGTGGCTACAGAATCGCAATCAGGCTCGATTGATCAGAACTAGACCGGATCGCTGGCCAATTCCAAGATTGAAGCGCCGCCCGGCACCAGACGCGGCAGGAGATGCCCGAAGTTGCGAAGAGACACTGATGGATGTCCTCGGAGCAATCCCTCTGAAATCAGCTGCATGAGACAATGCTCAAATCGAGACTGAAAGTGGGATGAAACCCATGCAAAACGGATGAATATTCAAGTCCGTGTGGTGGGTGACTTGCCCTTCTTGGGATAGACCCTGTGAAGGTCGTTCCCTGTCACGCCTCTCGTCACTCCGGCCTGATGCCGTACTTGCCCTCGAGTCCGGCCAGAAGGTAGGCGAGCTCCGGCGCACACGTGAACGCATTGACCAAGCGTTGCCAGCTCAGGCGACGGATCAAGCCCGGTATCCGGCACGCGCTGATTGCGGACTCGTACTGGCGCCCGGCTACGCCGTCGGCGGCGAACTCCGGGTTGCGCGCGTCGTACACGACCAGGACGTGTCCCGAGTCCGGGTCGAATCCGCGCTCGGACACCGTCGCCGCCAGAGCGTTGCGTGCGAGCTGATAGACCTCGGAGAACGGACAGGGCCAGAGGTCGCCGTCGGCGGCCCAGTCGAACAGGTGTGGCAGGTAGGTCCAGTAGCGAACACCGATTTCGGTCAGGGCGCAGCGCTCGCTCCGTCCACGTTGAACGTGGTATTTCCCGTCGCAGTGCTGCTCGGCGTAGCTCGGAGCGCCGGGACGCAACTGCGGCCGCGAGCAGACGCCGAACTTGCGTTCCGTGAGCTTGCATTCGACGGCGACGCGCCTGGAATGTGCGTCGAGAAGCACGTCGACGCTCGTGCGCCGCGGCTCGCCAAGGCTGCGCACTTCGTGCTCGAGGACGAGTGAGGCGCTGCGCGCATCTTCGAGAAACGCCGGTCGACCGCACTCGGCGATGACGCCTTCGAGCAAATCAAGGCGACCGAAGCAGTCAAGCGCTGCGAACACGCTCTGGGTCAATGCCTGCGAGCTCTTGAAGCTGCGGAACCACTGATGACGTGCCTTTCTCGGAATGGCGGACATGATTCCCGAGGCCTTGGTCGGGTCCGATGGAACGAGCAGAGACCTAGATGCCGATTCGGCCCGGAGGACAGGAGGACGTCCGTTTCCGGGACCGTCATCGAGTTCGCCCGTGTGGTATCGATCTGCCCAGCCCCAAAGATGTCCAAGGAGAACATTGTCGTACCCGGCGGCGGCGTCCACGGCGCCGGCGGCGCCTCGGGGCGGTGCCGGTTCGGGAACAGGCTCACCGTCCGGGCAGATCCGTTGCATCACCTTCTCTCGAGTTTTCTTCTGCCGAGTAGAATTCGCATTTTTGGCGGCGCCGATCTAGAGCGAAGCGACCAATGCCTTTTGCGCCGGTTAGAATGCGACCCCCATCAGACTTTGCCCCGACTTCCTTTGAATCGGTTCCGATGACCATCCAGGAGTCTTCGATGGTCGGCGGCGACATGACGTTGCCATTGTCGACAACCCAAAGATCGATCAACTCGTCCAGCCCTTTGGTGAGCGAAACCGTGTCGTCGTCGTCAAGACCTTCAACGAGTTCGAGTGTGCCATCGTTGTCAGAACAGTACCTTCGGGCTTCTTTGAGTGCCGCCGACAAACTTACAAAGTCCTGCAAGCTCAGAGCTTTGGGAACACCAGTGTAGCGGCGCAAAAGGAATGTCGCGCAAGCGCCCGCATCCTTGTCAAACGCGTCATTGACAAGCTCTGTCGCTGCGCCTTGCGACGTCGCGACGATTTCACGGCCAATGAAGCGAGCGTCCCTAACGGAAACCTTGAACGGAACTTTCTTCACGACACTGTCCAGTCTTCCAGCCGAAGATCAGGTACACGTTCGAATTCTCGGACGTTGTTGCTTATGAGAATGAGATCACGGGCTCTTGCCTGTCCGGCGATCAACACATCGTAGGGACCGATTGGGCTCCCCGACCTCTTTAGCTCTGCCCTAACCTCACCGGCTTGGCGAGAGTCTTCCTCTTCAAAGGGTAGAACAACGAAGTCTCTCAAAAGCAGTCTGATTGTCTCAAGATTAAACGAGACCTTCTGGCTCTTGTAAGCACCAAAGTAGAGTTCGTGCGATACTATCGCGGGAATACCGATCTCGCCCTCAGAGCAGTCCAGCAAGCGACCGATCAGAGCCTCGGACTTCTGTCCGAGCAGTGATATGACAGCATTCGTATCAAGCAAGAACCGCATCAGTTGAAGGCCTTGTCCAGATCGGCTCGATCTCTTTCAGCAGGCTGCTCTCGCCCTTCCTTCATGAAGTCGTCGCTCACACCACGTTTCAGAGCGGACCTTAGCGAACTCCAACCACGATTGCTTTCCGGATGTGGGCGAAGAATGATCGCGTCTCCCTCTCGTGAAACTTCAACTTCACCAACGCTAAAGCGAAACTCCTTCGGCAGACGGACTGCCTGAGAGTTTCCGGACTTGAAGACTTTTGCCACCTGAGACATGTTAACCCCACGAGATGTATATACTGTAAAGTATATACACTCTCCGTTCGGGAATATAAAGTGATTTTGCCAGAGCGTGTCTGGTGCAGTTAGAGAAATGTCCGGCATTCCCGAGTAGTTCGCGTACTGTCGCGGTTCATATTTTGCGCCCGCAATTATGTTGCGCTGCCGTGATAGGGTCTTGTCCTGAAGGCATTCCGGCCGATTTTCCGCAACATAGCATTTTGCAACCCACCCGCGCGCCAGCAAAAAAAAGATTTCGCGAAACGCGTGTCAGGTATCGCAGGCGCCCTGCGTCCTGCTCAGGCAACGTCACGTAACAGAAAGAGACCGTCCTCCTCACCGTGCCGAGGTTGCAAGGAGCACCTGTCAATGGCACTTGGAAGTGTCTGGTTCAGGTAACATGCGAACTTGTCCGGTGCTGCGCGCCGTCGCCAGCCCCGTGAATCCCTGCTCCCAGATTTTGGGAGCCATCCAGGCACAGGACAGATGGCCTGCTACCTGCAGCGGAAATACGGCGTGCTGTCGGCACACGACGACTGCAACTTCAAGAACGATCGGCTTGTCGGCACACTCTTTCGACATGGGATCCGCCCTCTGGTTGCATGTAACTTGTTGACAAGATTACATATATCTCGGAGAGCGGTCCCCGGCCAGGCATGTTGGTGAAGTATCCGGACCAGACCGGGACAGTTTCGCGCAACGCAATCGTCACGGGGCAGGCGGTCGGGTGCTGGCTCATTGCCGCCTGCGCCCCGGCCGCCCGCGATTGTCCCTCTTCTATGATTGGATCCGCCAGCTGCCGTCGGCCTCCCGGCAGGCGATTCCATAGGCGTCCTGGCTCTCCCCGGCGATCTTGACCGTGCTGACGTATTCGCGGCAGGGCTGACCCGACTCGTTGCTTCTCACGCGAACGACGCTTACCTGTCCTTCAGCGGGCCCGCTGGCATTGGCGGGATTCTCCCAGACATATGTGCCCGGCGTTGAGGATGTCAGTGCCTGGTGGGTTGCCTGTTCGGCCATGATCCGAGACTGCTCGTCGAGCGAACGTCCCAAGGCACCACCCACGCTCGCGCCGATCACCGCGCCCAGAGCGGTGGCGGCAACCTTGCCGTCCCCTTTCCCGAACTGGTTGCCGATCGCGCCGCCGGCGATGCCGCCGAACGTCGTGCCAGCCAGTTCGTTGGAGCCCATGCAGCCACCAAGAGTGACAGCCAGCAACAGGGCGGACGCCGTGCTGACCGTTCCTTTTATTGCGCTAAGTCCCTTTTCCATGTGACCATCCTTCATCTTGCGATCTCCGTTCAATCTGATTTTCGCGTTGGAAACCCCGGCGTTCAGGCAGGAGGTGCTCCATTTGTTGACGCTACAAAGCGAGTGTGGCAGGTTGGCCACCGGGTTGTCCAGACCTCCCGAAAGTCCTCAATCTTCAGGGCGGGAAGATGTCAAGTCACGGGACCTCGCACTGGATGGTCCGGCATGAATCAATGCATGGAGGCATGCGCTCGGACTGGGCCGCAGGATGGATTCCGACCGGGCCCGGAGACGGGGGATGCGTGCCGTGAGTTCCATTCAGCTTCCGCCTGGGCTGTTCGTTTCCGCTCCTGCGTCAGGGACCGGAAAGACGACAGTTGCATTGGGTCTCCTGCGGGCGCTTCGTGACGACGGGCTTTCCGTCCAGCCATTCAAGAGCGGACCGGACTACATAGATCCGGCCTTCCACGAGGCGGCTGCGGGGCGGCGCTCCTTCAACCTAGACAGCTGGGCCATGGACGAAAGCCTTTTCGCCACCATCGCGGCGGAGGCGTCAGGCGCGGACATCGTCGTCGCAGAAGGCTCGATGGGCCTGTTTGACGGCGTTGCAGGGCGGGGCGCTTCCGGATTCGGTTCCAGTGCCGAGACCGCTCGGCGGGCGGGCTGGTCCGTGTTGCTGGTTATTGACGTCGGCGGTCAGGCGCAATCTTCGGCCGCAACTGCGCTCGGGTTCAAGACTTATGATTCGGAACTGCCCTTTGCAGGCGTCATCCTGAACCGGGTCGCGAGTCCCAGGCACGAACGCCTGGCGCGGCTCGGCATGGATCGTGTCGGCATTCCGGTGCTGGGCGTTCTTCCAAGGCGCGGGGACCTGCAACTGCCCGAACGGCACCTGGGCCTCATTCAGGCGGTCGAGCATCCCGATCTGGAGCGCGCCATTTCGGACTATGCAGCGTTTCTTCGCGAACATGTGAATCTGGATGCGCTCCACGAGATTGCCTCGTCGACCAGCATGCCTTCGCCCGGCAACTTGCCGAATCCGCCCGCGCAACGGATCGCGCTTGCGCGGGACGCGGCGTTTTCTTTTGCCTATCCGCATCTCCTCGAAGGCTGGCGACGGGCTGGCGCGGAGGTCATGCCATTTTCACCCCTCGAGGACGAGGCACCCGATGCTTCGGCTGATCTCGTGTGGCTTCCCGGCGGATATCCGGAACTTCATGCAGGACGGCTGGCGACCTCTTCACGGTTCATGGATGGTCTGCGCAGGCATGCCGCAACACGGCCCGTCCACGGCGAATGCGGAGGGTACATGGTGCTTGGGGAGACGCTGGTCGACAAGGATGGCGACAGCCATCGGATGGCGGGACTTCTCGGACTCGCGACGAGTTACGAGCAGCGCAAGTTCCATCTGGGATATAGGCGTGCGGTTCTGGTGGCCGGAATGCCTGGCTTCGGACCCGGGTGCGCGCTGAGGGGTCACGAGTTTCACTATTCGACCATACTTGAGCAGCCTGACGCGCCCTTGGCTGAGGTCTTTGATGCCGACGGCAAAGTCGTACCGGAAACGGGATCTGTACGCGAGCGTGTTACTGGCACATTCTTCCATCTCATAGCGGGGGAAGCATGAGCGGGTTCGTGAGTTTCGTGGGATCGGGGCCGGGCGATCCGGAACTGCTGACGCTTAAGGCAGTGGACCGGCTGCGGCGCGCTGATGCAGTCCTGTATGACGACCTTTCATCCGGCACGATCCTGGAACATGCAGGACCTGATGCGGACTTGGTAAGCGTTGCCAAGCGCGCAGGCCGAAAGTCGCCGCGCCAAGATCATGTCAGTCGCCTTCTGGTCGACTATGCGAAGCGGGGAGGGCGGATCGTGCGGTTGAAGTCGGGCGATGGCGGCATTTTCGCACGGCTGGAAGAGGAACTGGAAGCGCTTCGTGCAGAGGCGCTGGAATTCGAGATCATTCCGGGCGTGCCTTCCGCCTGTGCAGCAGCGGCGGAGGCAGGAATCCCGTTGACGCGGCGACTGGCTGCACGCCGCGTGCAATTCATCACCGGTCACGATGTGGCAGGGAAGCTGCCGGGGGACTTGAACGTTGCGGCGCTCGCCGACGCTCACGCAACGACGGTCGTCTACATGGGGCGCCGCACCTTTGCCGACCTTGCCGATATCCTGATGGCGCACGGCCTGCCCGGCGAAACGCGTGCGCTGATGGCGGAGGGAGTGACAACCAGCGAGCAGAGTATCGGCAGGTACACGGTTGCCGAACTCGCGAGCCGCCTGCGCGAGCGAGAGCCAGACCATGCGCCGACACTCATTCTCTATGGCGCGTTGTCCGATGGATGAACTGGTCCTGATCGGGATTGGCACTGGAAGCCCTGACCACCTGACGCGTGAGGGCGAGGCGGAGATTCGAGGTGCGGACTGCATCCTGGTTCCGAGGAAAGGAGCAGCAAAGGCGGACCTGGCGGAATTGAAAAAGGACATCTGCGTGTCCGTTCTGGGCGAAGAGGCCGAATCGCGAATCCTGGAGTTCGACATGCCGGTCCGTGCTTCCAGTCCCGACTATCTCGAGAGCGTCGATGCCTGGCATGGCGAAATCGGCAAGGCCTGGAGTGCGGCTCTTGAGGCCAGGAACGCGCAGCGCGTGGCGTTGCTCGTTTGGGGCGACCCGTCGCTCTATGACAGCACGCTCAGGATCGCGGCGCGACTTCGTCCTGCACCGAAGGTCAGGGTCGTACCGGGCATCACCGCGTTGCAAGCTCTGACCGCCGCGCATGCCATTCCGCTCAACGAGGTCAACGCGCCGGTCACGATCACGACCGGGCGACGGTTGCGCGAAGAAGGATGGCCCGAAGGTGCGGAGACCGTAGCGGTGATGCTGGACGGGGAACTGAGCTTTCGGCACCTCGATCCGAACCACTTGCATGTCTGGTGGGGCGCGTATCTCGGCATGAAGGATCAGGTCCTGGCAAGCGGGCCCCTAGCCGAGGTTGTCGCGCGGATTGTCGAAGTTCGGGCGGCAGCGCGTGACGCACATGGCTGGATCATGGACACCTATCTCCTGAAGCGTCGTATTCGGGATGCGACAAAGCACTCATCCGCGAGTTGATGCGGGCGCGTTACTGGCGAGGTCCAAGACAGTAGTCGATTCTGAATGCCTCCTGGTCTGCAGCCCTGATACGAGATGGCAAGAACGCCCTGCCTTGCCTCTGCAGTCAGTTGCAGCCCCCCGCTCCCAAACTTGTGTAGCCTCGGCTCGTTCATCCCGGCTCCGCGCTTCTGGACTCAGGATCCTTCGGTGAGCCGGACGTACAGCTCCCGATCCAGGCCAGAGCCAAATAGACTGACCGCTTTCCGAAATGCGCTTCCGTTTGCCAGCTTTGCAATAGGCTCAAGTTCATGGTCATAATGACATCACGTCCAGCAACTCCGATCCATTGAAGTCGAATTGCGCTCCTGGAAAGACGACATGCAGAACAAAGTGCAGAGCAGAGGCGCGCTTGTCGTAGGTGGTGGTGGAGCCCCGTCGGCCGTCAATCCGTTGACTGGCGAAGCCATCGCCATTGTCGCCGAAGCGACGCCTGATCAGACTGAGGCTGCCACCGTTGCCGCACACGAGATTTCTGGAACCTAGGCGGGGGTCGAGCGTCGTGAGCGAGCAGCCGTTTCCCAACCTCTTTTCTCCGGTCGACATCGGAAACCTCACGCTCCGCAATCGAATCGTATCAACGGGACACGAAACCCATCTGAACGAAAGGGGCCAGATCGGCGACTCGATGATTGCCTATCACGAGGCACGCGCCCGTGGCGGCGCCGGACTGATCGTAACCGAAGTTGCGCTGGTTCATGCCAGCGCCGTGTTCGTAGCCAATCCGATCCGGGTTGATACCGATGTTTGCATTCCCGGATACAGCCGACTCGCGCAGACGGTACACAGGCATGATTGCGGACTGATCGCCCAGCTCTTTCACCCCGGGCGCGAGATGCTGGCATCAGAAGACGGTACCGCGCCCGTTTCATTCAGCGCTTCGCCTGCGCCGAACGAGCGATTCCACGTCATGCCGCGTCCAATGTCACGGGAAATGATTGCCGAGGTCATCTCGGCTCACGGTGATGCGGCCCTGCGGATGCAGGAAGCTGGCCTGGATGGGGTAGAGATCGTTGGTTCGCACGGGTACCTTCCGGCGCAGTTTCTGAACCGCCATGTCAATCAACGCAGCGACGAGTACGGAGGTTCTCTCGAGAATCGTGCTCGCTTTACTCGGGAAATTGCATCTGACATTCGCGCCAAGGTGGGCGAGGAATTCGTCATCGGCCTGCGGCTCTCGGGGGACGAGCGCAGCTTTGATGGCATAGAGCAGTCCGAGATGCTGGACGCTTGTGAAATCCTTGCCGGCGAATCCACGCTGAACTACTTCAGTGTTGTCGCCGGATCCTCCGCAAGTCTCGCGGGTTCGGTTCACATTGTGCCGTCGATGGACGAAGAGGTGGGTTACACCGCGCCTTTGGGCCATGCAGTGAAGGCGCGGACGGGCGTGACAACGATGGTGACCGGCCGCATAAACCAGCCGCAGGACGCCGAACGCATCATCGCTTCAGGGCAAGCGGATCTTTGTGGCATGACGCGCGCCATGATCTGCGATCCGGATCTGGGCAATAAGGCCAAAACTGGACGCGGCGATGACATCCGCACCTGCATAGGCTGCAACCAGGCCTGCATCGGCCACTTTCACGCGGGCTATCCGATTTCGTGCATACAAAATCCGGTAAGCGGTCGCGAGACCACTCTTGGTCGAGTTGAATTGGCGCGCACGAAGCGGAAGGTCATGGTAATAGGTGGCGGGCCCGGCGGAATGAAGAGCGCTGCCGTCGCCGCAGAGCGCGGTCACGACGTCACGCTGTTCGAAAGGGATGTCCAGCTTGGCGGCCAAGCGCGACTGGCGCAGGCCTTGCCGCATCGTGCAGAATTCGGCGGGATCATCACCAATCTGTCACGCGAAATGGCTCTCGCGGGGGTGGAAATTCGCAAGGACATCACCGTTGATGAGACAGCAATCAAGGAATTTGCCCCGGACACGATCGTCGTTGCGACCGGTGCAGAACCGAGATGGCCGGAATTCGAGGGCCGCGATGACGCTCATGTCGTGGATGCCTGGCAGGTTCTTCGCAACGAGGCGAATGTCGGCAAATCGGTCGTGGTGGCGGATTGGCGTGCCGACTGGATAGGGATCGGAATTGCAGAGCATCTGGCACTGCGAGGGCATCAGGTGAAACTGGCCGTCAATGGCTACATGCCCGGCCAGACAATCCAGATGTATGTGCGTGATGCAAGCATCGGACGCCTGCAGAGCCTCGGCGTGGAAATGGTGCCCTACGTTCGACTGTTCGGAGCCGATGAAGATTCGGTCTATCTACAACACATCATGAACGATGAACCCGTGATTTGCGAAGGCGTTGACACCCTTGTTCTGTGCCAAGGCCACAGTCCGCGGAACACGGTAGAAAATCTCGTGCGCAGTCTTGGCATTGAACACCACCTCGTCGGTGACTGCGTTTCGCCTCGCACTGCTGAGGAAGCAGTCCTGGAGGGGTTGCTTGCAGGCCGTGCAGTTTAGGTTCAAAGGCGCTGCCCAACGAACTCCAGTCGCGATCTCGATCGAACGACGGTTGCGTCAAGCGGGATGGCCCGCGGCGGTCCCGCAGCGGATTGCGGAGACCGGGAGGGCTGCGCGTGAAGCGCGTGTGCAGATGACAGAAGCCAATTCTCCGAAACGTCGCAAAAGAGTTACGTCTTGCCGCCGAAAGCCGTTGCGCTCGGAACGCGGCACGGGCTACATGTGCGTGCCTGATCCTGCCGGACGTCCGGCAGGCTGGAGGGAATGCGGTGCAGCCACACGGCCTATGCCGCAGCCGCCCCCGCGACTGTAAGCGGAGAGCGCCGCCCGGAACCCACTCCCGGAGTGCAGGGGGGAAGGAGGGCGAGGCGCGATGACCCGCGAGCCAGGAGACCTGTCAGGCATGGATCAACCGCCGTCGGGTAGGGCGGCAAGGAGGTAGACATGACGACACGTACACTTGCCGAGGCGCGTCCCGCATCGGCTTCGCTTGGAGTGCTCTTGGCGGCTCTTCTCGGACTAGGAATCGTTGTGCTGACAGGTCACGTGCAGGCCGATGCATTGCATGCAGCCGCCCACGACGTGCGTCACGCCAACGGCTTTCCCTGTCACTAGCCAATGCTTGGCAGAATCCTGACCAGCGGTTTGATCGCTGGAGCCGCGGCGGGCCTATGTGCCGCGGTCCTTCACCTCATGTTCATTCAGCCTGTCCTGCTGCACGCGGAACTCTATGAGAGCGGCGAATTGGTGCATTTCGGGGCGGCCTCCGGTCCGGTCGCCCGTCCCGGGTTCGGGCTCGATCCAGTCCGAGACGGACTGAGCGTAATTTTCAGTATGCTGACCTATGCAGGCTTTGCGTTGATTCTTGTCGCGCTCATGGCGCTGGCCGAAGGGCGTGGGGCGATCATTTCCGCGCGCAGCGGCATGCTTTGGGGCATTGCCGGTTTCGTCGCGGTGCTGCTTGCACCTGCATTTTCCCTTCCTCCGGAAGTGCCCGGTGTCGCGGCCGCGGACATTCTGCCAAGGCAGGTGTGGTGGTTCGCGACCGCGATCTCTGCAGGGGTAGCCATGTGGCTTCTTGCATTTGGGCGATGCTGGCGAGCTTGGGGCGCCGCCGCTGTTCTGTTGCTTGCGCCGCATGCCATCGGAGCGCCGGAGCCTGATAGCTTCGCGGGTCCGGTGCCGACCGAACTTGGTGCTCTGTTTGCGGCCCGTGTCTTGGGAGCGGGTCTTGTCGTCTGGGTGCTCCTCGGGCTCTTATCGGGAGTGCTTTGGTCCAGTGATCACGAGACGGCTTCGTGAACCGCGCATTCGCTCTGTTCATCATTGGATTGGCATTCGGCGGCGGCATCGGCTTCGTGCTGGCAGCGGCCAATGGCGTGACGCTTGACGGTCACGTTCACGCTGACAACCGTGAACCAGCGCATCTTGGCATTGGCGGAGCTCTCGGCGAAGGCCACAACCACTACCAGAAGCTGGATTTGGCGGGCAGCAACGCGCCAACGCTTGACGTCCTGGTGACGGAGGACCCGGATCAAGGCTGGAACCTGCGCGTGATGACGACAGGATTCACGTTTTCGCCCGCAAAAGTCGGTCGAGCCCACGCGCCGGGGGAAGGCCATGCACATGTCTACGTGAACGGGCAGAAGGTCACACGGCTATACGGGCCATGGATGCACCTCGCGACATTGCCGGAAGGCGTGGTGGAGATTCTGGTCACACTGAATGCGAATGATCACCGATTGCTGTCAGTGGGAGGAATGCCAGTCGAGGCAAGGGTCTTGCTTGGGCAATAGGGCCTGATGGGGACCTTGAAGCTTGTGCCGGGCGGTGCGCATTTGGTGATCGGTGCATGTCTTGGCTCGGCAAGAGGCAGGTTGCGCAGGTGCAAATTGGGCGCAGGAGCTATGGACCTAGGTATCTACACCCAAATTCGCCCGACAAGTCGCTTGTCCACCAATTCCTCCGTGACAGCGTCACTCTCATGCCAGCCGGAAGGATCATGACTGGTAAACGCAAGAAGCGCTCGTTGACCCGACTTGATGAGGCGAACCCGATTCAGATGCCTAGTCTGGAAGCTGTTGGCGGTCGGCTGAACATCCTCAGCGACGCGGACATGGCCCGCATCCATGAAGCTTCGCTGGCACTTCTCGGCGACTTCGGGATGAGTGACGCGCCTCGCTCCGTCACTGACTTGGTGTGTGGCGCTGGCGGCTCGGTCACCGATGAAGGGCGTCTCGCCTTTCCGCGCAATCTGGTCGAACGCGCCCTTGAGGGTCTTCGGCGCGAAGTCACGTTGTTCGGGCGCGAGCCTGGTCACGACCTGAGGCTTGACCGTTCTTCGGTTCACGTCGGGTCGGGAGGTGCGGCACCCATGATTCTAGATGCCGAAAGCAACAGTTATCGGGCGTCCACCTTGGGAGATCTCTATGACGCGGCCCGTCTGGTGGATGCCTTGCCACATGTCCAGTTCTTCTCGCGCTCGCTGGTGGCACGGGACATGGAGGACGACCGATTGCTGGACATCAACACGTGCTTTGCCGCGCTGGCGGGCACCGCAAAGCATGTCATTGTCAGTTCCAGCTCGGCGAACCATGTGCGGGACATCGCCAGCATGTGCCACCTTGCGGCAGGCTCGCCCGATGCCTTTGCCGCGCGTCCGTTTCTGTCACTCAACATAAATCACGTTGCCCCGCCCATGCGGTTTGCGTCCGAAGCCGCAGACGTTCTGGTTGCTGCCGCAAGAGCCGAAATTCCTTGCATGGTCAACACCTTCGGCCAGCTGGGCGCCTCAAGCCCCGTGACCTTGGCGGGGTGCCTGGCACAAAGCAACGCGGAAACCCTGGCGGGAGTGATTGTTGCCTGGCTTGCCAATCCCGAGACTCCGGCGATTTTCGGCGCTCGTCCCATGGTCACCGACTTGCGGTCTGGCGGCATGGCGGGCGGCAGCGGCGAACAGGCGGTTCTGACGGCGGCGGCATCTCAGATCGCGCGGCACTATGGCTTGCCCAATTCCACCATCGCGGGCGCCACGGACAGCAAGACGGCTGATGCGCAGGCGGGCTATGAAAAGGCGCTCTCGGTCACGATGGCGGCCCATGCTGGGGCAAATCTGATCACCCAGACGGCGGGCATGCAGGCCGGGCTGATGGCCGCCTCGATGGAGGCCTACGTGATTGACAACGACATGCTGGGGGCCATTCGACGCAGCCTTGCCCTAGTCGAAGTCGGTTCGGAGACGCTTTGTCCGGAGATGATCGCGGAGACAATTCGCACCGAAGGCCATTTTTTGGGGCACCCGCAGACCTTTGGCCGAATGAAATCGGACTTTCTCTATCCCGACCTGGCCGACCGCCGCTCGATAGAGGATTGGGAAACTGCGGGGAAATCCGACATTCGCGCCAAAGCCAAGGAGGTTGCAAAGACGCTTCTTGCCACGCATTTTCCCGCTGTTCTGGACGCCACGGTCGAGGCCGCGCTGCGCCAGACTTTCGATATCCGCCTGCCACGATCGAGGACACGGCCCCAATGAAGATTGCAGTTTACGGTACCGGGGCCATGGGGTCGCTCTATGCGGGTCAGTTTTGCGAGGCCGGACACGAGGTTTGGGCGGTGGATTCATGGATTGCGCATGTCGACGCCATCAATGTCTCGGGCTTGCGGTTGGACGGGGTCAGCGGCAATCGCAGGATTGACGGCATTCGGGCTGTGACTGATTTCGCGGAAGTCGGCGCATGCGACTTGATCGTGATCGCAACGAAGATGGCCGGTGTCGGTCCTGCGGCTCGCGCGATTGCGAGGCATCCGACGCCCGAGACGATGATTCTTACCATTCAGAACGGTCTGGGCGCCGCCGAACGGATCGGTGCATTCATGCCAGTCGACAACGTCTTTCTGGGCGTCGCTGACGGGTTCGGTGCCTCGCTCAAGGGACCGGGGCATGCGCATCACAACGCGATGAACCTGATCCGCATCGGAGAGATTGGGGGCGGTCAAAGCGATCGCGCCGAAGTGTTGGCTGAGCACTGGCGCGGTGCAGGATTCAGGGTGCAGGCTTTTGATGACATTCAACAACTGATCTGGGAGAAGTTCCTCTGCAACGTCACCTACAGCGCGGCCTGCACGGTGTTTGACATGACGGTCGGGGAACTTCAGGCCCATCCCGAGCGTTGGGCAATTGCCTTGGGCGCAATGCTGGAAGCAAATGCCATTGCGCGTGCCAAGAAGATCAAGCTGTCCATCGAAGATCCCGTGGAATACGTCACCGCCTTTGGTGCCCAAATGCCCGATGCCCGGCCCTCCATGTTGCTGGATCACAAGGCCAGGCGACGCTCGGAACTGGATGCGATTAACGGACAGGTGCCCGAACTGGGCCGTGCGCTTGGCATTCCGACGCCGTACAACGACACGCTGGTTGCAGTGTTGCGGCAGCGCGAGGCGGCTTTCGACTGAGGGAAACCATGACGCGGTCCTGTTCAACATCGGCCGCACGCGCAAGTCCGAAGTCGTCGGGGAGTGTGCGCCGATGTCGCCAGCTCGTGCGTTGAACACGTCAGGCAAATGGCAGGTCCGAAACCTCGCCGTTGCGGGTCGTGCCGTCAATGCAGTGCACAGCAACCGATTGGCCCGCGTCCCAGAACGACCGGGCAATCAGCGACAGACCCACGTTGCGCTTCAGTCTTGGCGACCAGATCGCGCTGGTGATCTGCCCAACCTGCAGTGCACCGACACGAACAGGCCAAGGCTCCGCGCAGGTGGGGCAGGGATCGCCGTCAAAGAGGATTCCTCGGACTTGCCGCGGTATTCCCGCATTGGCGGCACGCTGCAATGCTTCGCGCCCAAGGCAGTCGACGTCGACGTCAAGGTTGCAGAATTTCTCAAGGCCGAATTCCAGGGGCGTGTTTTCCCGCGTTATCTCGCTGCCGTAGGAAAGCAGCCCTCCCTCTATTCGGTCGATCAGGTTAGGACAGCCGGGCGCAATTTCAAACGCTTGTCCCGCATGCCAGACGGCGTCCCAAAGATCGCCGCCCAACTGACCTCCATCGAGGTAGATCTCGAAACCTCCCTGCATTGAATAGCCTGATCTTGCGATCAACTGCCGGGTGCCGGAGAAGTCGATCCAGTCAAACTTGAAGAATCCGATGTCTCGGATGTGGGGTCCGAATAGATCAGCCAAAAGCGGCTCTGCTTTTGGCCCCTGGATGGCGAGAGGAGAGACGTCGGGCTCGTCGATGGCCACCTCGAGGCCGCGGCCGAGCGCCAATCCCTTGGCAAACAGCAGGAGATCGGAATCCGCCGCCGACAGCCAGAAACGGTCCTCAGCCAGCTTCAGAAGTACTGGGTCATTCACCATCCCGCCGGTCTCGTCCGTGATCGGCACATAGAGGCAGTCCCCGGCCTTGGCGCGGGATATGTCGCGGGGCGTCATCCATTGAACCAGCCACGCTGCATCCGGACCCTGGACTTGAACCTGTCGCTGGCAAGCAACGTCCCAGATCTGGACGTGTTCTCGCAGGTGCCAGTAGTCTTCCTCCACCGACCGCCCGTAGGACTTGGGCAAGAGCATGTGGTTGACCACTGAAAACTCGCTGACACCGGCCCTTTCTGCCGAGGCCGTAAAGGGCGTCCGGCGCAGGCGGCGCGAGAATCTGAGGCCGTCAGCCATGCTCCGTCGAACACCAGAGCGAAAAGCCATGGGGCGACAGGATCAGCGGGACATGATATCGGCCCGCCGGATCAGGCATGGTGAAGCGGACAGCCACTTCGTCCATGATGCGGGTACCGTGGGTTTGCGCGACACGGCTCTCCCAATAGTCTCCAGTCTGAAAAACCATTTCGTAGCGGGCCGTTGGCTCGGGATCTGCAACTTCCCGAACCAGGCGCCCTCCTTCATCCATGTTCGTGTCGAAGAGGGTCTCACCGGTGTCGAGGTTGATCAGCCTCACGGCGATGCCGCCCGCATGGCTGCCGTCCAGGGCGTTGAGCGCATGCGACGAAACGACCGCCATCACTCTATCGACGCCTTGTCGCGCTTGTCCGCAGTCGCGGCGACGATCGGGCTGATCACGCCTCTGCACTTCACGTTGAGGCAGGCCGTCTTTCCGCTGGCGATGGCGCGCTCAAGGGCGCCAGGGAGGGCGGCTCGTGCGGTAACCAGTTCCCCGAAGCCGCCGAGGCCCTCGAACATCGTGTGAAACGGGATGTCGCGGAAATCGGTGGCATAATGCTGGCCGTTGGCAAACAGCCGCTCCTGTTGCTGGCTGATGCAGTCCAGCCCGCCATTGTTGTCCACCACGACAACGATTGGAACGTTTTCCTGAAAGCAGGCCTCGATGGACAGGCCGCCTGACAGAAAGGCGCCGTCGCCGGTGACCAGAACGGTGGTCCTGTCGCGGTTGAGGTTCTTTGCCGCCAGCGCAAAGGATACGCCAACGCCCAGCAGGCTGTAATTTCCGGGGTGCAGGATTCCGCCAAGAACCAGCCCTCGTGCGGCGGAGATGTTGGTGGCTATCTCGTTCCAGAAATGGGTATTGCCGCCGTCGAAGACCAGCCAGTCGCCATCCTTCATGCTTGCCTGCACGTCGAGAGCCAGTTGCAGCGGGTGCATCAACCGGCCTTCGGCTTCGTCATGTGCCGTCTCGGCTGCAATGTGATCGCTCCATTCCTGCACCCAGCTCGCGCGGCGGGACCGTTGCAGTTCAAGCCAATCGTCCCAAGTCTTGCCGACCTCAGCGAGCGCACGAAGAAACGCGCTCGGGTCGGAGAGAAGCTGCACGTCGGCACCGAAATTGTATTCCAGTTCTTCGTGGCTGCCGTTCACGCAAATCAGCCTGGTGTCGGCCTGAATGAAAGGCGGGTTGCCGAAATTCATCTGGTTGTCCAGCCGGCAGCCTACCATCAGAACCAGATCGGCTTCGTGGATGGCGGGTTTCGACGGGTGATACTGGTGGAAGTCGGCAAGACCCATGAAGGCGTCGCAGTCCTCGCCCAGCATCTTTGTGTGGTAGGGCACGTTGAAGACCGGCATCCGGAGCTTCACGGCAGCTTGTGCCAAGGCCTCTTCTCCGCCCGACCACCAGATCCCGTGGCCCCCGATCAGCACCGGGCGTTCTGCCGTGCGAACCAGAGTCAGAACTTCGTCCAGCCGGTCCGGGTCGGGCCAGGCGCGGGCGACCGGCTGGTCGCCGCGGTCGAACGGGCGTTCGTCGCGGCCGGCATCGGCCGGGAAGGAAGAGAACATGATGTCCACCGGCAGCGACAGATGGACCGGGCCGGTATAGCCAGTTGTCGCAGCGCGCCAGGCGCGATCGACAAATTCGCTGATCCGTTCGCCGTCGGTGATTTGCACGGAGTACTTGGTCAGAGGCGCGGCAATCGCCACGTCGTCGATTTCCTTGAATCCGCCCGCGCCCTTGCGTTTCAGCGTTGACGAGCCGGTCACGAAGATCACCGGGCTGCGTTCGCCCCAGGCCTCCAGCATCGCGGGCACGGCATTTGCAAAGCCCTCCGGCCCCACCAGGCAGACCGAGGGCTTTCGCGTGATCCGCGTATGGCCGTCCGCCAGATGCCCGGCCACTTGTTCGTGCGGGCAATTGATCACCGGCATCTGGCATTCCATGAAGCCTTCCAGAGCGGGATTGCAGAAGCCGCCGGCCAGCGTGAAGGCATGGTCCACGCCCTTTTCTTTCAGGGCCCTGGCCAGAAGCGCTCCGCCGCGGATGGTTCGGGTGTTTGCCATTGTCTGGGTAGGTTCCCGTATAGGTCAGGTATCGGTCGATGCCGGAATGGCTTGATGCGTGGCTGCATGATGCGCAGCTTGGGCGCAAGGTGTGAAGAGGACTTGATCGGTGATGTCTTCTATGCGGCTGACCCCGATTTGCGCCATGACCAGATCGATGTCCTCGGCGAAACACTGCATCAGTGATTGAAGGCCAGCTCCGCCCGCCGCAGCAAGGGCGTAGAGCGTCGGGCGGCCCAACATCACGAAGTCGGCCCCAAGTGCGAGAGCCTTCACAACGTCCTCGCCGTTGCGAATGCCGCTGTCGAACAGCAATGGATAGTCTGGGCCGACGGCGCTGCGGATGATCGGCAAGAGATCAATTGCTGGCGGCGCGCTGTCCAACTGGCGGCCACCGTGGTTCGAGACATAAACCGCATCAACTCCAAGGCCTTGCACGCGGACGGCGTCAACAGGCGAGGTGATGCCCTTGACGATCAGCTTGCCGGACCAACGCTCCCTCAGCTCTTGCAAGAACGCCCAGTCCGCGCCCGCGCGGCTGGCCTTTCTGTCGAACCCCTTGCTCTCGGTCGCAAAATTCCGTGGCTCAGGGACACCATGCACCAGGGTGGAAATGGACCACCGGGGATGCAGCGCAAAGTCAAGGAACGCGCGCGGGGTCAGTCGGAAGGGCAGGCTGAATCCATTCTGCTGATCCCTGGTCCGCCGCGACACTTCGGGCACGTCAATGGTCAGGATCAGCGTGTCGTAGCCCGCGTCTCGCGCACGCTCGGCCGCGCCGAACGAGGCGCGTGCCGTGTGTCCGAAGTAAAGCTGGAACCAGGTCAGGTCACCGCTCCATCGCCGCATGTCCTCCAGGCTGCTCGAACCGGCGGATGACAGGCAGACCGGCACATTCCTGTCCGTCGCAGTCCGTGCAATCAGCGCATCGCCCCTTGGGCAGGCCAGATTGCACATCCCCATGGGCGCGATGCCAAGCGGCAAGCCGTACTCGACCCCAAGGAACCGCGTTGCCAAAGACCGCTTGCCCACATCTGCCATCGCGCGCGGTTGCAGGGTGATGTCGTCGAACCGGGCTTCGTTCCTCCCTGCGCCCACCTCGCGCCCGGCAGCCCCTTCGAAGAAGTCGAAAATCATGCGCGGCAGGCGTTTCTTGGCGAGGCGCTTGGCATCTTCGGTCAAGAAAATTCTGGGCCTCTGTGTCACTCTGGTCCAATCCGTCGCGGAAGTTCGGCTCGACCGCAAAAGTATCGGCAGCCAAAGGGGCCACACCAATCAAAAAACCTCCGGCACCTATGCGCCAGCGCTATGTTTGGACAGGGACCGGCCCGCACACATAGCAGGGGCGAATAAATGCCGCGCAGAATTCGATTAGTTCATTCAAGACGTCGTGCGATAGCCTTGATGGACCAAGACCGGGGGCGTGGCTCTCGGGCAGACCTGCACTTGTGCCGCCGCAAGAGCGGCTGTGCCGAAACTGAATGGAAGGAAGTCATGAAACTCTTGAAACCAATCGCTGCAGCCGTGCTCTTGTCCTCGGCCGTAATGCTGAGCGGCGTCGCGCTAGCTCAGGACCATGTGGCGCGACTTTCGGTTCACTGGGGGCCGAAGCATCACAGCGCAATTCATACGCAGATGTTCGCCGACGAGGTCAACAAGCGCGCCGAGGGCAGGCTGCGGGTCGATGTCTTCCCGTCGGGCCAGCTCTTCGGAATTCGCGAGCAACTGGGCGCCGTCACTTCGAACGCGGTCGAAATGGGCGGGATCGTTGGCGTCGTGTCCTTCCCGCCGATCAACAAGAACTACAACGTCGTGTCCTTCTCCGGTCTCTTCAACAGTTATGGCGAGCAGCGGGCCTTCTTCACGGACGATGCCGTGGGCCAGGCCGTCTGGGACGACATCGCCAAGAAGTCGGATACGGTCCTCTTGATGTATAACCCGGTCGGACCGGTGATGACCTTTAGCACAAAGGAATTGAACGGAATTGAAACCATGGCCGGCCTGAAGGCCCGCGCCCTGATCGGAGCCGAACGTCCAATGTGGGAGGCGCTTGGCGCAAACACCGTCTCGATGCCCACTGGCGAGGTTTATTCCGGCCTGCAGACCGGCCTGATCGACACGATCAACAGCCCGCCGGGCTCGATCCGCGCGTTCAGCTGGTGGGAGTTCCTGACCCATGGCCAGAAGCCTTATCAGTACTATGCGGACGCGTACATCATGGCCAATGCCACGTGGTTCAATGGTTTGCCCGACGACTTGCAACAGCTTCTGATGGACGTTGGTGCCGAGGTCGGCAAGATCTCAACCAATACCATCCTGAGAACCGGCGAAGAAACCCTGACCGAGTTCCAGGAGCGTGGCGGCATAGTCAACACGCTTGCAGGGGACAAGCTGGCAGCCTTTCAAATGCTGATGACCGACAAGGTGCAGCCCGCGGTTGCCGACAAGATCGACGCAGAGGTTCTTGACGCCGCCAAGGCCTTCGCTGCCAACTGAGCAATGGCATTAGAGGTCCCCGCCGCCAGTTGCGGGGGCCTTTCGATCCAGCGGATGGCCTCTAAATGACGTTGATCCTTCGTCCCCTTCGGGCGGTGAACCATGTGTTGGAAATTCTCGCCGCGGTCCTGTCGTCCACGATTGCCGCCATCATGGTGCTGGCTTTGACGATGAGTGCCGTCACGCGTTACGTCAGCGGCACGGGTTACGACTGGTTCATTGAACTCCCGCCCGCGTTGGTGCCTTGGCTGGTGTTTCCGCTTCTCGGTCCGCTGTTGCGGTCTGGCGCGCATATCCAGGTGGATCTGGCGCCGAACTTCCTGGGCGGCAAGACACTCTGCCTGCTGCAAGCTTTCGTCTTTGCGACAATGCTGGTTGGGGCCGTGATCTTCTTCATCGCCGGAAACGAGGCTGTGGCGCTGTTTCGGCGGCTGGGCCAATTGATGGAACTCGAGATCGAACTGCCGATCTGGTGGATGTACCTGGCCTTTCCGACGGGCTTTGCAATTCTTTTCCTGTTCTCGCTTGAACTGCTGTTGGAGTCGTTGGCAAAACTCGTGGCACCGGCGGAGGCGGCACCATGAAGTCCGCCGCCATCCTACTCTCATTGGTCCTTCTCATACTTTCGGTGCCCATCTTCATGGTTTTTGGCTTGGGAAGCGCAACGGTGGCGATTTGGGGCCTGAAGCTTCCCTGGTCAACGCTGATCCAGGTTTCGTTCGGCTCGATGACCAAGCATGTGCTGATCGCCGTTCCGCTGTTCATCTTTGCGGGCATGGTCATGCTGCGCGGCGGCGCTGCCGCAAGGCTCGTCCACTTCGCGACAACGTTGGTCGGGCATTGGCCGGGAGGCCTGGGCATCGCGATGATCCTTGCCATGGGTTTTTTTGCCGCCTTTTGCGGCTCGATCCTTGCGGCCATCACGGCAGTCGGCACGATCATGATCCCGCAGATGGTGGATCAAGGATATCCCAAGCCCTTCGTCATCGTACTGGCAGCGTCGGCGGCGTTTCTTGAAGCGCTCATCCCGCCGTCGAACGCGGCGATCCTGTTCTCTGCTCTGACCGATGTACCCGTGTCGCGGACATTTGCCGCGGGCTTTTTGCCTGGGTTCGTGCTGATCGTCATCTTGGGCGTGGTCGTCACTTGGAAGTGCCGGCACCTGAAGAACCCGAACAAGGCGACGGTCAGCGAACGCCTCGCTGCCTTGTGGGCTGCCATTCCGGGGTTGTTCACTCCGGTCATTATCTTGGGCGGAATTTACGCCGGATTGCTGACGCCTTCGGAATCTGCAGCCATCGCCGGAATCTGGGCCATCCTGATTGGCATGCTGGTCTATCGCGAACTCACTTTCCGTGGCATAATCAACGCCCTGTACGAGACCGCACGCATCACCGCCGTGATATTTGCAATCATTGCGATGGCGACATTCCTGAGCGTCGTTTTGACCTATAGCCAGACCCCGCAGAAGATCATCACCTATTTCACCGAGATGGGAGGAACGCCGCTGACCTTCTGGCTCTCGGTCGCGATCATCTGCCTGATCCTAGGCACCTTCGTCGAAATCGTTCCGGTCTTCTATCTGACCGTCCCGATCTTCGCCGCCCTTGCCCTGTCACTGAACCTGAACATCCTGCATCTTTACGTGGTTTTCATCGCCTTCGCCGGGATCGGGATGATTACGCCACCGGTTTGCGTAGGCATCTACACTGCGGCAGGCGTGGCCAAGGAGAGCCCCGAGAAGACCTTCCGAGAGGTGCCGCTCTTCGTCTGTGTCGGCATTGTTTTCGGGTTGTTGATGATCTTCTTTCCTGCGGCGGCAACCTGGTTGCCTGAGATCTTGCGCTAGGCCCGGTTTCGCAGCGCATCGACGAATTCGACGCGCGCGGACAACTGGCTGGAAAAGAGATCGACGAAGGCAAGGGCCTGCCGCGAAAGTTGTTCCGGCCCCGCCGCGATGATCGACACGAAATAGGTCAGGTTCTGGACCACCGGGCGAAAGACGACGCCACCCATGCGCACCGCCTGCTCGGCCGAAAACGGATCCGCGACGGCCAATGCCCCGGTTTCGCGGACGAGCGCGCCGGCCAGCGGCATGTTCGCCGCAGACAGACGCGACCGGCTTTGCAGTTGTTGCGACAGGTTTGGGTCCATGGACATCATCGCGTCGGGATAGGTGCCGCCGAAGGTCACGAAGGTTTCCGTGAGGGCCACTTCTTCCAGGTCGATGGTACCCCCTTCCTGGGCCAGTGGATGATCCTCCGGAAGGAGGCAGACGTAGGGCGCAGAGGTCTGAAACATCGTCTCGACCCCTTCGTGGTTCGGCTCGCGCCCGACGATTCCAAGATCGACCTGACGCATCTGCACCGCGTCCAGAATGGCAGGGGTGTTTCGCGAGTTGATGGTGAAGCGGATTTCGGGATTCTCGCGATAGACCCGACCCACAGCGGCAGGCAATTCGATCAATGCAATCGACTGGATCGTGCTGATCGAGATCGTCCCGCCATGGGAGGTGCGGATCGACTTGGCAAGATCTTGCAACCGATCGATGCCGACAAACATGCCTTCGACACCCTTGTAGAACTGTTGCCCTTCAACCGTTGGCGTCAAGCCGCGTCCAACCCGGGCGAACAGGGGAAATCCGGCCGAGCGCTCAAGGTCGGCAATCAGCCGACTGACGCTTGGTTGCGAAATGTGCATCATGTTCGCCGCCTCAGTGATCGAGCCGCAGCGAATTGTCGCTCGAAATGCTTCCAATTGCCTCAAGTTCACAGGTTCAACTCTTGCGCTTTCCCTATATGTTGCTTCTAAGCATTTGCCAGTGCTTTGTATAGGATGGCGAGTTCCATCCCATTTGGGTATGAGTTCATCTGCAAATTAAATTGGCCCTGTGCGGCGCAAGATCCTACGCTTTCGGGGCAAGGCGACGACATGCTGACCAGGATGCAAGGCTTCCGATGACAAACCTCGAGTTCCCGAAATCTGCTTGGATCGACGAAGAACTGTCGATGCTGGAAGACGCCTGCCGACAGTTCTATGAACGTGAATGTGCGCCGCATTACGAGGACTGGGAAGCCGAAGGCTCATTCCCGCGAGACCTTTGGCGGAAGGCTGGCGAGATGGGATTGCTGGGCGCGGAGGTGCCCGAGGCGTATGGCGGCCTCGGCGGCTCATTCGCCCATGATGCGGTGATCGCCTATCAGGGCAATCTGGCCGGAATCGATGGCTGGGGCGGCGGGTTGCACAACTCGATCGTGATCCCGTACCTGATCCACTACGGATCGGAAGATCAAAAGCACGCCATCCTGCCTCGCATGATCTCGGGCGAGTTGATCGGGGCGATCGCGATGACCGAACCGGGGGCTGGATCGGACCTGCAGAACATCAAGACAACTGCCGTGAAAGACGGCAATCATTACCGGATCAGAGGATCGAAGACTTTCATCACCAACGGTGCGCTTGCAAATCTGATCATCGTTGCCGCCAAGACCGACCCCGACGCTGCGGGACATGGAATCTCGTTGATCCTGGTCGAAACCGACGGGCTGGAAGGCTTTCGACGGGGACGCAACCTGGACAAGCTGGGAATGAAGTCGAACGACACGTCAGAGCTGTTTTTTGACGATGTGCGTGTTCCGACTTCGGCGCTTCTCGGGCCGGAAGTGGGTCAGGGATTCGTCCAGATGATGCAGCAGCTTCCGCAGGAACGCCTGCTCGTCGCCGTCTACGCCGTCGCCCGGATCGAACGGGCGCTTCGTCACACGGTGGACTACGTGAAAGAGCGTGCGGCCTTTGGCCAGAAGATCGCCGAGTTCCAGAATACGCAATTCGTGCTTGCCGAATGCACGACCGAAGGGACCGTTGCCAAGACTTTCCTTGATGCCTGCATCGCCGAGCACTTGGAAGGACGGCTGACCACCGAGAAGGCCTCGATGGCGAAGTACTGGCTGACCGACCTGCAGGCGAAGATCATAGATCGCTGCCTGCAGCTCTTTGGAGGCTACGGCGTGATGGCCGAATACCCGATGGAGAGAATGTATCGCGACAACCGGATCGAGCGGATCTATGCGGGGACCAACGAGATCATGAAGCTGGTGATCGCCCGCGGACTTTTGAAGGATTGAACGATGAGCGAAGACATTCTGCTTGAATTCCGCGAGGGTACCGTTGCCCGGCTGGTGCTGAACCGTCCGGCAGCGCGAAACGCCCTTTCGCTGGCAATGCTGGATGAATTGACAGATGCACTCACCCGGCTCGGGGGCGAACCTGAAGTGCATGTGATCGTCATCGCCGCCAACGGGCCTGGGTTTTGCGCGGGCCACGATCTTAAGGAGCTGACGGCGGCGCGAGGGCAGCCCGATGGGGGAAGGGCATTCTTCGAAAGGGCGATGGGGAAGTGCGTGCGCCTGATGATGTCGATCGTGCGCTGTCCCAAGCCGGTGATTGCCGAGGTTCACGGGATCGCGACGGCGGCAGGCTGCCAGCTGGTGGCCACATGCGATCTGGCCGTCGCCGCCGATGATGCGCAGTTCGCAACGCCCGGTGTCAATATCGGGCTATTTTGCTCGACTCCGATGGTCGCGCTCACGCGCAACGTCGGGCGGAAATCAGCCATGCGGATGCTCCTGACCGGTGACATGGTGCGTGCCGAGGAAGCGCAGGCCATGGGCCTTGTCAGTGATGTTGCCGCACCGTCCGACCTGACGGAAACCACGATGGCACTGGCAAGCCGGATCGCCGCGAAATCTCCTGCCACGCTGAAAATCGGCAAGGAGACGTTCTATGCCCAGGTCGAAATGCCGTTGCCCGAGGCTTATGAATTTGCCGCCGAGGTCATGGTTCTGAACATGCTGAAGCCTGACGCCCAAGAGGGAATTGGGGCCTTTTTCGAAAAACGCGCACCGCAATGGAATCCAAATTAAGCAGGACAGCCTGATGGAGTGTTGCGAACCGGGATTTGCTTCGCCTGCGGAGGCGATCAAGGCGCCACGCGAAACGCTCCCGTAAACGATTGCCATCTACACCGGGACCGGCATTCAGAAACCGGACTATCTTGCAACGGTGGATGTTGACCCGGATAGCCCGACCTATTCTCAGATCATTCACCGTCTTGAGATGCACGGCATAGGGGACGAATTGCACCACATGGGCTGGAATGCCTGTTCGTCATGCTTTGGCGATGCGGGCAAGTCGCGCAAGTGTCTTCTGCTGCCGGGGGTGCGTTCGAACAACATTCACGTCGCCGACACTGCGACCGAACCGCGCGCGCCGCGATTGCACAAGGTGATCGAAGGGGCAGAGATAAGGGCAAAGACCAATCTTTCCGGCCCGCACACCGTGCATGTCTGGGATCGGAGATCATCATCTCGATGCTCGGCGATGCCAAGGGCGAGGCACCGGGCGGCTATCTGCACTTGAACAGTGAGTGTGAGATTATTGGCCGCCGGGAAAGCTCGATGGGCGACATCAAGTTCGGCTACGACTTCTGGTATCAGCCGCGCCACAACGTGATGGTCAGTTCGGAATGGGCCGTACCGAACACCTTCATGCCCGGGTTCGATCTGGAGGAGGTACGACATCTCAAATACGGGCGCGAATTGCATATTTGGGATTTCAAGAAACGCGAACCGGTCGAGAGTATCTATCTGGGTGAAGACGCTCTGCTGCCGCTGGAGTTCAAGTTCCACCACGATCCCGACAGCACCCCCGGTTTTGCGGGGCAGCGCTCAGTTCAAACGTCATTCACTGGTGGAAGGACGACGCCGGCAAGTGGCAATGGGAAAAGGTGATCGACGTCGAGAACGAACCGCACCCCGAATGGCCGATCCCAGTACCCGGCGTGATGTCGGCGATCCTGGTGTCGATGGACGACAGGTACCTGTATCTGAACAACTGGTTGCACGGCGACATGCGCCAGTATGACATCTCGGACCCGCATGCCCCGGTCTTGACCGGGCAGGTCTGGATGGGTGGCCTATTGGGTAAGGCCCCCGAGGTAAATGGCGTCAAGATGGCTGGCGGCCCGCAAATGTTCCAGCTGAGCCTGGACGGCAGGCGGCTATACGTGACGACCTCGCTGTTCTCGACCTGGGATAACCAGTTCTATCCCGAGATCCGCGAACGAGGCGGGGTCATGGCGATGATCGATTGTGACCCGGCAAACGGCGGCATGACACTGAACCCGGATTTTGTTGTCAACTTTGGCAAGGAACCGAACGGGCCATCCCGTTGTCATGAAGCACGCTATCCCGGCGGAGACTGTACGAGCGACATTTGGCTGTGACCATGTATCGGGTTACTCCTGCAAACCGGGTAGATGCGACTTTCGAGGTCGAGTCGCGCCGTCCATTGCTGGAAAGCCTGCGCGAGCAGGGTGGCGACCTGCCCTACGGCTGCAGATATGGCGGTTGTATCACCTGTGCGGCGAAACTGGCCGCGGGCATCGTCAACCAGCGGCAGCAAGTTGCGCTGAACAAGCACCAGATCAATGCAGGATACGTGATCTTGTGCGTTGCGCGTCCCATGTCGGACATCACGCTAGAGATCGGCGTCGACAGCCACGGCGAGCTTTATCGCAACCCCTTCCTTGAACCGCTGGAGCCCGATGAGCTGAAGGCATGCATCGCCGCACCGAAGGAATGACGATGGACCATAGGCAACCTTACTCGGAAGACTACCGGCAGGGCATCCTGAAATCGGTCAAGACTATCGCCATGGTCGGCGCGAGCCCCGACAGGACCAAGTTCAGTTACTGAGTACTCCGGGTCTTGAGCGAAACCGGATATGACATGATCCCCGTCAATCCGCTTCCCGGCCTTGCAGAAATCCGCGGCATCAAGGTTTATCCCGGCCTCGCCGCGATCGACCGCCCCGTAGATATGGTCGAGGTCTTCCGCCGTCCTGAGGACCTCATGGGTGTCGGGCGCGAAGCCATCGAGATCCGGGCCAAGGTTCTTTGGGGACAGGCGGTGAGGCGAACTCCGCCGCGATTGTCATGGTGTTTTCGACCTTCGCCAGCCGCATCGTCGCTCACGTGCACCCCTGGCGCCGTACATGCAAATTGCACGCTCTCCGGATTTTTCTCCTGGCATTCGGCAAGTCAAATTCATGACGATATGGGAATTCCGTCGGGAATCAGTCAAACGACACTCAAGCTTCGCATCAGAAAGGGACAGATCGTGACCGTAGAGGCGATCATTTTCGACAAGGACGGGACGTTGTTTGACTTCCAGCGTTCATGGGGAGCGGTGATGGCCGAACTGCTGGCAAGCTCGGTGCCAACGGATCGTCTTGAATCCGCGGCGTTCGCCCTTGGATTTGATTTCGAGCAGACAAGGTTCCTGCCCGGCAGCGTCGCCGTCGCCGGCACGTCCAACGAAATGGCGCGTGTCCTCGCGCCATATATGCAAGGGGGCGAGCAGGAGGCGTTGCATGTGATTGATGCAATGTCGAATCGGACGCCAATGGTGCCGACGGTGGATCTGATGTCCTGCCTCGATGGGCTCAGGCTGGAATATGTGCTCGGGCTGGTCACGAATGATTCCGAGGCGCGTTCGCGTTGCCAACTCGAGGCAGCCGGCATCGCTGACTGCTTCGCGTTCCTTGCCGGCTGCGACTCCGGGCATGGTTCCAAGCCCGCGCCAGATCCGCTGCTTGCTTTCGCGAAGGCCACGTCGATTGCGCCCGAACGAACGCTGATGGTCGGGGACAGCCAAGTTGACCTGATGGCCGCGAAAGCCGCCGGAATGCGACCCATTGCAGTGCTGACAGGCGTGGCAGGGGCGGAGGAACTGACACACGATGCCGAGGTGGTGCTTTCCGATATCGGACAACTTGCTGACTGGATCGCCGACTGACTCTCCGGCGGCACAAAAAACGACAAGAGGTGTCGGAAACGGTCATTCAACTTGCCGCGCTTCGACCAAGACTCTCGGCAAATCGGGAGATTGCAATGTCCGGTCAAGAACGAAGGCGCCGCGCAGGCGGGCGGGCGGGAAACCGCGACAGGAGATCAGGCGAACTGTTCCCGCAGATGCCGTGGCGCATTCCCGTCAATCTGGATGCACCCACCGAGCCGCTGGATGAAGACGGCATCCAGGCGATTCACGTCGGCGCAATGCACATTCTGGAGGAGATCGGCGTCGAGTTCCTTAACGAAGAGGCCTTGGAGATCTTCAGGGAGGCAGGCTGCAAGGTCGACGGGACGAATGTGCGGATGGGTCGGGACTGGATTATGGAAATGGTCGGGCGTGCGCCGGCTTCCTTCACGCTTTTGCCGCGCAATTCGGACCGAAAGCTGACGATTGGCGGAAACCACATCGTCTTTGGAAACGTCTCGTCACCGCCGAACTACTTTGACCTCGAGCTCGGAAAGAAGGTTCCCGGCACTCGCGAGCAATGCATCAGGCTCCTTAAGCTCACCCAGCATTTCAATTGCATCCACTTCGCGGGCGGCTACCCGGTCGAGCCCGTCGACATTCATCCAAGCGTTCGGCATCTCGACATGCTCTATGACAAGCTGACACTTACCGACAAGGTGTTGCACGCCTACTCGCTGGGCAAGGAGCGGGTCGAAGACGTGATGGAGATGGTGAAGATCGGCGGTGCCCTCTCTGAGGAGGAGTTCCAAGAGTGCCCTCGGATGTACACGAACATCAACTCCACGTCGCCGCTGAAACACGACCAGCCGATGATCGATGGCTGCCTGCGCCTGGTGCGCCGAGGTCAGGCCGTGGTGGTTTCACCGTTCACGTTGGCCGGCGCGATGGCGCCAGTCACAATGGCTGGCGCCGTGACCTTGTCGATCGCGGAGGGCCTGTCAGCCATCGCCTTGTTCCAGCATGTCGCGCCCGGCTGTGCCTGCGCGCTCGGGACGTTCACTTCAAACGTGGACATGCAGTCGGGCGCGCCGGCCTTCGGGACACCGGAATACATGCGCGCGACCCAGATGACGGGTCAATTGGCGCGGTACTACGATTTGCCCATGCGCTCATCGGGCGTCTGCGCGGCCAATGTTCCAGATGGACAGGCCATGTGGGAGACATCGAATTCGCTCTGGGCGGCGGTCCAGTCTGGAACGAACATGGTCTATCATGCCGCTGGATGGCTTGAGGGTGGGCTGATCGCGTGCCCCGAGAAATTCGTGATGGATTGTGAAGTGCTCCAGATGATCCAGCGATACATGGAACCGGAAGTCGTGGCGACGAACCCGGAAGACATTGCCTTGGACGCAATCCGGGAGGTTGGCTCCAGCGGCCACTACTTTGGGATCCAGCACACGCAGGATCGCTATGAGACCGCGTTTTATCGCCCGTTCGCAAGCGACTGGACGAATTTCGAGGCGTGGATGATCAATGGAGGAATCTGGACAGCAGAACGTGCGCATGCACTATACAAGCAGATCATCGAACAGTTTGAGCCGCCTCCGCTGAATGACGAAAGGCGCGAAGAACTTGAGGCGTTCGTCGAACGACGCAAGCGGGAAGGCGGCGCACCGACCGACTTCTGATCGCATTCTGGTTCCTGTCTGCGATGCTCGAAGGACGAGTCTCTACCAGCAATTCTGGCACGGTGCGTCACCGTTGCCTGCAACAAGCCCTGTCACTTGCAGGGAACTGTCAGGGCAGATGGTGGGCGACCTAGGAATCGAACCTAGCATGCGTCTCCGCGAGGGAGTTACAGTCCCCTGCCACCCCTTGCGGCCGGTCGCCCACTTGACGATGCCGTCTTCGGCATGCCTGGGTCAGATAACGGCGTGGTCGCGACCGGTCAAGCCGGAATGCGGGTTGCGTTCACGGCTGCGGAAAGGGATAGCCGGAAAATGAAGAAATCGGACAGGCACGCCAAACACAAAGAATGGAAACGCGAATCCAGGCGGGACACAGTTTGGCTGTTCGGGCTTCACGCGGTACGGCATGCGCTGTCAAATCCGGCGCGAAAGAAACTGCGCCTCGTGCTGACCAAGAACGCCCTTGACCGACTTTCGGAAGTGGTCACGGAGTCCGGCATCGATCCCGAGATCGCGGATGCCAGGAAATTCTCGGCACCCCTGGATCCCGCTTCGGTTCATCAGGGCGCTGCGCTTGAGGTCAAACCTCTCGATTGGGGTGCTCTTGAGAATCTCTTGCCGGATCGTCGCAGCCTTGTCGTGCTCTGCCTCGACCGGGTCACCGACCCCCACAACGTTGGGGCGATACTTCGGTCGGCCGAAGTCTTTGGCGCATGTGCCGTTGTTGCACCCCTGCGGCATTCTGCACCGGAGACAGGAGCACTGGCCAAGTCGGCCAGCGGCGCGTTGGAGCGACTGCCATACGTTCGGGTGCGCAACCTTGCATCTGAATTGGAGGATCTCAGGCTGCGCGGGTTCTTCTTGATCGGACTCGACGGCATGGCCGACCAAACGCTTGAGGCAGCGTTGGCGGAGGCGCCGGGGCGCATTGCATTGGTCTTGGGAGCCGAAGGGCAGGGGCTTCGAAAGAAGACGAGGGATACCTGCGACCGGTTGGCGAGGATCGGGGCCGTTGGAGGATTCGACTCGCTCAATGTCTCCAATGCTTCGGCGGTCGCGCTTTACGCAGCGGCGCAGCGGCAGATTGCGGGTATCGACAACAAAATTTGATGCCGCGTGGGTTGCGCTTTCGAGTGCGGCAACGAACATTGTTGAGCAAGGCGCAATGACACTTTGGGAGACACGTACATGCAGACTCGTCGGCTATTCCTGAGCCTTTCCGCCGCGGCATTCCTGGCTGGCACGATTAGCACGCTTCCAGCGTATGCGGCTCAGCCGCCGGTCTTTGCCACCAATGGCGTGGCGATTCACGGCTATGATCCCGTAGCGTATTTCACGATGTCGAAGCCCGTGGAGGGCGACGCGGCCATAACTTCGGATTTGGAAGGAGCGACGTTTCGCTTTGCCAGCGCGGAGCACAAGGCGCTTTTCGATGCGGACCCTGAAAAATACGCTCCAAAATACGGCGGCTACTGTGCCTATGCCGTGTCGAAAGGGGCCACGGCAACAACCGTGCCGGAAGCCTGGTCAATCCATGACGGGCGGCTCTACCTGAACTATTCCACCGGAGTGCACAGGACCTGGCTCAAGGATGTGGAAGGCAACATCGAGCGTGCTGACGCCAATTGGCCTGGTGTCCTCGGACCCTGAGACAGGCGATTCAATCACATCTTTGCGATGCACCTTCAATTGGCCGCACATCATCTCCACTTGGATTGCGTGGGTCGGAATTCGAAACACCTGACCCTGATTTACACTGTCCCTCGTTTCGCAACTGGGCGTCTGTTCTTCGAACGGGCGCCCTCTTGCGCCTTTTGGCGCCGCGAAATATCGGAGGCATGTCCACTTGCTGCCGCTATGTGCGATCAAGAGCGTTGGCTTTGGTCGTGAAAGGGACAGACTCTCTCCAACTGACTTGCTGTGTGGCGTGTGGTCGGAGAATTCGACTTTCTGTAACGGTTTGCATGTTCCTGCAAAATGATCTGGCGACTGCGATTCGACCAGGAATCCCGTGATGCTCTACGAACTCTATGACATTGAAATCAATCCGGTATTTGCCTCCTGCCTGCTTGGCATCCTGATTGGCCTGGCCTTTGGCGTTGCCGCACAGATGTCACGCTTTTGCCTCAGGCGCAGCGTGGTCGAGTTCACGGTTGGACATTTTCCGGCGTTCGGGGTTTGGCTCATGGCATTCCTGGTTGCGATGCTTGGCACCCAAGTACTGGTCCTCGATGGCCAACTGAGTTTCGTCGAGCACAGATTTCACGTGAGTTCGCTGCCAATCCTGACGGTGCTTGTCGGAGGCGCCTTGTTCGGAGCGGGAATGGTCCTGACGCGCGGCTGCATTTCGCGTCTGACGGTCTTGTCCGCGACTGGCAACCTGCGCGCTGCCATTTGCATCGTCGTCTTTGCCGTCGTGGCGCATGCGGCGCTGAAGGGCGTTCTGGCACCGCTCCGCATAGGTCTCGGAACAGTGACTCTCGATGTCGGCGAATTCGCCAACCTTGGCAATCTGCCGGGTGGTGCGGTTCTTTGGATGGCAATTGCGCTCGTCGTCCTCGCAGCTGCGATATATCGGTCGGGCGCGCACGTGACACATCTGCTGCCTGGCGCCGGAATCGGCATGCTCGTTCCACTCGGATGGTTCGGGACCGGCGTCTTCCTGCAAGACGCGTTTGATCCGATTCCCATGGCGTCGATTTCGTTTACCGCACCTTGGGCGGACACCCTGTTCTGGAGCGTAGCCTCCACCTCGATTGCAGCCGGATTTGGCACCGGACTTGTAGGTGGCACGCTGCTCGGCAGTTTCATGGCCGCTGCATCGCGCGGCGAACTGGTGCTTCAGAGCTTCGATGCGCCCAAGCAGACCATGCGCTACCTCCTTGGCGCGGCGATGATGGGCCTTGGCGGAGTGCTTGCGGGCGGATGCACCGTGGGTGCCGGGCTTGCGGGCACGGCGTCGCTCAGCCTTTCAGCCGTGCTGGCGCTCGCGGCCATGATTGCCAGTGCGTGGCTTGCCAGCCGTCTGATTGACGGGCGGCCAGCTCGCCTTCGGAATGCGCCTGGAGAGTAGCTGTAGCGTGAATCTGCAGTGCCGTGCGCGAACGCGTCCGGGCAATCGGCACTGGAGTTCCACCGCTGGTCGTCGGACGCGGTGCACATTGGCCGTTCTCGCGTCACGTTGTTCTGTTCCGCGTTGAAAATCCGATCGCCTTCGGCATTCGCACTCCAACCGCTGGATCGGTTCCGCAACGCAAGAAGTAACTCGTCATTCAGGCGCTTCTCGCGATCCGGTCGTTGCGGCTATATGGGCCCCCCTGAACTCGTGGCTCTCATGATTGGGGAGCGGTCGCCCAAGTTCGACTGCCTGAACTGGACTTCAATTCTTGTGTTGCGCAAGCACGGAAGCATCAGGTCATGCCGAATTCGAATTGCGCGCCTCGCAGAGACGTCCATGTCTCCGCGGATTTCTCGACAATCGGCTGCCCGCCGGATAACCTTGAACGCGATTGGCCACGCAGGACTGCTTGGATGAGCCTGTTTCAGATCCTCAGAGTCTTCGTCGTCCTGCTGGCGCTCCTGTCGCTTTCAGGCTGCGGCACCACCCCTGCACGACATGGCCCTCCAAGCGAAAGTGAAGTCGCATCACTCGAAAGCATGATCCTTGCTCTCGGACCTGGAGTCAGCGCCGAGGAGGCCGAGCGTGCTGCGCGGGTTGCATTACAGCATTCACGCGAGCTCGCCGTATCCTACCGGATCACGGGTTCGCCCTTGTGGCACAACACGCAGGTGAATCTGGGGATCAAGGAACGCGGTCTTTGCTGGCATTGGGCCGAAGACATGGAAGCGCGGCTGCTTGCCGAGCGTCTGGATACGCTGGAGGTCCACAGGGCAATCGCGAACGCCTTCAATCCGTTCCGCATCGAACACAGCACCGCGGTCATAAGTCGAAAGGGCGACGGTTTCGAGCGTGGCATCGTGCTTGATCCTTGGCGTTTGGGCGGTACGCTGACCTTTGTGCCGGTCCTGGAAGATCTCGAATACAAGTGGGAAGAACGGAAAGAGGTGCTCGCGAAGAAGCGGCAGCGACTGGCGGGCAGGTCGGCGGTTCCCGGCTGACCACTCATTGGTCTGGTGCAGCGCGACACGGGCACTTGCAGGCTTGGGGAGCCGCTTTGTTATCAGAGCATGACGGGAGTCGCGGGCGAGTCATGGCCGGTGGCGATCATCCGTTCCACGACGTCATGAAGGGATGCGGGTGGTTCCGAAGCCGCTACTTCGTTCCTCGCCAGGTTGCGGGCCCGGGAACGCCACGGCCGGAAGGACCCGACCGGCGCGTCCCTCACGTCAGCCATCTGCGCATTCGTGGCGCCGAATCCCTGACATGAAGTGCCATTGCCATCATCCTTCAAGTCGGTGCGCCAGCAGAAGAGCCAGCGCCGTAAGAACGAATGTTGCTGAAGTCAGTGGCACGAGGGTTCCGTCAAACGCCTGGCCAACTGGCGCAGCAATGACGATCGACGCGATCGTTGCGACAGAAGTGATGATCGATGCGGCAAGCCCGGCCATGTGGCCCATTGGCTCCATGGCGATCGCATTGATGTTTCCGAGCGCGAAGCCCGCCAGTTGAAAGACCGACGTGCACCAGAGAAATCCAACCGGAAACAGCCAAGATGCTGGAAGCACGCCAGTGATCATTGCAAGCAGAAACATGCCGGTGAAGCTGCTGTGAACGAGCAGGGCCATCCGGACCACCTTTCGCATGCCGACGCGCACCACGATGGCTGCATTCATCACGCTTGCTCCAGCTGCCAGGGCCGCCATCAGTGCAAACCAGAGCGGAAAGCCTGCACCGCGATCGAATACCTTGTCGAAGACTTGCTGGCTTGACAGCAATGTCGACATCAGCACGGCGAAGACCAGCGATTGGCAGCCGATTGCCAGCATGACCTGGCGATTGGAAAACACCTCCAGCAGGCCGTCGACAAGCTCTCGGGCGCGAAGTGATCGACGTTCTTTGCGGGGCAGGGTCTCGGGAAGCCTGAGCATCAGCCAGCCGGTCGAGATGATCGAAAAGACGGCAAAGGAGGCAAAGATCGAGCGCCAGCCGAAACCCTGGGTGAGAAGCCATCCGATCGACGGTGCAAACACCGGAGCGAGCGTGAATACCAGGATGACGAAACTCAGTATCCGGGCCATTTCGCGACCTCGGAACAGGTCACGCACGATGGCCATGCTTGCAACGCGCGGTCCTGCCGATCCCATGCCTTGGAGGAACCGGGCGACAAGCAACACCTCGAGGCTCTGTGTAAGCGCCGACACGATAGCAAAGAGAATGATGATAACGGTTCCTGCAATCGTGATGGCCTGACGACCAAAGGCATCGCAGAGCGGTCCGGCAAAGAGAGTCCCCACGCCAAGCCCGACCATGAACGACGCTATGACAAGCTGTGCGCGATTCGGGTCATGCGGGCTGAGGTCCGCGCTGATGTCCGGAAAGGCGGGAAGCATGGCATCCGTCGCGAAGGCGACCGTTGCTGCCATCATGGCAATGATGGCAATGAGTTCTGCACGGGACGCGGTGATCGAAGCGCGATTGGCCTCTTCCCTGTCGACTCCAGTCACGAAGATGCCTCGGCTTGTTCGCACAATTCATCCATGACCCTGAGCCAAAGGTCCTTTGGTTGCGCACCCTGTATGACGTGGCGTTCCGCAACGACGAATGTGGGCACGCCGGCCACACCGCGATTCCTTGCATGCGCATCCCTAGTGCGCGTTTCCTCGATGTCTGCATTGCTGCCAAGCAGCCGTTCGGTCATCGCGCGACCGAGGCCAACGACTTCTGCGATATCAAGCAGTTCCGCACGGTCTCCAATGTCCCTGCATTCCTCGAAATATGCCTTGAAGAGGAGGGTGACTGTCGCACCTTGGCATCCTTCCAGACCTGACCAGTGGATCAGGCGGTGGGCGTCAATTGTGTTGGGTGTCCGCTTGATCCCGTCGAGGTCGAGTCTCAGACCGCTGGCCTTTGCGGCCTCGGCAATTCGGTCATAGACCTGTTTGGCGTTTTCGCGTCCGCCAAACTTCTTGTCGAGATAGGTCTGTCGCTCCATGCCGCCGAGGGGCATATCGGGATTCAACTGAAACGGGTGCCATTCGATTTGGAACGGATGATCAGGACGCAGCTCAAGCGCGCCGTCGAGGCTGCTCTTGCCGATGTAGCACCATGGGCAGATGGGGTCGCTCAAGATGTCCAGCTTGATGGGCATTTGCCATCGTTGGCACCCCTTCGCACCATGTGCAAGAGACTGCCCTTCTGATGTTTGCGGCGCAATCTGCGGCATTGAGCGGCCTTGGGTTCAACGATCTTTGCGCTGAAGGCGTCATACTCCTGATTGTCAAGATTGTCGGCGGCGTTCGTTCAATGTTGATCGTGCATGCCTGCCTGTGCGCGAATTGAATTTCGTCGCGCCAAGCGCCCGGCCGCAAGAAAGCTCAGAGCCGACATGATTGCCGCCGTCGTAAGACAGCCCGCAACACCCCACAACTGAAGGCAGTGACCGGAAAGCAATGTGCCGACGAGGCGGCCGACAGCGTTCGACATGTAGTAGAATCCAACATCCATGGCGACACGTTCGCTCTTGGCCACTGCAAGGACCAGGTAGGAGTGCAGCTTCGTTGCGGAATTGTGGTCGCCGGTACAGTCGACGACAAGATCGATGCCGAGATGCTGAAGAGGCAGGTCGCGAATTTCCTTGACCTGCGTAAACCGCACCACGTGCCCCGAGACCGAAAGTTGATCGTCCCTTGCCTCGATGTCGTGGTCCCAGCGGCCATGAACCGTGTCGAATTCCAGCAGCAGGGCATGCTGCTCTATGTCGGCGCAGGGTTCGTTCAACAGGACAAGTTTGCTGCCGCCCTTGTCGTCAAAGAGCCGTCAGAGCAGAAGTTTTCCCCTTCGGCCGAGGCCGTTGACCGCGATGCGTGCCATGTTTGCGCCCTTGTCGCCGAGAGCCTTCTTGCTCAGAGCGCGGGCGGCGACACGTGAAGGCTTTGCGACACGGACAGCGCTCTGGCTTTCCGCGCCTGCACCGTCGTGTTGGAAAAGACGCCTACGACAGCACGTCGCCTATGGCGCTAGCGCCTGCCGATACGTCACTTCCGATGCCTTCGACCGTATTGCACGCAGCAAGTCCAAGAACGAGCATCGCAAGCAGCAAGATCTTTCGCATTTCGTCACTCCTCATACCACCAGACATCAGGCTGGAAACCGATCCAGTCCCCATACATCGGCAGCCTGTCCGGGTATCGCAGCTGCCTTGCATGCGCAATCCGTGAGACAGGTACATGCCAGATTGGAATAACATAGCGCCCTGTTGTCAGGACCCTGTCAAGGGCCTTGGTTGCGGCGACGAAGTCGTCCTGGCTCCTGGACGTCAAAAGCCGTTCGATCATGGCCTCGATTGCAAGACTTCGGACACCCATCCAGTTTCCGCTCCCCTCGGTGTCTGCAGCTTCAGAACTCCAGTAGAGGTTCTGCTCGTTCCCTGGCGAGAGCGACATGCCTCTCGCGTACCACGTCATGTCGAAGTCGAACTTGTTCGTGCGTTCCTTGAATTCGGCGGCATCCACCGTTGTGACGGTGAGGTCAACGCCCATGCGCTCCAGCGCCGACGAGTATATGTCCACGATCTGGTGCGTCTCGGTGGACCCGGAAGAAAGGAGAATCTCGAAGCCGAAGGTATCGCCAGCCTCGTTCCTCAACTTGCCGTCTCTGAGCGACCAGCCGGCTTGGCCCATGAGAGACAGTGCGGTACTCAGGTTCTTTCGATTCCGCTCCGTGCCGTCTCCGACGGGAAGCTCGTAGCCTTCGAGCGCGCCGGGCAGGAGGTCCGTTGCAAAGGGCTCGAGGAATTCCCGCACGCGGCCTTCGGCAGGCCCGCTGCTCATGCCAAGGATCGAGTTTGAAAAGTAAGACGTGATGCGGGGCTGTGGCTCGCCATTGATCGTCTGGTTGATGAATTCGAAGTTGAATGCTGTGATCAGTGCCTCTCGTACCCGCCAGTCCTGAAGCTGCGGTCGCCGCGTGTTCATCACGAGGCCGCGTATTCCAGACGGACGTTTGTGAGGGATGTAGGACTTGACGACGTCGCCCGACTGAACGGCCGGGAAGTTGTACTGGCTGTTCCATTTTTGAACGCTGGTTTCGCGCGAGGTGGTCAGCAATCCGCCCTTGAAGGCTTCGAACATCGCCGTGCCGTCAGCAAAGAACTCCATCCTGATCTCGTCGAGGTTTGCCGTTCCCCGTCGATAGGGGACGACGCCGTAGCCCCAATAGTCTGGATTTCGTGTCAAGACCACGTAGCGCCCGGGCTCAAAGTCGGAAATCACGTAAGGTGCGGAGGAGACCGGGATAATTCCGGTGCCCGATGCCGCAAAGTCCCGGTCCTCCCATTGCGACTTCTTGAGAATTGGCCGGAGACCCAGGATCAGCGGAAGCTCGTCGTCGCGCACGTTGAACGTGAATCTCACACTTCGCTCGCCCGTGCGTTCGGCGCCGGCTACCTTTTTCCAGGATCCGTGGTAACGCGGATGTCCCACGGTCCCGAGCGTCTCGAAGGTCCAGAGAACGTCATCGGCGGTGATCGGCGTGCCGTCGGAGAACTTGGCTTCCGGTCGCAGCGTGAACTCGACCCAAGAGCGGTCGTCGGGCACCTCGATTGATTCGGCAAGGAGACCGTACAGAGAGAACGGTTCGTCGTAATTTCGGCCCATGAGGCTCTCGTGGGCCAGGAACCTGAGTTGCCACGGAACACGGCCTTTCAGGATATGCGGATTGAGCGAGTCAAAGCTTCCAACCTCTCCCTGGACGATGCGGCCGCCCTTTGGCGCATCCGGGTTTGCATAGGGCAAAGACACAAAATCCGGTGGTAGCGCGGGGGCGCCATACATAGCTATGCCGTGTCTTGGCTCGGCATGCCCTGATCCTGCGGCCGCGAGAAAGGCCGCAGTCAGCGCAAGGCTGCGATACAGGTTCATCGTCATGGACATCCTTCTGCCGACATGCTTTCGGGCGGCCTATAGGGCGATTCCGAAGTTGTCAAACTTTTGACTTGGAGTTCTGTGCAACGTGGCGTATAAGCGGAGCACTGCTCGATAGGTTTCTTGCCTGTATGAAACCTGCCTCAATAACTAAGCGCCCGCCTTGTGCGGGCGTTTTTTTCTTCTGGCAATTCCGAGGCATCTCCGTTGCCGCAGTCAATTCGCTGCCCGACCTGGCGTTCTGCGCGCAAGCGTCAACCAGAGCAGGGCGCCTCCTGCCAGCGCCAGGAACGGAGCCATTGCAAGGTTCACGGAGGTCCAGCCTTCCACCGCCGAACCGCCGGTGCAGTTCATCAGCCCGCCGGACGAAAGTGACGCCAGCGTCACGCAGCCGAACACTATCGTGTCGTTCAGGCCTTGGACCCGGCCGCGCTCCTCGGGCGAGTGTGCATTCGAGAGCATCGCGGTTGCACCGATGAAGCCGAAGTTCCAGCCCAGCCCCAAGAGAATGAGCGTGCCAAAGAAGTCGCTGAGATCGGTCCCTGAAAGGCCAACGGCTCCGGCTGCCGCGAGGATCGCAAGCCCGATGGCAACGATCCGTTCCGCGCCGAAGCGCGCAATCAGGTGCCCTGTGAAGAACGAAGGTGCGAACATGGCCAGGACGTGGGCCGAGACGACGTCGGCGGCGTTGTTCTTGCTGAAGCCGCAGCCCACAACCGCGAGAGGGGTGGACGTCATCACGAGATTCATCAGGGCATAGGAAACCATTGCGCAGATGATCGCCACCAGCACCTTGGGGGATTTCAGGAGTTCAAGGCGGGTCCTGGCATTCTCGGAGATCTCGACGGCTTTCGGCTTCGGAATGTCCAGAAGCAGGAAAAGGAACGCTCCGCTCACGTTGATCACGATGATCGCGAGAAACGTGCCGAGAAATGGGACGGCGGAGGCATCGGCAGTCACCTTGACCAGCTGAGGGCCGATCACTGCGCTCGCCAGCCCCGCCGCAATGACGTAGCTGATCGCCTTTGGGCGAAATGCCTCAGAAGCCGTGTCGGCCGCCGCGAATCGGAAGAAGCCCTGGGACGACAGGTACATGCCGGCGAACGCCGAACCGATCAGGAAGAGCACGAAGCTTCCCGTGGCAAGGCCCCACGCCGCCAGCGCAGCGCCGATGGCACCGCCCGTCGCCCCGATCACGAAGCCGAGCGCTCGTCCGTGCCGTTGCATGATGCTCGAGAGCGGCGTGGCCGCCAGCATAGATCCCAGCACGATCAACGAGATCGGCAGCGTGGCAAGGCAGGCATTCGGCGCAAGCGACTGGCCGGCAAGAGCGGACACGATGAACATCATCGGCATCTGCGCACCGAGATAGCCCTGGGCGATCACCAGGACCGTCACGTTCCTTCGTGCCGTGGAAAGGACGGATTTCTCCAGCATGCAAGCCCGGTACTCCGTTCAATCGGCGTCGGCAAGGTCGGGGCTTCCGTTTTGCCGTTCTTGCATCTACCGTCCGCGCGCCGTTCGGGAGGACATCGTGTCAGAGACAATAGGCCGCATCATCGAGACACCTGCCTGCGTTGCTGAAGGTGCCGATTACCTCTCGAGGCGCGAGCCGCGCTTTCGCAAGGCCTTGGCCATGACCGGGCCGTTGCCGCTTCGACGGCGCAAGGACGGATTTGCGCCGCTTCTCGATGCCATTGTCAGCCAGCAGGTTTCCGTGGCGGCGGCCGATGCGATCTGGGGGCGACTGAAGGCCGCCGGGCTGACCGGCCCGCGCAAGATAGTTGCAGCCAGCGACGAAGAGCTGCGTGCGTGCGGCCTGTCGCGCCAGAAAATGCGCTATGCCCGCGAACTCGCAACGTCGGGCATTCGTTTCAGTCGGTTGCGGGAGAAGCCTACGAACGAGGTCATCGAAACGCTTGTCCAGGTGCCTGGAATAGGGCGCTGGACAGCCGAGATCTACGCGATGTTCTCGCTTGGTCGCGCCGACGTCTTCGCGCCCGGCGACCTTGCTCTTCAGGAAGCTGCGCGCATCCTGTTCGAGAAGCCTGAAAGGCCCACGGAACGCGAATTGCGGCAGATGGCGGAAGCATGGTCGCCTTGGCGAGGCGTCGCCGCACGTCTGCTCTGGGCATATTACCGGGCCGCGAAGCAGCGGGAAGGAATCCGATGAGCAGCTTGAATTGCCAACGCCGGGGAAGCGCTTCCGGTAAGACCAACTCGCTCGTGCTGTTCCTGCACGGATATGGAGCGAACGGCGAGGATCTGCTCGGAATCGGCGAGCATGTTGCACCGGTGCTTCCCGACACCGTCTTCGTGGCCGTCGATGCTCCCACACCTTCGGTGGCAAACCCGTCGGGATTTCAGTGGTTTCCCATCCCGTGGATTGACGGGTCGACTGAAGCGGTGATGGTCAAGGAACTGGTTAGGTCCGCGAAACTGCTTGATGCCTTCATTGACAAGATCCTGGCCGACGAAGGCCTCAATCCTGATCGCCTTGTGCTTTTTGGCTTCAGCCAAGGCACGATGATGGGTCTGCATGTTGCCCCGAGGCGTGCTGATCCCGTGGCCGGGATCGTGGGGTTCTCTGGCCGGTTGATGTTTCCTGGCTGCATCGCCGAAGAGGCGAAATCGCGCCCGCCGGCATTGCTTGTCCATGGAGACGACGACGAGGTGGTTCCTTTTGCCGAGCTTCAGGCGGCGACGGAAGCGCTGCAGGCCGCAGGATTCGAGGTGTCAAGCCATGTGATGGAGGGCATGGGGCACGGCATTTCGCCAGACGGGCTCTCTATGGCGCTGAATTTCATTCGACTGCGACTCGGAAGCGAATCGGACGGATCCTGACGATTTGAACCTGTGGGCAAGTCTGTGGAAAACTCGTCGCGATTCTGTCACATGCCCTTGCGAAACTACTCAACATTCATGGGGCTTGTCATGCGAACACCGCCATATATAGTCGCCCGGAAATCGGGTCGCCCTTGGCGGGGATGTGCGCGGCGGCGGAAGACGGATGAAACGGCAAATGAGTGGAAGTTTCAGAACAAGTTTTGTGCGGGAACCGAAGAGCCTCAGGCATCATCCTGCGTTGGTGTTGAACGCCGACTACAGGCCGCTGAGCTACTTTCCGCTGTCGCTTTGGCCTTGGCAGGAAGCGGTCAAGGCCGTGTGGCTGCAGCGGGTGGATGTCCTTGCACGATATGACGAGGTTGTCCGCAGCCCGTCCACGGAAATCCACATTCCGTCCGTGGTCGTCCTGAAGGACTATGTTCACCCGCAGAAGCGGGTGGCCTTCACGCGGTTCAACCTGTTTCTTCGCGACGAGTTTCGGTGCCAGTACTGCGGTGCCCGGGGCGAATTGACTTTCGACCATGTCATTCCCCGTTCTCGCGGCGGCACGACGAGTTGGGAGAACGTGGTCGCGGCCTGCGCGAAATGCAACCTTCGCAAGGGAGCGAACTCGCTCGCGCAGGCGGGCATGTCGCTGCGTCGTGCACCCCAACGGCCCAATGCGGGCAAGCTCCGGAACCAGGGCAGGAAGTTCCCACCAAATCACCTCCATGAGACCTGGTTCGATTTCCTGTATTGGGACGCCGAACTGGAGGCGTGATCCGGATTTGGCGACCGGACGGGGTCGTATCAGCGCCCTCGCTCGGTCAATTCGCTCATGCACAAGAGACGGCGGCCTGCCGGGATCTTTCCGCGCCGAATTCGAACCGGCGCCACTTGCACGACGTAACTCGAGGCCCGAACGTCGTGCCTCCTGCGCGCTACCCGTTTTGGAGGTCGTCCAGATGAACCGCCAGGCCTGACAGCGCTGCAAAGTCGTCCTCGACGACACCGACCGGGAAACGCTCCATGAACCTGGAGAATCGACCCTTGTTGCGAAAGCTCTCCTCAAATCCGAAGTCTCGAAGATAAGGAGCGACGGCGCGGGCCACGCCTCCGACAAGATATATCCCGCCGAACGGCAGGTGAATCAGGGCCAAGTCCCCGCAGACCGATCCCAAGATCCGGACAAATGTCTCAAGGGTTCTTTCGGCGAGGTCGTCACTGACCTTTATGCCAGCCAGGACATCCGCGGCCGACCGCGATCCGCTTTCGCCGTGCCTCGACGCGTGCCAGGCGTGGATGTTCTCTATTCCTCGACCTGAAATCGCATCCTCAACCGAGGCAAATCCGTCGGGCGCTGCAATGAACTCTGTAAGCTCCAGGTCATCAGAGTTGCTGGCCGGCAGGAGGACATGGCCGCATTCGGAAGGCGTCACCATCAATACCGGGCCGTTCGGGATGGCAAGCGCGGAATTGAAGCCGGTGCCGATTCCGATCACAAGCTTGCGGGAATCGGCCTTCTCGGGCTCGACCCTGATGACGGGCGAGAGTTGACTGTGCGGAATCGCGTGAAGTGCGTGAGCCTGCGCTTGCAGGTCGTTGAGCACGGATACGGTTTTCGCGCCGGTGACACTCGCGAGAGCCTCGCGCTCGACCGTCCAGTCCAGATTGGTCAGCGTGCCGCGTCCGTCATGGACTGGTCCGGCAATCGCGACGGCAACGGCGTCGCACACGAGGCCGACATCATGTTCGAACCGCAGGAGCAGGGATTCAAGGCCTTCGAATTCGGAGTTCCGAAACTTCCGGACGGACTTTTCCAAGAGGGCGCGGCGTTCGGCAAGGGCTACACGCGTATTCGTTCCGCCGACATCGGCGACGAGCGACACTTTGTCCCTGTGGTCCGGCATGTCTAGCAGTCCTGCTTTCCCGGGGACCTAAGTCAATGTTTGCGGGCGGCGCAAGGTTTCGGTCCGGTCACGGTCAAGCAGGTGACGAATTGCCGGCGCCGGGCCAGTCGATAGTCCCACCGTGAGGTCCGCCTCTAGAAGAACATGTCGACGCTCATCCTCTGCGCCGCGGATCGTGTCGAGAAGGATATCGGCGCAGAGACGCCCCGCCTCCCGGACCGAGGATCGCGTGGCGGTGAAGATCGGAACGTCTCCCTCATTCCGGAAATAGGATAGGTCGTCATCATGGATCACGATCGACACCTCGTCTCCGAGGCCGACGCCAAGATCATGAAGCGCTCGTCGCGCACCCATCGCAGGTACGATCGACGATATCAAGATTGCCGTTGGCGGGTTGCGCGAATCAAGCATCTGCATGGTCGTGTCGAAGCCGTAGTTTTCGGTCATCTCGCCACTGAAGACCAGCTCAGGATCCTGAGTGATGCCGCGTGCCTCAAGTGCGTCGCCGTAGCCGTTCAGCCTGCGCGTGGCAAAGTCCATTCCGTCGAGGCCGTTGATCAGGCCGATCCTGCGGTGCCCGAGGTCAAGCAGGAATTCCGTCGCGCGCGAGAACGCGCGTCGGTTGTTGACATCGACCCAGTTGTATCGGTCGTGTATCCTGCTTGACCGTCCGTGCACGACGAAGGGCAGCCCGAGTTCGCGGAGCAGGCGGATGCGGGGGTCTTCGACCTTGGGACCATGGATCACGACACCATCGACCACGCCACGCGTGGCGAGATCACGGTATGCTTCCGCCTCGTCTTCGTCCCGCACGACGGAGAGCGACAGGTCGTAGCCAGACTTGGAATACTGTTCGCCCGCGCCAGCGATAAAGTCCGAGAAGATCGGGTTCACCATTTCATGCTCCTTCGACAAGGGCAGGATGTGGCCGATCGTCATGGCACGGCCCGTTGCCAGGCGCGCTGCTCGGGAATTCGGGGTGTAGCCGAGCCGTTCCGCGGACTCCAGGACCTTCCGCCGGGTTCTCTCGCTGACTTCGGGATACCCGTTGAGCGCACGGCTGACGGTCGTGGGAGAGAGCCCGATGCGGTGTGAGAATTCCTTCAGGTTCATTTTTCAAAGCGGTTTCAAGTTCTGGGGGAGCATACGAGACAGTAGCAGATTGTCAAAGATAAAGATTTGTCAAGATTCACGTTGACATGCGAAGAAAGTTCGGGGATGTTGTGTTATCCAAAGCGCTTTGAGAAACTCATTGCGACAACCATCGAATGGGCCTTCGGGTTCGGATATAGGGAGAGCTTCATGAACAGATCACTACTTGCCAGCGCGGCCGTGACGGCACTGGCCACGGGCAGCGCAGGTGCCGAACAGCTGACCGTCTTTGGTCCTTGGCTTGGCCCGGACCAGGAAAATGTCGAGGCGGTGTTGGGGGACTTTGCCGCGAAATCCGGCCACGACGTGAGCTATGTCGGTTCCGACAGTTTCGAGCAGCAGATTCTCGTTGACGCGGAGGCGGGCTCGGCGCCAAACATTGCGGTCTTCCCGCAACCGGGACTCGCCGCAGACATGGCGAGCCGCGGATTCCTGACGCCTCTCGACAGCGGCGTGGGCGACTGGGTTCGGGAGAACTACGCCGCAGGGCAGTCCTGGGTCGACCTCGGCACCTATGCCGACGAGAACGGCAACGACCAGCTCTTCGGCTTCTTCTACAAGGTCGATGTGAAATCCCTCGTCTGGTACGTCCCCGAAAACTTCGAGGATGCCGGCTACGAAGTTCCGGAGACCATGGAGGAGCTGAAGGCGCTGTCCGACATGATCGTCGCCGACGGGGAAACGCCCTGGTGCATCGGTCTCGGCTCGGGTGGCGCGACAGGTTGGCCTGCAACGGACTGGGTCGAGGACATGATGCTGCGCACGCAGCCTCCTTCTGTCTACGACCAGTGGGTCACGAACGAGATTTCCTTCACCGACGATGCCGTCGTGGGGGCGATCGACGAGTTTGGCGCATTTTCCCGCAACGACGACTATGTCGCGGGAGGCGCCGCTGCCGTCGCTTCGACCGATTTCCGCGACAGCCCCAAGGGAATGTTTGACAGCCCGCCCCAATGCTACATGCATCGCCAGGCCTCGTTCATTCCGGCCTTCTTCCCGGAAGGCGCCGTGGTCGGCGAGGACGTCGATTTCTTCTACTTTCCGGCCTACGCGGGCAGGGATCTCGGCAAGCCGGTTCTGGGCGCCGGAACGGTCTGGGCGATCTCGAACGAAAACCAGGCCGCGCATGACCTGATCGAGTATCTCAAGGATCCGGCCGCGCACGAAATCTGGATGGCGCGTAAGGGCTTCCTCACGCCGCATAAAGGCGTGAACCCGGACGCGTTCGGTGATGCGACGCTCAGGAAGATGAACGAGATCCTCCTGAACGCCACCACCTTCCGGTTCGACGGCTCCGACCTGATGCCAGGTGGCGTCGGCGCGGGCTCATTCTGGACCGGGATGGTCGACTATTCGGGAGGCAAGAGCGCCGCCGAAGTCGCCCAGGAAATCCAGAACAGCTGGGACGCGTTGAAGTAGTCATGCAAGGACGGGGCCCGGTCTCCGGGCCCCGTCAATTTCATTCGGCCTGACGCGGGGAGGACGCTCCATGCATCCTGCATTGCTCGGACTTGTGACGATCATCATCGGCGTCAGCGCCTGCATCGGGTATTTTTATCTTTCGAACCTGTTTCTGGACAAGGTGCTCTTTCCGGGAAAGGGACCGAACGCGGGGCGGAACATCAACCGCGCCAACCACGTGCGGCCATGGCTGTTCCTTGCGCCGGCCATCTTTGCGCTTGGCCTCTACCTTGGATATCCGGTGATCGAGACATTGCGCCTTTCGCTCACCGACCGAAGCCAGGATGGGGCCTTCGTGGGCTTTGCCAACTATCAGCAAATGCTGGCCGAGCCGAAGTTCTGGGAGGCCATGCGAAACAACCTGCTCTGGCTGATCGTGGTGCCTGCCGCTTCTACTGCATTTGGTCTGCTGGCCGCGCAGCTCACGGACCGAATCGCCTGGGGCAACCTGGCCAAGTCGCTCGTCTTCATGCCGATGGCCATTTCGTTTGTCGGCGCGTCGGTCATCTTCAAGCTGATCTACGACACGCGTCCTGAGGACAAGGCGCAGATCGGCCTCCTGAATGCGATCTGGGTGCAGTTCGAGGGAGGAGCCATGTCGGTGCTCTTTCTGCAGGTGCTGCCGATCGTGATCATTTTCCTCTTCGCGGCCTTGGTCGCCTATGCAGGCTACATCATCTTCCGGCCCGCGCTTTCGGGCGGAAGCGGAAACTTGGTCCTGGCTGCGCGCGTTGCATCTGCCGCATTGGCACTGTACTTGATCTGGCTCTCGCTTGAGTCGATTCTCGGCATTGCCACAGCCGAACTTCCCTATGGCGAGCCGAAGGCCTGGCTCACTGTTCCCTTCTTCAACAACTTTTTCCTTATGGTCGTGCTGATATGGATCCAAACGGGATTCGCCATGGTGATCCTTTCTGCCGCCCTGCGCGGAATCCCGGAGGAAACCATTGAGGCGGCCATCATCGATGGCGCGAATCCCGTGCAGATCTTCTTCAAGATCAAGGTGCCGCAGATAATACCGACGATCACGGTCGTCTGGACGACGATCACGCTCGTTGTCCTCAAGGTGTTCGACATCGTGTTCGCTATGACGAACGGACAATGGCAGACGCAGGTGCTGGCGAACTATATGTTCGACAAGCTGTTCCGAGCCAATGACTGGGGCGTGGGATCAGCTTCGGCGATTGTCATCATGATCCTCGTCTCGCCGATCCTTGCCTGGAATGTCTGGAACGCCCGAAAGGAGATGAGCTGATGCAATCCATTGCCGGAAGCAAGTCGTCGCTCACCTGGGCAGTTCACATTTCGGTCGTCGTCATGGTCGTGCTCTGGCTGATTCCGACCGTCGGGCTCTTTGTTTCGTCCTTCCGCACGGCGGACCAGATCTCGACATCCGGCTGGTGGGCCTCTCTCTTCCCAGCGGAGCAGAACGTGGTTGCCCGGGCGGCGGACCCCGACGAGAACCGGGTGGCGGACGGGCGCATGTTCATCGTCTCGGGGAACCTCTTTGACGGGGAGGACAAGACGATCAGCGTCTGGGGTACCTCGTCGCGCGCCATCGACATCTATGTTGCGGGCGACACCGCCGATCTGGGCGACGGAGAATCGGTCACGGTTCAAGCCAATGGCGACTACGAGTGGCGCGGCAACGACGAGCAGATTGCAGGGCGCGGGCAAAGGGTCTTTGCGACCGTCACCGCGCCGCCGGAATTCACGCTTGCGAACTATGACAAGATGCTTTTCGACGAAGGCAACGTCGATGGCATGGCCAAGGCATTCTTCAACACGCTGACCGTCACCATCCCCGCCACGATCATACCCATAGTGATAGCGGCCTTCGCTGCATATGCGCTTGCCTGGATGGACTTCCCGGGGCGCGCCTTGCTGATTGCATGTGTCGTGGGGCTGCTGGTCGTGCCGCTGCAGCTTGCGCTGATTCCGCTGCTCAAGCTGCATCTCGGAATTGGAATCGGAAAGGGCTATCTCGGTATCTGGCTTGCCCATACCGGTTTCGGCCTTCCGCTCGCGATCTATCTATTGCGGAACTACATGGTCGGCCTGCCACGCGACATCATCGAGAATGCCAAGGTAGACAGCGCCACGGACTTCCAGATCTTCGTCAAGATCATCCTTCCCCTCTCGTTTCCCGCATTGGCGTCTTTCGCGATCTTCCAGTTCCTCTGGACCTGGAACGACCTGCTGGTCGCGAAGGTCTTCCTGATCGACGCAACCGGCCAAACCACGGTGATGACCAACCAGATCACCGATCTTCTCGGAACGCGAGGCGGCAACTGGGAAATCCTCGCCACAGCCGCCTTCATCTCGATCGCCGTGCCGCTTGCCGTCTTTTTCGCGATGCAGCGCTACCTCGTTCGCGGCATCCTGGCCGGTTCGGTGAAATAGGACGTCGCCCATGAGCCTCGCCGAAGCAATCCCCGACGAGACACCTGGCATTCTCGCCTCCAACCCGGACTGGTGGCGTGGCGCAGTGATCTATCAGGTCTATCCCCGGTCCTTTCAGGACACGAACGGGGATGGCATCGGAGACCTGCGGGGCGTCATCGAGAGGCTGCCCTACATCGCCTCGATCGGCGTGGATGCGATCTGGCTCTCGCCGTTCTTCACGTCGCCGATGCTGGATTACGGCTACGATGTCTCGGACTATCGGGACGTTGATCCGATGTTCGGCACGCTTAACGATTTCGATGCCTTGATCGAAAGGGCTCATCAGCTCGGATTGCGAGTCATTATAGATCTCGTGCTGAGCCACACTTCGAGCGAGCATCCTTGGTTCCAGGAAAGCAGGGCCGACGACACCAATGCCAAGGCCGACTGGTATGTTTGGGCGGACCCGAAGCCGGATGGAGCGCCGCCGAACAACTGGCTGTCCGTCTTCGGTGGACCGGCATGGCAATGGGACGGCGCGCGCATGCAGTACTACATGCACAACTTCCTGCGGGAGCAGCCGGACCTGAACTTTCACAACATGGATGTGCAGGACGCCCTTCTCGACGTTGCGCGCTTCTGGCTGCAGCGCGGCGTGGACGGGTTCCGTCTGGATACGGTGAACTTCTACGTTCATGACGCCGAACTCAGGGACAATCCGCCGCTCTCGAACGTGGAGGTCACGGGAATGACCGCGCCGTCCGTCAATCCCTACAGCTTCCAGAGCCACATCAATGACAAGTCCCGGCCCGAGAACATCGAGTTCCTGAAACGCCTTCGCATCCTGATGGACGAATTCCAGGACATCACGTCCGTCGGTGAAGTGGGCGACGATCAGCGCGGGCTGGAGATACAGGCCGAGTACACGCAGGGGCGGGACAGACTGCACATGTGCTACGGTTTCGATTTTCTCTCGGGCTGCTACCCGACGGGCGCCCGTATCGCCGAAGTGCTGGAGCGCTTCCAGCGCATCGCAAGAGACAGTTGGGCCTGCTGGGCATTTTCGAACCACGACGTGGTTCGCCATACAACGCGCTGGTCGCTTTCGCCGGAAGCGCATCGGACATATCTGGCGGTGCTGCTGTCATTGCGAGGATCGGTCTGTCTTTACCAAGGCGAGGAACTGGGCTTGAACGAAGCCGACGTTGCCTTCGAAGATCTCCACGATCCATATGGCATTCGCTTTTGGCCGGCCTTCAAGGGGCGCGACGGCTGCCGAACGCCGATGGTCTGGCACGCGAAACGTCAACACGGCGGCTTTAGCGAAGCCAAGCCTTGGCTGCCCGTTGCAGAGGAACATGCGTCACGGGCCGTTGATGCGCAGGAGCGCGATCCGGACTCGATGCTGAACTTCTATCGCCGGATGATTGCTTATCGCGCCTCACGCCCGGAGCTCGTCAAGGGCACATTCGATGTCGTAGAGGCGGACGAGGGTTTCCTCTCTGCAATCCGGACCTGCGGCGAGAAGCGTCTCTTCACTGCATTCAATCTTTCGGGGCAGGCGCGCGAGGTGGTCCTGCCCGCCGGTGCATGGACAACGGATCACGACGCACCATTTGACGGCGGTGACGGCACCATCCTGCCGCCATGGCAGGCAACTTTCAAGGAAGCGAGCTGAGGGAGTAACGGCATGGCCAATCTAGTACTTTCGGATGTCGCCAAGTCTTACGGCACCGTCGACGTCCTTCAGGACATCAACTTGGACATCGAGACCGGCGAGTTGATCGTCTTCGTCGGACCGTCAGGATGCGGCAAGTCGACTCTTCTCCGCATGATTGCCGGCCTTGAGAAGATTTCCGGTGGAACGCTCGAGATCGACGGCATGGTGGTGAACGACGTGCCACCCGCCGAGCGCGGCATTGCCATGGTCTTTCAGTCGTACGCGCTCTACCCGCACATGACAGTGCGCGACAACATGTCGTTCGCCCTCAAGATCGCGAAGATGAGCCGCGAGGAAATAGACGAACGGGTTGAGGCGGCCGCGAGGACCCTGCAGCTCCACAATCTGCTGGACAGGCTTCCGAAAGCGCTGTCCGGAGGTCAGCGCCAGCGGGTCGCGATCGGACGCTCCATCGTGCGCGACCCGAAAGTCTATCTCTTTGACGAGCCGCTTTCGAATCTTGACGCTGCGCTGCGCGTGGCAACCCGGATCGAAATCGCGCAACTGAAGGAGTCGATGCCCGAGTCGACGATGATCTATGTCACGCATGATCAGGTCGAAGCCATGACGCTCGCGTCGCGCATCGTGGTCTTGGCTGGTGGCGGGATTGCCCAGGTGGGTACGCCGTTGCAACTCTACGAACGGCCGGAAAACGAGTTTGTTGCACAGTTCATTGGCTCGCCTGCAATGAACCTGCTGCCGGGCAAGATAACCGAGACAGGTGCGCAGACCCGCATCGAGCTTGCCGACGGAGGCGAAGCCGTTTCAGACGTGCCGTCGTTGCCGGAGGACTCGGGAAAGGACGTGAACATCGGCGTGCGTCCGGAAGACTTCGTGGCGACCGATGGCCCGCATGTCTTCCAAGGCAAGGTCAGCATCTCCGAGGCGCTCGGCGAGGTGACGATTCTGTATTTCGAACCGGAAGGAGGGGCGGACCCGGTGATCGCGAAGCTTGCGGGCATACACCGGGACCAACGAGGCAACAATGTTTCGCTCACCGCACACCCGTCCAAGGTGCATGTCTTCCACGACACTCAATCTCTCCTGTACCGCGACCACCCGGTAAAGCGCATTCCGGTCAAGGCGCATTGACGCCGTCTTCGCGGCCGTAGCGCAGTTCGCTTGCCCGCCTTTCCATAGGTCAATTTCGGGCGGGCCGGATGCAGGAATTGCGGCCGGATCCGGATTGCATGGGGAAAGGAACGATCCCGGTTCGGCCTGAGGGTGCTCAGAATTCATGGAATCGGGCGTTTGCTTCCGCGAATTGTCGTGGGAGCCTACTTTTGGCCTTTTGTTTCAGACAGGACATGAAATAAGGGGTCGTCAAACGAACCCTCCCAGGGAGATGGCCGATGGAGATTCGTGAGGCGCTCACTTTCGATGATGTCCTGCTCGTGCCCGCAGCCTCCAAGGTACTGCCGTCAGATGTTGACACACGAACCAAGGTCACGCGTGACATCCATACCAATATCCCGCTCCTGAGCTCTGCCATGGATACGGTGACCGAGGCCCGCTTGGCGATCACCATGGCGCAGGTCGGCGGCATGGGCGTCATTCACAGGAACCTGGACGTCGATGAGCAGGCCAGACAGGTGCGGAGCGTCAAGCGGTTCGTCTCAGGCATTGTATACAGTCCGATCACGCTGACGCCCGACCAGACGCTTGGCGATGCCAAGGCGCTGCAGGAACGGTACAATGTCACGGGGTTTCCGGTCGTGGATGACAAGGGCCGGGTGCTTGGAATCGTGACAAACCGCGACATGCGCTTTGCAGAGGACGATGCCACTCCGGTCCGCGTGATGATGACGGCTGATGACCTCGCTTTGCTGACTGAACCCGCCGATCTGGACGAGGCTCGAAGTCTCATGAAGGCACGCCGGATTGAAAAGTTGCTGGTTACCGACGGGGAGGGCAAGCTCACCGGTCTTCTGACCCTCAAGGACAGCGAACAGGCCGTCCTGAACCCTCAAGCCTGCAAGGATCGGCTTGGCCGTCTTCGGGTGGCGGCGGCTACGACAGTCGGCGATGCCGGACATGAACGCTCGGAAGCGCTGATGGATGCAGGCGTGGACGTTGTTGTCATCGACACGGCGCATGGACACTCCGACGGGGTCGTCAAGGCAGTCACGCGCGCAAAGAAGCTCTCGAACGAGGTACAGATCATCGCTGGCAACGTGGCGACAGGCGAAGCTGCGCAGGCGCTCATTGATGCCGGGGCGGATGCGGTCAAGGTCGGAATCGGACCCGGTTCGATCTGCACGACACGTGTCGTGGCGGGGGTCGGAGTTCCGCAGCTCACGGCGATCATGGACTGCACGGAGGCGGCTGGAGACATACCCGTGATCGCGGATGGCGGGATCAAGTTTTCCGGCGACTTTGCAAAGGCGATCGCGGCAGGTGCGTCCAGTGCCATGGTTGGCTCCCTGGTTGCCGGAACCGACGAATCGCCTGGCGAACTGATTCTCTACCAGGGTCGAAGCTTCAAGTCCTACAGGGGCATGGGTTCCTTGGGTGCCATGGCCCGGGGCTCTGCCGACCGTTATTTCCAGACTGATGCGGCCTCTGACAAGCTCGTGCCCGAGGGGGTTGAGGGGCAAGTGCCCTACAAGGGTCCTGCGACCACCGTCATTCACCAGTTGATCGGAGGATTGCGCGCCGCCATGGGATACACTGGCTGCGAGACCGTCGAGGAAATGCGAAAGAACTGCAAGTTCTTGAAAATCACGGGGGCTGGCCTGAAGGAGAGCCACGTTCACGATGTCCAGATCACTAGGGAAAGTCCGAATTACCATACAGGAAACTAGGCAGGACGAGAGTGCCAGGAGCGGCCGGGTCGACGCACCGTTCGACCAAGGACGGATGAAATCCGCATGACACCGGCAGCGCATGTCGCGGCTGCAGTGGAGATTCTAGATGCAATTCTCGAAGGTGCCGCCGCAGAAACCTGCTTGGGTCGCTGGGCACGAAGGAGCCGATTTGCCGGTTCCCACGACCGGGCGGCAATACGGGATCTCGTCTTCGACGCGCTAAGATGTCGTCGCTCCCTTGCTTGGATTGGCGGTGCCAAAGACGGTCGGGGCCTGATGATCGGCCACCTGCGCAGGTCCGGGATTGATCCGGGCGAGGTGTTCACCGGAACGGGACACGCAGCTGATCCGCTGAGCGAACGGGAAACGCGGACCGCTCGCAGCCTGGAAGAGGCATCCAGCGCGGTGCGGCTCGACTGCCCTGACTGGCTTTGGCCGCAAATGGCGGATTCGCTTGGTGATGATGCGGAGCCGATCCTTGCTCTCATGCAAAGTCGTGCGCCCACCTTCCTGCGAATCAACATCGCCCGCACCGACTTGGCGACCACGCAAAGGGCACTGGCCTCCGATGGGATCGAAACGAATCGTCATTCGCTTTGCGGAACTGCGCTTGAGGTTACGGTGAACGCCCGCCGCGTCCGACAAAGCAAGGCCTTCAGGGCTGGCATGGTCGAACTTCAGGACGTCGCGTCCCAGGCGGTGATTGAATGCCTGCTGGCATATGCGAGGGGACGGCGCGTGCTGGACTATTGTGCGGGTGGAGGCGGCAAGGCGCTGGCGCTTGCGGCTGGAGGGGCCGACACCGTCACGGCACACGATTCGAATGTTTCGCGCATGGAGGACATTCCGGTGCGTGCCAAGCGGTCCGGAACCCCGATAGAAATCACGCACGCGCCGCAAGGCGAATTCGACATCGTGCTCTGCGACGTGCCTTGCTCCGGGACGGGTGCGTGGCGGCGAAAGCCGGAAGCCAAGTGGACGCTTACCGATGGCAGGTTGGTTGAGCTTTGCAGTCTCCAGGACGTGATTCTTGACGAGGCCAAGGGATTCATCGCACCAGGTGGAGTGTTGGCCTATTCGACCTGTTCGTTCCTGAACGTCGAAAATGAAGACAGGGTTGGCGCCTTCTTGAAGCGTCACGGCAACTGGCGGCAGTTAGGCTCCGAGCGCTTTACCCCTCTTGACGGGGGAGACGGGTTTTTCCTTGCCCTACTTGACCGCAAAGGCGCAGATCTCGGGACGTGAATGGATGCGGCCTGCCAGTTGGCGGCACCTTGGGGCATGCCCGCTTGGGACCGATTTGTGGGCCGGTCAAAAAAACTCTTGCAATGTTCCACTTTTGATCCCATAAGGTCGTGAAGGAACATAATGCAAACTTAAGGAATTATATGCGAATGTCACATGGTTCGATTCTAGCTTTTCGCTCACGGTGGAAACGTGGCAAGAAGACCGGGCATGAGGGCGATGCGTTGTCTTTCCAATCTCGGCAACAGAGTTTGAGGGCCATGGCCCTGTTGAACCGTCCCGCTGAAGTGGCAAACATGACGCGGCGTCCGGGATTGGCGCATCTGCACGGCGAGGAGCGTTGGCGCTGGCCACTTCGACGACCCGTGAAATCAATACGAAGCCACGATGAGACTTTCGTATATTCTTCCCCAAACTCAAGCATCGTTGCCGCCGATCGGCGAAGATGAAATAAAGGAGGCAAGAGCAATGGCCACGGCAGAACTTCTCGACATGACATCCAGAAAGCAAGGCGAAAGGCAAAAGGCGCTCGATTCGGCGCTGGCACAGATCGAACGCCAATTCGGCAAGGGTTCGATCATGAAGCTTGGCGGCGACAACGAGATGCCCGAGATCGAGGCGACATCGACCGGATCGCTGGGTCTCGATATTGCGTTGGGGATCGGGGGGCTTCCCAAGGGACGGGTTGTCGAGATCTATGGCCCTGAATCTTCCGGCAAGACCACGCTTACGCTGCATTGCGTGGCTGAGGAGCAGAAGAAGGGTGGCGTCTGCGCCTTTGTCGACGCAGAGCATGCCCTGGACCCGCAATACGCCAAGAAGCTCGGCGTCAATCTGGACGAGTTGCTGATTTCACAGCCGGACACGGGTGAACAGGCACTCGAAATCACTGACACCCTGGTGCGCTCGGGTGCCGTCAGCATGGTGATCGTCGACTCGGTTGCGGCGCTCACGCCGAGATCGGAGCTTGAAGGCGACATGGGCGATTCCTCGGTGGGTGTTCATGCCCGCCTGATGAGCCAGGCGATGCGGAAGCTGACCAGTTCGATCGCCCGTTCGAACTGCATGGTGATTTTCATCAACCAGATTCGCATGAAGATCGGTGTGATGTTCGGCTCGCCCGAAACCACTACCGGCGGCAATGCGCTGAAGTTCTATTCCAGCGTTCGCCTCGACATCCGCCGGATTGGCGCGATCAAGGACCGCGACGAGGTTGTGGGCAACGCCACGCGCGTCAAGGTCGTCAAGAACAAGGTCGCGCCGCCGTTCAAGCAGGTGGAATTCGACATCATGTATGGGGAAGGCATCTCCAAGACTGGCGAGCTCATCGATCTCGGCGTCAAGGCCGGTGTGGTCGAGAAGTCCGGTGCCTGGTTTTCCTATGGCGAAGAACGGATCGGGCAGGGCCGGGAAAACGCCAAGGCCTTCCTGAAGGAAAATGCCGACATCGCGCGTGAAATCGAAGGCAAAATCCGGACTGCGCATGGCGTCGAATTCGATGCCGAGTTGGACGAAGGCGACGGGCCGGACGAAGTGGCTCTCGAAGCCTAGCCGGCAACGTGGATGAGAGAGGCGCGCAATTCCGTGGCGCGCCTTTCACTTCAAGGGTGACGAGCGGATGAATGTGCGTCCACGCTTCTCCGCACCTTTGTGCATTCAGCGAGTAACAGGCGTAAAAATGTCATGGTCGTGTACCTTTACCAGCCGGACAAGCGAATGAGGTGCTTCTGATTGTCCGTCCCTGTCTGGTGGACAGTGTGGGCGACGATGGATAATCAGGCGCAACATGTCGATTTCGGATGCCGCCCATGACCAGCCTGAACTACATACGTTCAACCTTTCTCGACTATTTTGAAAAAAATGGCCACGAGGTCGTCGAGAGCTCACCGCTTGTTCCGCGCAATGACCCGACTTTGATGTTCGTCAACTCGGGCATGGTCCAGTTCAAGAACCTGTTTACGGGCCTGGAAACCCGCGAATACTCGCGAGCCGCAACGTCCCAGAAGTGCGTCCGCGCCGGCGGTAAGCACAATGACCTGGACAATGTCGGCTACACAGCCCGGCATCATACGTTTTTCGAAATGCTCGGAAACTTCTCTTTTGGAGACTACTTCAAACACGAGGCCATTCCTCTCGCGTGGAACTTGCTGACGGGTGATTTCGGCATCGACAAGAAGCGCCTCTTGGTCACGGTCTACCATACGGATGACGAAGCCGCTGACATCTGGCGGAAAATGGGTTTGCCCGAGGACCGGATCATCAGGATCGCGACGGACGACAATTTCTGGCAAATGGGGCCAACCGGTCCATGCGGACCTTGCACCGAGATTTTCTTTGATCACGGGGAACACATCTGGGGCGGGCCTCCAGGGTCGCCGGAAGAGGACGGCGATCGCTTCATCGAGATCTGGAACATTGTCTTCATGCAAAACGAGCAGTTCGAAGACGGATCGATGCGCAAGCTCGAGATGCAGTCGATCGATACGGGCATGGGCCTCGAGCGGGTCGGAGCGCTTCTGCAAGGCAAGCACGACAACTACGACACCGACACGATGCGTGCCCTGATCGAGGCAAGCGCCAATGCCACGAATGCCGAAGCCGATGGCCCGGAAAACGTGCACCACAGGGTCGTGGCGGATCACCTGCGCTCGACATCGTTCCTGGTTGCCGATGGCGTCATGCCGTCAAACGAGGGCAGGGGTTACGTCCTTCGCCGGATCATGCGGCGCGCAATGCGTCATGCGCGCATGGCCGGCGCAACGGACCCGGTCATGCACCGTCTCGTGCCTGCGCTTGTGACAGAAATGGGTCAAGCCTATCCGGCGCTAGCCCGTGCGCAGGCCCTGATCGAGGAAACGCTGAAGAACGAAGAAACGCGCTTTCTGCAAACGCTGGACCGGGGGTTGCGACTGTTGGACCAGGAACTGGAGCGGCTGCCGGACGATGCTGACCTGCCGGCGGACGCGGCATTCAAGCTTTATGACACGTACGGATTTCCGCTGGATCTCACGCAGGATGCCCTTCGCGAAAAGGGCCGCGGCGTCGATACGGAAGGATTCGACGCCGCCATGGAAAGGCAGAAAGCCCGGGCTCGAGCAGCCTGGGCGGGATCCGGAGAGTCAAGAGACGCGGCAATTTGGTTCGACATTGCCGGAGATATCGAAGCCACGGAGTTTCTTGGTTACGAAACCGAGGTCGCCGAAGGCCAGATCTTTGCGATCGTTTGCGACGGTGTCTCCGCCGACTCGCTCAGCGATGGCGAATCCGGGTGGGTCGTTACAAACCAGACACCCTTTTATGGCGAGGCTGGCGGGCAGGTTGGCGACATCGGAACGATGCGAGGCACGGGCGAAGCCAAGGATCTGGCTGATGTTACTGACGCGCAGCGTTTCGCAGGCGGTCGTATCCTGGGCCATCAGGTCACGGTCAAGAAGGGGACACTGACGACGGGCGATCCGGTCGTGCTGAAAGTCGATCATGCAAGGCGATCCGCCATCCGCGCCAATCATTCGGCGACACATCTGTTGCATGAATCCCTTCGGCAAGTCCTTGGAGAACACGTGGCGCAAAAGGGATCGCTCAACGCGCCTGATCGGCTTCGGTTTGACTTCAGCCACCAGTCGGCGCTGACCCTTGACGAATTGAAAGCTGTCGAGACAGAGGTCAACGCGTACATTCGCCAGAATTCGTCTGTGGAGACTCGGACAATGACGCCCGACGATGCCCGCGCCATCGGAGCACAGGCCCTCTTTGGTGAAAAGTACGGCGACGAAGTGCGCGTGGTGTCGATGGGTATCGCAAGTACCGGCAAGGGAATCGATGGCAGCACCTGGTCAATCGAGCTCTGCGGCGGCACGCATGTATCGCGCACGGGCGACATTGGCGTCTTCGTGACACTTGGCGACAGCGCGTCTTCGGCAGGCGTTCGCAGAATCGAGGCGCTGACGGGCGAGGCTGCGTTCAGGTACCTTTCGGATCAGGATCATCGGCTTGCGGAAACGGCACTAACGCTCAAGACCCCGCCAGAAGAGGTTGCAACGCGCGTAAAGGCGCTGCAGGCCGAACGTCGCGCTCTTCAGCACGAGGTCGCCGAATTGCGTCAGAAGCTAGCCTTGGCTGGAGGGGAAGCCGAAGCGGAAGCGGAGTCAGTTAACGGCATGATGCTTCATGCCCGGACGCTCAAGGGCGTGGATGGCAAGAGCCTTCCGTCGCTGATCGACGAATACAAGGCGCGCCTCGGTTCGGGAGCCGTGCTCTTGATTGCGGACACGGGGGGAAAGGCCGCCGTGGCCGCAGGAGTCACCGAAGATCTGATCGAGCGTCTTTCGGCCGTGGACATGGTACGCGTCGCAGTTGCCGAGCTCGGGGGCAAGGGGGGCGGAGGACGCTCGGACATGGCACGAGGCGGAGCGGCAAGTGCAGACAGGGCCGAGGACGCCATTGCCGCCGTGAGGAAACTCATGGGGGCGTGAGGTTTCGCATTCGGGAGATGTGAACTGAGCGCCGTTGATACGTTCGCGGGGTGGACACTGCCGAAATCGATCGGACCAACCGATCAACCTGACACTGCGACGTTTCGCGCCATGCCTGCGCGATTCCAATAGAATTCAGCAATGACCATTGCCGCCATTTCCAGGGCGGCATCGTCGACCGTCAGTGCAATCCGAACATGTCCGGCTGCAGCCTTCCCAAAGCTTTCGCCGGGCATGACGGCCACGAGACGCTCTTCCAACAGCGCCTCTGCAAACTCGATGCCGGTCAATCCGGTCGACCTGATGTCAACCATGATGTACATCGTTGCCGCAGATGGCACGACGATCAGCTTTTCCCGCGAAAATATGGCATTGACCGCCTTATGGCGTCGCCGGAAGGGCGCCGCGATGACGTCTTCCAGTGCAGGACCCTGTTGCAGGGCAAATTCACCGGAGTCCTGCAAGAATCCGGGCAAGCCGTAGTTCGTGTGCGTGGCCAGGTTGATTGCATGCCTGACCGCCTCTTCCGGCCCGACAAGCCAGCCAATCCTGCTGCCGGTCATTGCATGGCTCTTGGACAAGGAGCCGGCCACAAGCGTCCGGCTTTCCATTCCAGACAACGCGCGTGGCGATAAATGCTCTCCCTCCCAAACCTGGGTGTCGTAGACTTCATCCGAAATTAGCCACATGTCCCTTTGTCGGGTGAATTCAGCGATCTCTTGAAGCTTCTCGTGGGAATAGACTGCCCCTGTCGGATTATTCGGGGAGTTGATCAGGAGTGATCGGGCTTCGCAGGCTTCCTCAAGATCCGCGATAGAAGGCTGGAATCCCCTTTCGGCACGCGCCGTGACGGCCACGGCCATCGCTCCGGTGGCGCGGATCGTTCCAGGATAGGTCGCGTAGTATGGGTCGATGTACAACGCCGTGTCTCCCGGGTCGCACGCAATCATGTGAGCTGCAAGGAGCGCCGCCTGTCCGCCAGCCGTGATCACCACGTTATGTCGCTCCGTGGTCACGCCGGTCATTTCGACAATTCGCTTGGCGACGGCATCGCGAAGCCCGTCGGTCCCGGGAATCGTCGCGTAGCCGGTGTGCCCGCCAGTAGCGGAGTCATGCATCGCCTTGAGGATCGCCGGGTCTGTCTTTCGATCGTGCTCCCCGATCGTCAGTTCGATGACGGGCATGCCGCGATCCTTCATGGCGCAGCTCTTGCGGTAGATGTCCCACCCGTCAGAACCGCCACCGGTCAAGGTCTTGATGCGATGCGAGAGTCTGGTCATGCGCTACAAGGTCGGCAACTCGTGCGGCGTGTCAATCGATTGTTGCCAAGAGAAATCGGCCGTTGAATGAAATCGGCTCGAAAACCCTTTGCACTCCTTGCGGACCGCCGCTATTGTCCGAGCCATGAACCGCATCTGCATCATCTGCTGCATTATCCGCTGACATCGTTCACGCGGGCCGGTTCTTCTTTACCTTGAAATGACAATGTCGGATCCCGCGAGGGACAGGTTTGCCCCAAAAAGGTTGACTCATGACGAATATCCAGCTCCATGACACGGCAACACGGACGAAGCGACCGTTGGAACCCCTGGTCACGAATGGGCATCCGACGATGTATGTCTGTGGGCCGACGGTTTACGACAGGGCCCATATCGGCAATGCGCGACCCGTCATTGTCTTCGACATGCTCTTTCGGCTTCTCCGTCATGTATACGGACCTGATCGGGTAACTTATGTTCGGAATTTCACGGATGTAGACGACAAGATAAACGCTCGCGCCGCGGCGGAGAAGCGCCCAATTCGCGAACTCACAGAAGAGACTACGCAGTGGTATCTCGACGACATGGCCGCCGTTGGCGCGCTCGTGCCGGACGCAATGCCCCGTGCAACTGAATGGATCGAGGAAATGGTCGAGATGATCGTTGCCCTGATCGAAAGGGGCCATGCATACGAAGCCGAAGGCCACGTGCTCTTTCGGGTACGATCCTGCCCCGGGTACGGAGACCTGTCCGGGCGTTCCGTCGACGACATGATCGCCGGTGCCCGTGTTGAGGTGGCGCCTTTCAAGGAAGACCCGATGGATTTCGTTCTTTGGAAGCCCTCGGACGAGCAGACACCGGGATGGAACAGCCCATGGGGTCGCGGCAGGCCCGGCTGGCACATTGAGTGCTCGGCAATGGCAGCGGGTCTGCTCGGAGAGCGTTTCGACATTCATGGCGGCGGCAACGACCTGGTTTTTCCACACCACGAGAACGAGATCGCACAGTCGCGATGCATGGGTCATGAATTCGCGAGACTCTGGATGCACAACGAGATGCTCCAGGTCGAAGGGAAGAAGATGGCCAAGTCCCTAGGCAATTTCATCACCTTGCGCGGCCTCTTGGACGGAGACTGGAGCGGTGGCTGGAACGTGCCCGGCGAAGTGATCCGATTTGTGTTCCTTTCTACGCACTATCGAAAGCCAATGGATTGGACCGAAGACAGGGCCCGTGAAGCCGAAGTGACGCTGCGGAAATGGTACGCGATGGTCGAGACTGCTGCTGGCGGCTCGCGGCAGGATGCGGATATTTCCCTTCTTGTGAATGCATTGTCGGATGATCTTAACACGCATGAAGCTCTGGCATCGTTGCATCGTTTCGCCGCCAAGGGGGACGTCACGGCATTGGCAGCCGGATTGGAGTTTCTTGGACTGATGATCGACGGCGTGCCGGATTGGGCTCGAGAGGCGGTGCCGTCCGAAGACGTGACTGAACTGGTCAATGCACTGCTCAAAGAGCGCGCGAGTGCAAGAGCGGCGCGGGACTTCGTGCGGGCGGACGGCCTTCGCGAAGGCCTTGCGGAAGCCGGCATCGTCATCAAGGACACGTCAGAGGGCGCCGACTGGCACATTGGGCCAGGATTCGACCACGACAAACTGGAGGCCCTGAAATGAAATCGGAACGAATCTTTCTGTTCGACACAACACTCCGGGATGGTCAGCAAACCCAGGGTGTCCAGTTCTCGACCGAGGAAAAGACGGAGATCGCGCATTTGCTTGATGCACTCGGCCTGGACTACATCGAGGGAGGTTGGCCCGGGGCGAACCCAACCGACGACGCCTTCTTTGACAAGCGTCCGGAGACCCGCGCGACCTTTACGGCATTCGGCATGACAAAGCGGGCAGGGCGTTCCGCGGAAAACTGCGACGTCCTGGCTGCCGTGTTGAATGCAGGCACGTTCGCCGTTTGTCTCGTCGGCAAGACCCATGACTTCCATGTCGAGAAAGCGCTCGGAATCTCTCTGGACGAAAACCTGCTCGGCATTCGCGAGAGCATTGCGCATCTTGTCAACAAGGGCCGCGAGGCGATTTTCGATGCCGAACACTTCTTCGACGGCTTCAAGGCAAATCCCGATTACGCGCTCGACTGCGTGCAGTCTGCCTTCGAGGCAGGAGCCCGCTGGGTGGCGCTCTGCGATACCAACGGGGGCACGTTGCCTCACGAAGTCTCGGAGATCACGTCGGCCGTCATCAATGCTGGCATTCCCGGCGACAATTTGGGCATCCATACCCATGACGACACCGGCAATGCCGTCGCGGGCACGCTGGCGGCAGTAGATGCGGGCGCGCGCCAGATTCACGGTACGCTCAACGGCCTTGGTGAGCGCTGCGGAAACGCGAATCTCACGACACTGATTCCAACGCTTATGCTCAAGGAACCGTACGCAAGCCGGTACGAGATCGGCGTCAGCAAAGAAGCTCTTGCGCGCCTTACTCGTACAAGTCGTGTCCTGGACGACATCCTGAATCGTGTTCCGCTCCGGTCTGCTCCATATGTTGGGGCGTCTGCCTTTGCCCACAAGGCAGGGCTCCACGCCTCCGCAATTGCGAAGGATCCGAAGACCTACGAGCACGTTGAACCTGCATCGATTGGAAACGTCCGCGTGGTTCCCATGTCAAACCAGGCTGGCCAGTCGAACCTCATCAAGCGGTTGTCCGAAATGGGCATCCGAGTCGAAAAGGGAGACCCGGCTCTCTTGGTCATTCTTGGAGAGGTGAAGCGCAGAGAGGCGCTCGGCTATGCCTATGACAGCGCTCAAGCAAGTTTCGAACTGCTTGCGCGCACTGCGCTAGGCCTCTCGGCTGAATTCTTCGAAGTTGAGCGATACCGCGTGATATCGGAGCGGCGGCGCAATGCACGCGGCGAGATCGTTGTCGAGTCCGAGGCCGTCGTCACGATTTCAACGGGAAAAGGGCAACAGACGAGCTACTTCAAGAACGAACATGCCCAAGATCTGCATGATGACGGGCCGGTCAACGCTCTTTGGCAGGCACTCAAGTCGGACCTCGGACCGTTCCAATCGCAGATCGAGGACGTGCGTTTGACCGACTTCAAGGTGCGAATCACTCAAGGTGGCACAGAAGCGGTGACCCGCGTCATCATCGATTTTGCGGATAATTCAGGGCGGTTCTGGTCAACAGTCGGCGTGTCCGCGAACATCGTTGATGCCTCATTCGGGGCTTTGCTGGACGCGGTGAACTGGAAGCTCGTCCGCGAAGGGGGCGAGATGGACAGAGCTGCCGAGTGACGCTGGTCGTGTTCCCTCCATTCGTGTCCGCCCAAGGTGGCGGAATCTGCGTATTGCGCCTAGCGCGTCCGCAATGAGCCTTCAGGCGATGGCGAACATCGTCGCCAAGGGCGATCCTGATCGATTTGATGCCTGCATGGCAGTGCGGGTGGCGACACGTGCCGTGCTGTTCCCGATTTACGCCTTCAATGTTGAGGTCTCTCGTGCAACCTGGGCGATATCCGAACCAATGATCGGCGAAATGCGCCTTCAATGGCTCCGGGAGGCACTTGACGACATTGCGAACGGCAAGGCAGCGCGAAGGCATGAGGTCATCGCGTCGCTGGCCGATGTCCTGGATAGCGAAGGCGCGCAAATCCTTGATCAATTGGTGCGGGCGCGATGGCGCGATCTTCATTCGAAGCCTTTTGGGGACGTCGGGCAGTTTCAAGAATACCTCGATGCGACCGGTGGCACCTTGATGTGGGTCGCCGCACGTGCCCTTGGCGGCGAAGACGAGGCTGGTTACCGCACGCTTGGCAGAGTGAGCGGGCTTGCCAATTTTCTTCTTGCCGTACCGCGGTTGACGGCACGGGTGGGCGGGCCGCTGCCTGAAGACGGTTCGGAAACCGCTCGGACGCTTGCAAGGGATGCATTGGCGGAACTCCGATCCTTGCGTATTCCCAGAGCCGGTCGCGCCGCCTCCCTTGCGTCCTGGCGTGCCGGAACCATCCTGCGTCGTGCGGCGGACCAGCCGGACAGGGTCGCGAACGGAACGCTTGCAGAAAGCGAGTTTCGTCGGCGCCTTTCGCTGATCTGGGCAAGCTACAGGCTCTGATCCTGGTCTGGAAAAGGTGGAAACCGCTCCCGCCGACACGGCAAGACTGGCAAATGGTGGCCGTTTCTGGACATGCTGCTCGCTTCCAGCTTCCATTCTTGGGTCTTGCTCCGGGCGCGTGGCGCGCCTAAGCACGGTGCGAGCGGGCGTGGCGGAATGGTAGACGCATGAGACTTAAAATCTCTGGGGCAAGTGCCCGTGCCGGTTCAAGTCCGGTCGCCCGCACCAAACAGCGTCAAAAATGATGGCGATAGTGCGTTCTTTGCGTCTGAAGATTCAAGATTTCGAGACGGAGGAAGCCTCGCCGCAACATCAGCGATGTCCGTTCGGTGCTGTCGGACGAAAGCTCCGCCAGTCGCGTATTGATGTCACGAATCTCCTGCCTGGCCTGATCGATTTCTCGTCCAATTTCGTGCCAATGCAAACCGCGCAGGTTGGCGGCTTGCAGGGCGCTTAAGTCTTCTCCGTGACAAACGGGCGAGAGGCGAGTGCCGGTAGAGCCGACATAATATGCATTGGCGGCGGTGCAGTATTGTTCCAGCCCGGCTTCGCGACCTCGATGCCATTCCCCTGCATCCGGGGTGATGCCGAATTCACCGCAAGCCTTGAAGTGCTCCATGATGTAGCTCGACTGTTTCCCGCGCGCACCGTCCGCAAGGCCAATGTCCCGCCAGGCACCTTGACGACATTCGGACTCGGAAAGAGAGGCGCAGCCTGCGAGGGCGGCGAGCGCTGCAAGTGGGACAATGAATCGCATGCAGAAAATGTTAGCGAGTTAACGGCACCGAATCCACAACTGTCACGCGTCGTCGATGATATGCTCTTCCCAGTCCTCTGGTCCGACTTCCCACTCAGGCACGGTCCAGCCCCGAACCGAAATGCCTGATTCATGCACGGTTTCCGGCGTGCCTGAAATCAGAGGGTGCCAGTCGAACAGCGACTTGCCTTCCCAGATCAACCTGTATGCGCATGTGCGCGGCATCCAATGCGCAACCTCTGATATATTCGAAGGCGTCAGGACGACGCAATCCGGAACCAGTTGCTTGCGGATGTCGTATTGGGAACACCTGCAAGCCTCATCATCGAGGAGGCGGCATGCAATACGCGTATAGGCAATCTCGCCGGAGTCCTCATCCTCAAGCTTGTTGAGGCAACAGCGTCCGCAGCCGTCGCAGAGCGCTTCCCATTCCTTCTGGCTCAGACCTTCGAGAGGAACGCGCTCCCAGAAGCGGTCGCGCAGCCCGTCGCGGTCTATCGGGTCCGGTTCGCTCGCGGCAGATTCGACACTGGGCCGGGCATGGATCGTTTCATTCATTTGTGCCAGCCAGCACGGAGCGCGCCTTTGCGCTGTCATCATCCATTGCGGCGACAAGTGCATCTACGCATTCGAATCTCATTTCGGGGCGCAAGTAGGACACGAGAGCGATGCTCAAGCTGATGCCGTAGAGATCTCCGGAGAAATCAAAGAGATGTGCCTCAAGATTTGGCGCATTCTCGCCAAACATCGGTCGGACACCCAGAGACGCGACACCCTCGTAGCTGCCCTTTGCGGAGCCGTCGAGGACATCGACCCTTACCGCGTAGACTCCAAATTTGGGAGGATGCAGCCCGTCCATCGCGATGTTCGCCGTCGGGTAACCCAGTTCACGCCCGCGCTGGTCTCCGCGAAGCACTTCACCTTCGATCCGGTGCAAGTGCCCCAGCATGGTGGCTGCGTCTTCAGGCTTGCCGTCACTTAGGGCTTTTCGAATCCGGGTCGAAGAGACTTCGTCTCCGTTCTCGGCAACCAGTTCGGCGATCGTGACGCCAAATCCCATTTCCTTGCCGTGTGCTTGCAGAGTCTTCGCGCTGCCGGCCCGACCCTTCCCGAAACAGAAGTCGGCACCAACGGTGACGTGAACGAGACCAAGGCCGTCGTGGATGACGTCCTTGGAAAAGGCCTGCGGGCTCAGGGAGGCAATGCGGTCGTTGAACGACATCTCGTAGAGGAGCTCGACGCCAAGACTCTGCAGGCGATGCGCCCTCGCCGCAGCGTTCATGAGCCGGAAAGGCGGGGCGGAAGGCGCGAAATACTCCCTGGGATGCGGCTCGAAAGTGAGAACGCCAAGCGGCGCGTCTGCTGCCCTTGCCGCAACGCCAAGGACAGCCTGATGGCCAACATGGACACCATCGAAATTGCCTATCGCGGCAGTGGCTCCCCGATCCTGCGGTTGCACGTACGTGGTGTCGCGAATGATGCGCATGCGTCGGGGCGTATCCTGCCATTGACTCTCCTGCAAGGGCTGCTGCCGCCACATCGGATGCCGATCTGCGGCAAGCGGACGTCCATCACGAATGCGCTCATTGGTGGTCCCGGGTCAGTTCCTGACTGGTGTCCGGCGTGAATCCGGGACTCTCGAACAGAAGGGAAGCGGGATCTAGGTCATGTGGTCGGACAATAGCGGAACGACAGAGGGGCGGAATCTCCCCGCCTTTGACAGAATCAGTGCCGCGCAGCCGAAGGCAACGGGTCACCTAGGCTCGATTACCAACTCAACGGAATAATGTGTGCACTTGGCTTTCAAGAAAAGCGTATCCTGAGGATCCGGTTTCCGAACCACGGGATTTGCTGGGCGATCTCCCCGTAGCGTGCCGCGAACAGGAGCGGGTTGTTGGCGCGCCGTCCCAGGGTGACGACGATCTTGTCTTCGGTGATCCTGACGGCCGCTCTGGCGTTGACGAGCTTGCGGAAAATCGTGCGTGCGTTCGCGAGTTCGAAGCCCTGTCCGACACGCGGGTGGATCAGCAGATGCGGTGGCGACCGTTAAGGGCGGCTGCGGCGTTCCGGCATCACGATTCGCAACAGTGGCGACATCAACTTAGCTGACACTAACGTATGCAACCGGTACACCGGAAACGACCGATCATGCCGCGAAATCCCTTTGCCAAGCAGGCAATCCTTCACATTGTTCAGTCGAATTGGAGATCGAGGCTAGAGTACATTCCGTCATAGATCGACTCCAGCATCGTGGCGCTGAAGAGGCTCGATACACTGGTACCCTGCCAGATGTTCTGGATTGCCTGAGCAAACACCGGCGCAGTTGGAATGACCCGAATGTTCTTCGCCTCTTTCGTTTCCTCGGTGGGCTCGATCGTGTCAGTGACCGCGAGGCTCTTCATCACGGATCCGGAAACACGCTCTATTGCGGGTCCCGAGAGAACGCCGTGCGTGATGTAGGCGTGAACCTCCTTCGCACCTTCGGTAATCAGCGTTTCGGCCCCCTTGCACAAGGTGCCCGCGGTATCGACGATATCGTCAACGACGATACAGACCCGATCCTTCAATTCCCCGATCACGGTAATTTCCGCCACTTCACCCGGACTCTCGCGTCTCTTGTCGACGATTGACAGCGGGGCTCCGATGCGTTGGGCCAGTTCGCGTGCCCGCGCGACGCCCCCGACATCCGGCGACACCACGGTAATCTGGTCCAGCCTCTCTTTGAACGCATGCTTGATGTCGAGCGCAAAGATTGGAGAGGCGTATAGGTTGTCGACAGGCACGTCGAAAAAGCCCTGGATCTGCGCCGCATGCAAATCCATGGTCAAGACACGTTCGATGCCAGCACTTACGATCATGTTCGCGACCAGCTTCGCCGAGATGGGGACGCGAGCTCTTGTTCGCCGGTCCTGGCGCGCATAGCCGAAATACGGAACGACGGCAGTCACACGCTGGGCGGACGAGCGCCGAAGGGCGTCTGCCATTATCAGCAATTCCATCAAGTTGTCGTTGGCCGGGTTTGACGTTGACTGAAGTATGAAAGTCTCTTCGCCTCGAACGTTCTCGAACACTTCCACGAAAATTTCCCCATCGTTGAAGCGCTCGACCCGTGACTTAACCAGTTCGACACTTGTTCCGAAATGCATGGACATCCGACGGCAGACAGCCGATGCCATGGAGGGGTTTGAATTTCCGGCGAGTATCTTTGGGCCTTCAATCTGGGGCATTGGCAATGGCGTCCTTCTAGCCTGTGCGCACGGCCGAATCAAAAGTTGACACCGCTTAGCACGGGCGTACGGTCAGGCAAACTGACTTGTGGGAGAGAGACGAAAATGGCGCATATCGATTACTATCTCGGGGTGTTCTCACCCAACTGCTACTTGGCCGGCACGCGCCCCGGCGAGATTGCGTCCAAGTACGGGGCGACGATGACTTACAAACCGCTGGACCTGATGGCGCTGTTCGCGCGTACAGGCGGCGTCCCGCCTGCGCAGCGACACATATCTCGCCAGGAATATCGACTGATCGAGATCGAGCGGAACGCGAAGATTGCTAGAATGTCGATCAACCCGCATCCGGCTCACTGGCCGACCAATCCTGCACCAGCATCCTACGCGGTAATTGCGGCGCAGAAGGACGGCAGCGGCGACTTGGCAGCACTTGTTGCGGGAATTACCCGGGCCTGCTGGGCGGAAGAAAAGGACATTGCCGAAGATTCCGTGATCAAGTCCTGCCTCGAGGCCGCCGGTTTCGATCCCGCGCTTGCCGACAGTGGACTCCTTTCTGGTGCGGAGACATATGAAGCGAACCTTGAGGATGCTGTGAACGCCGGCGCCTTCGGCGCACCGTTCTTCATAACTGACGATGACAAACGTTTCTGGGGCCAAGATCGGTTGGATCATCTGGCGGCGCATCTGGAATCGCGCGAGGCGTAGTAGCCACACGGACATTTCACGTCCGCCATCCGAATCTGTCGCTGCAGGATTGCAGACTTTCGCCAGAAAGGACGCTACGCCCGTTCCAACTCTGCGACGATCATGCCGAAGTCATCCGCCTTCAGAGACGCACCGCCCACAAGAGCACCATCCACGTTCGGGACACCGAATATCTCCTGCGCGTTCGACGGCTTCACCGAGCCTCCGTAGAGCAACCGGAATTCTTGCGCTTCAGCGCCGAAGCGGGCGGTCAGTTCCTTGCGAATGTCCGCATGCACTTCCGCAATTTCTGCAAGCGTGGGCACCTTGCCGGTTCCGATCGCCCAAACCGGCTCGTAGGCCACGACCGTGCTCTGTCTGGTAGCGCCATCGGGCACCGACTCTTCGAGCTGGCCGCGCACAACCTCAATCGTTCGACCGTCCTCTCGTTCCTGCTGGGTCTCGCCGACGCAAACGATCGCCGCAAGTCCGGCAGACCAGGTCGCCATTGCCTTTGCGCGAATCTCGGCATTGGATTCACCATGGTCGGAACGCCGTTCGGAATGGCCGACGATGACGTAGGTGCCGCCAGCGTCGGCGATCATTTTGGCCGAGATGTCACCGGTATGCGCGCCCGATGGATTCACGTGACAGTCCTGGCCACCAACAGCGATAGCGGTCCCTGCCGCAGTTCCAGCCATACGAGACAACAGCGTCGCTGGCGGGCAGATCAGGATTTCGCAGTCCGGAGATGGAAAATCGGAGGCGAGGGCCTGGGCTTCGCCCAAACTCTCCGCCGTTCCGTTCATCTTCCAGTTGCCGGCCGCCAATCTACGCATCATGCAACGCCGATCTTCGCGAAAGTCATGAGATGATGACTCACTCCTTCGACCCGGTTTCCCGTTCGGCCGATAGCTGGTCGATGTCTTTGAACTTGATGGATTCGCCGCAGCCGCAGGCGTCTTCAACGTTCGGATTTCTGAATTTGAAACCCGACTCGAGCAGCGAATTTTCGTAGTCGATCTCAGTCCCGAAGAGGAACATCTGCGCCATCGGTGCAATCATGACGCGAGCACCATCCTGCTCGACCAATTCGTCCAGCGGATCCACGTCATCAGCATAGTCCATGGTGTATTCCATGCCCGCGCAGCCGCCCTTCTTCACGCCAATTCGAAGTCCGGCGCGGCCATCGCGTTCCATGAGCTTCGTGATCTGGCCAACTGCCGCCGAGGTCATTGTCACGGCCGCTTTTCCAGGAACTCCGAACATCACATGAATCCCAGCTCGAGCCGAGCTTCGTCGGACATCATTTCCATGCCCCAGGGCGGATCCCACGTGAGAGTCACATCGACCTGCCTGACGCCGGGCAGGGGCTCGACGGCCTCGGCAACCCATCCTGGCATCTCTCCGGCAACCGGACATCCCGGCGCGGTCAGGCTCATCAGGACCGTTACGGCTCCGTCGTCAGAAATGTCGATCGTGTAAATCAAGCCAAGATCATAGATGTTCACCGGAATTTCCGGATCGTACACAGACCGGCATGCCGTCACGATCGAATCGTAGAGCGGATGGTCAGTGGACGAGGGCGCAATCAGCGGCGTACCCTCAAGCTGTTCGGTCGGCTCAACTGTCATGGCTGCCTCACTGCTGCCCCAATTGACTGAGTGATTATATAAGGAATTAGCGCCTGTCAGTAAAGACGCCTGCCAACTCGCCTTCGTGCGTGAAGTACGTGACGGCAAACTGAAGTCACGCCTGCGAGCGCGTGCATGATCGATGGCGATGCATGCGGGAGAGGATTCTGCCGGATCAAGGACCGTCAGTTCCACGGTCATGTTCACCCAGTCAATTTGGTCGCCGGCGGCCCGAACGCAACGTTGAGATCGAGGATCCTGGCAACCTTCAGGACGGTGACGAGCGCGGGATGCCCTTCTCCCGGCAGGGCCTTGTTCGAGCCGACGCGGCTCATCCCGACGACGGTGGCGAGTGCCGTCATGTTCCCTGCCCGAGCAACGGTTTCGACGGCACGACCGGCATGTGGATCGGGAACATACTCGGATGCTCCGAGACGACCCGAAGAGCCGAATTCCCGTCGGCGTCCCTCCGGAACGAGAGTGCCTTGCCCGCGCTCTTGTTTCGCCTGCCAGCGCTTGACTTCCCGGCAATGCGATGTGATGCGATTGTGCGCTCAGACATAAGGAACACGCACCATGCAGATGCCCTTCGCCGTCGCCGTGCAAAAATGCCTGTCCAACTACGTCACGTTTTCCGGCCGCGCCCAGCGCTCTGAATATTGGTGGTTCGTCTTGTTCGCCGGGCTGAGTTCCGTGGCCGCCGCGATCTTGGACAATCTGCTGGGTCTGACGTCCGGCATCGAAGGTGATGGCCCGATTCAGATCCTCGTTGGCCTCGCTCTCGTTCTGCCCACGATTTCCGTCGCGGTACGCCGCCTGCATGATATCGACCGTTCCGGATGGTGGATTCTGATTTCTCTGATCCCGATAATCGGGTTCCTCATCTTTCTGGTTTTCGCATGCAGGCGCGGCACTGATGGTGCTAACCGCTTCGGTCCCGACCCACTGCGCCGGGACGACGGGGAGGCCATGCCAGGTTCTGGGTGACTCCTTTCTGGCGCTGCCGCTCGAAAGCGCCCCATGGTCCGCTTGGGCCACTCTTGCTGATGTGGACAACCGCGGATCAATGGCTACTCTCAGGACGCCTGCAAGGGAATCTTCGGCGAACGCCCGTCCGTGCTGTCGACCAGCGAGCCGGGCGTGATCTCCGGATACGGAGGGTCACGGCAATTCCTGGAACCGACCAGCGCTGTGCCTGTGGCCGGCCACGCCTTTCTTGACAGGTGGGAAGGGGGATGAACCCGATCAAGGCATGGAATGCCTGGCTAGCATTGCCGGTCGAAGATGGTCCAATGCGTCTGTCCAGTCCCATTCGCGGATTTTGGCAATTGCAAGTCAATGACCACAGGGCAAAACTACACAAGTCTCGAAGAGCGGGCGCCGAAGGGCGTGAACAATTTGACGCAACTGTTTGCCATTTCGCCGGAACCGCTCCGGTTCCTCCGCAATCCGCCGAGCTACCCCCCCCTTCCTGAAAAGTGCGGCGCAGTGGCGCCCGCCCGGATGCAGGACCTATTCCTGAAGCTTGACGAGAGCGTGTCGCTTTTTTCCAGCCGAGAGTTTGACGGGTGAACTCAGTGCAGCAAAGTCAAACATCTGTCCTGCATCGGTCAGCGGCTTGTCGTCGACCCGTGCCCCGTTCTCAGCGATGAGTCGCTTGGCCTCCTTGCCGGATTTGGCGAGACCTGAACGCACGATGAGCTGCGCGGCGGAAATTCCGTCGCCAACGTCTTCGCGCGCCAGTTCCAGCGTGGGCAGGTCATCACCCACGCCGCCCTTCTCGAAGACTTCCCGCGCAGTCTCCTCCGCTGCACGAGCCGCATCGGATCCCCGGCAAAGCGTGGTCACTTCGTTTGCCAACCGAATCTTCGCCTCGTTAACTTCCGAGCCGCCGAGCGCTCCGAGCCTTTCGCACTCGTCGACGGGCAGTTCCGTGAACATCCTCAGGAACTTTCCGACATCTTCGTCTGGCACGTTCCGCCACCACTGCCAGAACTCGTAGCCCGACATCATTTCCTCGTTCAGCCAGACGGCACCCTCCGCGGACTTGCCCATCTTTCGGCCGTCGGCACGGGTCACGAGCGGAGTCGTGAGGCCGAAAGCGTCGGCCCCTTCCACACGCCTGATCAGGTCGGTGCCCGAGACGATATTGCCCCACTGGTCTGAACCGCCCATCTGCAGCGTGCATCCAAAGCGCCGGTACAACTCGAGAAAGTCGTAAGCCTGAAGCAGCATGTAGTTGAATTCGATGAAGGAAAGCGCCTGCTCCCGATCAAGGCGAGACTTCACGCTTTCGAATGCCAGGAGCCGGTTGATCGTGAAGTGCTTCCCGATGTCTCTCAGGAAACTGATGTATCCCAGGCCGTCGAGCCATTCCGAGTTGTCCACGAGCGGCGAATCCGTGGGACCGTCGCCGTAGGAAATGTACCGCAAGAAAACCCTGCGAATGCCCTCGGCGTTTTCCCGAATCTTCTCGACGGGCAGCATTTTGCGCATCTCGTCCTTGCCCGAAGGATCGCCGACCTTGGTCGTGCCTCCGCCCATCAGCGTGATCGGCCTGTGGCCTGTCTTCTGCATCCACCGCAGGAGCATGATCTGAACGAGATTCCCGATGTGGAGCGACGTGGCCGTCAGGTCGAAACCGATATAGCCCGTGACGGATCCTTTGCGCATCTGTTCGTCGAGCGCGGAAAGATCGGTGCAATCGGCCAGAAATCCGCGTGATTTCACGGTGGCAAGAAATTCCGATTTAGGGTGATAGGTCATCGCCGTTCCGTATATTCTCACGCCTATGCGGCGACGACTTCTATACGTGCCCCGACGGCAACGCAAACGCCATGGCTGAGGATGGCTCGCTTTGGGTGGCTGGCACGATGTCGGGCACATCGCTGGATGGCGTGGATGCTGCAATGATCCGCACCGACGGGACGCGTGTCCTGGAAATCGGAAGGACGGGATATCGATCCTATGCCCCGGCCGAACGGGAGATTCTGCGTTCTGCCTTGGGGCATGAAGACGGGAGCGAGGTCGATGCTGCCGCCGCCTTGGTCGAGGCTGCGCATGTCGAGCTTCTTTCCCGGTTCAAGGATGCCGAACTGATCGGATTCCACGGGCAGACAACACTCCATCTTCCCGCAAAGGGACGAACGCGTCAAATTGGCGACGGCCGGTCACTGGCACACGCTCTCGGTGTGCCTGTGGTTTGGGACTTCCGCTCGGAAGACATGCGGCAGGGAGGGCAGGGTGCACCTCTGGCGCCGTTCTATCACTTTGCGCTCGCCCGAATGCTTGGATTTTCCGTGCCGGTCGTCTTCCTCAACATCGGGGGCGTTGCGAATCTCACATGGCTGGACCCTTCGCGGGATTCCCCCGAGTTTCCGGGAGCTTGCCTTGCATTTGACACTGGGCCGGGCAATGCGCCGATCAACGACCTCTGCCAAGCCCGGCTCAATGTTCCAATGGATCAGGATGGTCGATTGACTCGGGAGGGCAGAGTCAATGCGGACATCCTTCAGCGCTTGATTGGAGACCAGGGATTCTTCTCAAGAAGACCTCCGAAGTCTTTGGACAGAAATGCGTTTTCTGGATGGCTTTCGGAGGTGGATGAGTGCTCGCCCGACGATGCAGCAGCAACCCTCGCTGCCGGTGTGGCACAGGCGATCGCCATTGGACTGACTCACTGCCCGAGTGCGCCCACGCGAGTTCTCGTGTCGGGCGGGGGACGCAAGAACTCTGGTCTCATGGCGCTGGTATCTGAAGCGCTCGATTGCCCTGTCCTGCCGGTAGAGAAAGTCGGGATGGATGGCGACATGCTGGAAGCGCAGGCATTCGCCTATCTCGCGGCACGCGTCCGCATGAGATTGCCGACATCCGCTCCGGGAACAACGGGGGCAGCAAAGCCTGTCTGTGGCGGCACTATCAGCGAACCGTGAGGAATTCGGCGAATCCGGAATTCCTTGGGTGTCGCGGTGAGCTATGACATGCAGCCTCCGAACCATGAATGCGACATGGCATCGCGAGGTGACGCGCAAGGCCGCTCGTCAGGTCGAAGGGTCATCGATAAGAGGGTCGGGCTTCGCGAAGCGCTTGAGATCCTCAATGTCGGCAATTCTAATGCGGTTGCCGTCGATGGCCACGCCATAGTGGCGCAAGGCCTTGAATGCCCGACTCAGGTTTTCAGGAGTCATGCCGAGCATGGACGCAAGCCGACGCTTCTCGAACCGAAGGTCGAATTCTGCCGCGTCACCTGAGTGCCTTTGTTGCAGCAGCAGGTAATTTGCAAGCCGCTCTAGTGAAGTCCTGAGCTTGAGGTCTTTTTGCGCCTTGATGACCGAGCGGTAACATTGCGCAAGCTCCGTCACGATGGCGCGTGCAAAGCCCTGGTCTACATCAAAAACGGCTCTGACATCCTGACTGGGGATCAGTGCGATACGGCTCTTTTCGAGAGTTCTCGCCGACATCAGGTAAGGGGCGTCCCGGATCGTTGCAGCGAGAATGAAGGTGGAGACTGGATAGACGGTTGCCATGCTTGTCTCGCGTCCATTCCACGTCGAGAACAGATCAACGGAACCGGAGATTACAATGTGCAGGAAATCACTGGAATCACCCTCGGTGATCAGTTCTATGCGCGGCGGAAAGTTCTGAACGTAGGCGCCGCGCATGAGCGCCATGAACTGCTCATCTGCCATTTCCGAAAACAGATGCAATTCGCGAATGTCAGGGTAGTCCGATTCGGGCATGCCTAAGCGCGCCATTGAAAACCCTTCCACGATGAGCGCACGCACTTGACGGATTTCAAGTGCACGATTGTCTTGTGTCCAAGTTCACCTTGACGGATCATTGTCCGCAACATGAAGAATTTTGGCAACGCATTTATTTTACGATGCCGTTCCTGTTTTCTTGATCTGAATCAAGTCATCAGCGTTCCCGATACCTGCACACTCCGCCGCGAACCCGCCATGGGTGCTTGGCCTTTACGCGAGCGCCGGAGGAGCAACAAATGCAGGCACAACACGAAATTCCGCTTTCAGATCAATACCGTGCGCTAGGACTGAGCACTTTCGCATTCACGGTCTGCTTTGCGGTCTGGACGATATTTTCGATCATCGGGGTCAAGATAAAGCAAGATCTTGGCCTCAACGACACGCAATTCGGGTTGCTGGTCGCAACACCCGTGCTGACCGGCTCGATAAGCCGCATTTTCCTTGGCGTCTGGACAGAGCAGTTCGGTGGCCGAATCATGTTTCCACTGCAGATGCTGATCACCGCAGTTGCTGTCTGGCTGCTGACCAGCGTGCAGACCTACGAGGTGTTCCTGCTGGCAGCTCTCGGACTTGGTCTTGCTGGCGGATCCTTCATCGTTGGCGTGGCCTACACTTCTCGCTGGTTCGACAAGGAGCACCAAGGCACGGCGCTTGGCATCTTCGGAGCCGGCAACGTAGGTGCCGCCGTCACGAACTTTGCGGCTCCGTTCCTCGTGGTCGCGCTTGGCTGGGAGGGCACGGCGCGGATCTACGCCATTGCATTGGCGATCACGGCCGTGCTCTTCTACGCATTTGCGAAGACCGACCCGGTTCAGGAGGAGCGAAGGCGTACCGGCCGGCGACCGGTGTCGGCAGGCTCGCAGCTCGAGCCGCTGAAGAACATCCAGGTTTGGCGCTTTGCCACCTACTACTTCTTCGTGTTCGGCGCATTCGTGGCATTGGCAAGCTTCCTGCCGCGCTATTACGTCGGTGCTTATGGACTTGAGCTCACGGTAGCAGGCGTATTTGCCGGTCTTTACTCGCTTCCGGGATCAGTATTCCGCGCCCTCGGCGGATGGATGACGGACATTTGGGGCGCCCGGTTCGTGATGTACCTGACCTTCATCGGTTCGCTCCTGATCCTTTTCGTCATGAGCTATCCCCAGACAACCTATGTTGTGCAGGGCATCGCTGGCCCGATCGAGTTCAACTTTGGCTTGAGCGCGGGCTTTTTCGTCGCACTGACAGTGGTCCTCGGCTTTCTCATGAGCCTCGGGAAGGCTGCTGTATACAAGCACATCCCGGTCTACAACCCTCACCAAGTCGTCTCGGTCGGCGGTCTGGTTGGGATGATCGGTGGGCTCGGCGGCTTCGTCCTGCCCATCGCGTTCGGCATTCTGCTGGATACCACGGGTGTCTGGACCGCCCCGTACATGCTGCTATTCGGGATTGTCCTCGTGTCAACGGTCTGGATGCACGTCGCCATCCGCCGGATGGAGCGCGTCCGCCACCCGGCGCTGGCCGAAGAGATCTACCTCTCAGATGTTCCGCACGAGCCGCATCCGGCTCCGGCCGGCCATTGATCTGGCAAAGGGTCGGGCCGCCAGTTTGACGGCCCGGCCACTCAAGCACAGCCGAAAGGACCGAGCACATGACGTTCAAGGACAACGAAGCGGGGCAGAAAGGTCGCACGCTGGTGGACTGGCGTCCCGAGGACGAGACCTTCTGGAAGGAGAGGGGTCACGCCATCGCAACCCGAAATCTTTGGATCTCGATTCCGTGCCTTCTTCTTGCTTTCTCGGTATGGATGGTCTGGTCGGTAGTGGTTGCCAGGCTTCCTGCCATTGGATTCGAGTACACGACCGATCAGCTGTTCTGGCTTGCCGCGCTTCCTGGGCTGTCAGGGGCGACACTTCGAATCTTCTACAGCTTCATGATCCCGATCTTCGGCGGAAGGCTCTGGACAACGATGTCTACCGCATCGCTTCTTCTGCCTGCCATAGGCATCGGCGTGGCCGTTCAGAATCCCGACACGAGCTATCTCGTTTTCCTGGCCCTGGCCCTGCTTTGCGGATTTGGCGGCGGGAACTTTGCGTCGTCGATGGCAAACATTGCCTATTTCTTTCCAAAGAACACGAAAGGAAATGCACTCGCCTTGAACGCAGGACTGGGCAATCTGGGGGTGTCTGTCATGCAGTTCGTCGTGCCGATCGTCATCACGATCGGAGTGTTCGGCGCAATTGGCGGCGGGCCCCAGGAACTGGCCGACGGCAGCCGGCTCTGGCTGCAGAACGCTGGATTCGTTTGGGTGCCGTTCATCGTTGTCTCTTTCATCGCAGCCTGGTTTGGGATGAACGACATCGCGGATGCCAAGGCTTCGCTGTCGAACCAGCTGACCATCCTCGAGCGCAAGCACAACTGGATCATGTGCATCCTTTACACCGGGACATTTGGGAGCTTCATCGGCTATTCCGCAGGTTTCCCGCTATTGATGAAGACGCAGTTCCCCGAGGTGAATGTTCTTCAGTACGCGTTTCTCGGACCGCTCGTCGGCGCACTTAGCCGTGCTGCGACAGGATGGATCTCTGACAGGTTCGGCGGCGGTCGCGTGACTTTCTGGGTGTTTCTCGGGATGGCCCTTGCGGTCTTTGGCGTCCTTCAGTTCCTGCCGCAGGAAGGTGGAGGCGGAAACTTCTGGGGCTTTTTCTTCTGCTTCATGGCCCTTTTCTTCCTGACTGGCGTCGGCAACGCTTCGACCTTTCAGATGATCCCGTCGATCATGCGGCTGGAGATCCCCCGGCTCCATCCGGACATCGGCGAGGTCGAAACACATCGGCAAGCCGAGATGGAAGGCGCGGCCATAATCGCGTTCACAAGCGCGATCGCCGCCTATGGAGCCTTTTTCATCCCCAAGGCCTACGGCACGTCGATCAGCATAACAGGAGGGCCAGCGGCAGCGCTTTGGTGTTTCCTGATCTTTTACGTGGTTTGCGTTGTAATCACGTGGGTCTTTTACACGCGCAAGAATGCACCGGTCCCATGCTGAGCAGCAGGCAAATGCGACGCATGATCACGCAAGGATGACCTCAGGAGAAATGACATGAGCCACTTGCTCGACAGAATGAACTTCTTGCAGCCAAAGGAACTTGAGCAATTCTCGGACGGCCACGGTCAAGTGACCCGCGAGAGTCGCGACTGGGAAGACGTCTACAGAAACCGTTGGCGGCATGACAAGGTTGTCCGCTCGACGCATGGCGTGAACTGCACCGGCTCCTGCTCGTGGAAAATCTACGTGAAGTCCGGGATCGTCACCTGGGAGACCCAGCACACCGACTACCCGCGCACGAGGCCTGACCTGCCGAATCATGAACCGCGCGGCTGTGCACGGGGCGCCTCCTACAGCTGGTACCTATACAGCGCCAACAGGGTGAAGCATCCGCTCGTGCGGGGACGGCTCATGAAGGCATGGCGAGAGCTGCGCGCGACAATGACGCCTGTTGAGGCCTGGACCAGGATGCAGAGCGATCCGGAGCTTCGCTCCTCCTACGTCGCGACTCGCGGCAAGGGCGGCTTCGTTCGCGCATCTTGGGACGAGGCAACCGAGATCATCGCGGCCGCCAATGCCTGCACCGTCAAGACCTACGGTCCAGACCGGGTCTTTGGCTTTTCGCCGATCCCCGCGATGTCGATGATCTCCTATGCCGCCGGCTCACGCTACCTCAGCTTGCTGGGCGGGGTCTGCATGTCGTTTTACGACTGGTATTGCGACCTGCCCCCGGCATCACCAATGACCTGGGGCGAACAGACAGACGTGCCAGAAAGCGCGGACTGGTACAACGCCGCCTACCTGATCCTGTGGGGATCAAACGTGCCGCAGACCCGGACTCCGGATGCACATTTCTACACGGAAGCACGCTATCGCGGCGCCAAGTCCGCCGTGATCTGCCCCGACTACTCCGAAGCCGCAAAGTTCGGTGACGTCTGGCTGAACGTGAAGCAGGGCACCGATGCCGCGCTGGCCATGGCGTTCGGCCATGTCATCCTGCGCGAGTTCCACCTCGACCGGCAAGCAGAGTACTTCGAGGACTACTGTCGCAAGTATTCTGACTTTCCGATGCTCGTGAGGCTCGACGAAAGGGACGGCAAGCTCGTCCCGGGTCGCTTCCTGCGGGCCGCAGACCTAGATGGCGCACTTGGCGAGGACAACAACCCCGAGTGGAAGACCGTCGCGATAGACGAGAGTTCCGGGACGCTTGTCTCGCCAAATGGTTCCATCGGCTACCGCTGGGGCGAGCACGGTGAATGGAACCTGGAGGAAAGGGCTTCCGGTTCGGACGTCTCGCTCATGATGTCGCTGATTCTCGACGATTGTCATGACGAGGTGGCGGGCGTCGACTTTCCGTATTTCGGCGCGGATGCAAGCCCGGCCTTCGCGACCGGTGACGACCGCCCAAATGTCCTGACGAGAAACGTGCCGATCAGGCGCATCAAGACCGTTGAGGGCGAAACGGCTGTTGCTACCGTCTTCGATCTCTTCTGCGCCAACTATGGCCTCGACCGGGGGCTCGGCGGCGACTGGGTGTCGGACACCTACGACAAGGAGGTGCCGGGTACGCCTGCCTGGGCCGAGAGGATCACGGGCGTGTCCGCCGACAAGATCGTCCATGTCGCTCGCGAATTCGCGTACAGCGCGGAGAAGACCCGGGGCAAGTCGATGATCATCATCGGTGCGGCAATGAACCATTGGTATCACATGGACATGAACTACCGCGGAGTCATCAACATGCTGGTGATGTGCGGTTGCGTAGGTCAGTCGGGCGGCGGCTGGGCGCATTACGTTGGGCAGGAAAAGCTGCGACCGCAGACTGGCTGGCTGCCTCTTGCGTTTGCGCTCGACTGGGCCCGCCCGCCCCGGCACATGAATTCGACGTCCGCCTGGTATGCACATACCGACCAATGGCGTTACGAGACGCTGACGACAGACGAAATCCTGTCTCCGACCGCGCCGGAAGGCGACTGGGACATCAGCATGATCGACTACAACATTCGCGCCGAACGGATGGGATGGCTGCCATCCGCGCCGCAGCTCCGCACGAACCCGCTTGCGGTTGCCAAATCTGCGAAGGAGGCGGGCAAGGAGATTCCAGGCTACGTGGCCGAGCAATTGAAGTCCGGCAAGCTGAACATGTCTTGCGAGGATCCGGACGCGCCCGAGAACTGGCCGCGCAATCTCTTCGTCTGGCGGTCGAATCTTCTTGGCTCGTCCGGCAAGGGACACGAGTATTTCCTCAAACACCTTCTCGGGACCGATCACGGCGTTCTTGGCCGTGACCTGGGAGAGGAAGGGCGTGAACGGCCGAAAGAAGCGAAGTGGCACGAGGAGGCGCCTCGCGGGAAGCTCGATCTTCTCGTCTGCATTGACTTTCGGATGTCCACCACGGCCGTCTATTCCGATGTCGTGCTGCCGACGGCCAGTTGGTACGAGAAGAACGACCTCAACACTTCGGACATGCATCCATTCATCCATCCGCTGCAGGCCGCCGTGGATCCCGCGTATGAAAGCAAGTCCGACTGGGAAATTTTCAAGGCCATTGCCTGCAAGTTCCAGGAGGTCGCGCCGGAGATCCTCGGTGTCGAAACCGACATCGTTGCGTTGCCGATCCTGCATGACACGCCCGCCGAGATTGCCCAGGACCAGGTGAGGGACTGGAAGAAGGGGGAATGCGACCTTATCCCGGGCAAGACGGCACCGAACTTCGTTGCGGTTGAACGAGACTACACTGCAATCGGCGACAGGTTCTGCGCCCTTGGGCCTCTCATGGACAAGATCGGTAACGGCGGGAAGGGAATTTCCTGGGAAACGGGACAAGAGGTCCAGCACCTGCGCGAGTTGAACGGCGTGTGGGAGGATGGGCCGGCAAAGGGCTGCCCGAAGATCATCACGGACATCGACGCGAGCGAGGTCGTGTTGATGCTCGCGCCTGAATCGAATGGCGAGGTTGCGGTCAAGGCATGGGAAGCGCTCAGCAAGACCACTGGTCGTGAACTTGAACACCTGGCACGGCCAAAGGAAGACGAGAAGATCCGCTTCCACGACATTGCCGCGCAGCCAAGGAAGATCATCTCGTCACCGACTTGGTCCGGCTTGGAGAGTGAAGATGTCTGCTACAATGCCGGCTACACCAACGTTCACGAGTTGATTCCATGGCGCACGCTGACTGGCCGTCAGCAATTGTATCAGGATCATCTGTGGATGCGAGCCTTCGGCGAAGGACTGATGTCCTATCGTCCTCCGGTCGATCTCAAGTCGATCACGAAGGAGATCAACTTGGATGCCAGGGACGGGTCGCCGCACGTCGTCCTGAACTTCATAACGCCGCACCAGAAATGGGGCATCCACTCCACGTATTCCGACAACCTGCTGATGCTGACGCTTAATCGAGGAGGGCCTGTGATCTGGATCTCCGAGAACGATGCAACCGAAGCCGGAATTGTCGATAACGACTGGGTCGAGCTCTACAACGCAAACGGCGCCCTGACGGCCCGCGCGGTCGTGTCCCAGCGGATCAAGGACGGTACGACGTTCATGTATCATGCGCAGGAGAAGATCGTGAACACGCCCGGTTCCGAGCGAACTGGCAAGCGTGGCGGCATCCACAACTCAGTTACGCGGGCGGTGCTGAAGCCGACTCACATGATTGGCGGCTACGCGCAGCAGTCCTACGGATTCAACTACTACGGCACAGTAGGCTCGAACCGGGACGAGTTCGTCATTGTTCGCAAGATGCGAAAGGTTGACTGGCTCGACGGTGAAGCAAAGACGAAGGAGGCAGCAGAATGAGAGTACGTGCGCAAATCGGCATGGTGTTGAACCTAGACAAGTGCATCGGATGTCACACCTGCTCCGTCACCTGCAAGAACGTCTGGACGAGCCGCGACGGCGTGGAATACGCGTGGTTCAACAACGTCGAAACAAAACCGGGTACCGGCTACCCGACCGACTGGGAGAACCAGGCGCGCTGGAAGGGCGGCTGGGAGAGGACACGTTCCGGCAAGCTCCAGCCAAGGCAAGGGTCCAAGTGGCGAATCCTGGCAAACATCTTCGCAAATCCGGACCTTCCGGAAATCGACGACTACTACGAGCCGTTCGACTTTGATTACGACCACCTTCAGTCGGCGCCGGAATCGGAGGCGTTTCCGACGGCACGTGCCCGCTCTCAGATTACCGGGAAACGGATCGAGAAAATCGAGAAGGGCCCGAACTGGGAGGAAATCCTGGGCGGGGAATTTTCCAAGCGCAGTCAGGACTACAACTTCGAAGGCGTGCAAAAGGAGATCTACGGGGAATACGAGAACTCTTTCATGATGTATCTCCCGCGCCTCTGCGAACACTGCCTGAACCCGTCCTGTGCCGCATCATGCCCCTCCGGAGCGATCTACAAGCGCGAGGAGGACGGAATCGTCTTGATCGACCAGGAAAAGTGCCGGGGCTGGAGAATGTGCGTCTCTGGCTGTCCTTACAAGAAGGTCTATTACAACTGGTCAACCGGAAAGTCCGAAAAGTGCACTCTTTGCTACCCGCGGATCGAGAGCGGCAATCCCACCGTATGCTCGGAAACCTGCGTGGGCCGCATCCGTTACATCGGCGTGATGCTCTACGATGCCGACAGGATCGAGGAAGCTGCGAACGTGGCTGACACGAAGGATCTGTACGATGCACAGCTGGGGATATTCCTTGATCCGCAGGACCCGGAAATCGTGGAAACGGCTCGAGCCGACGGCATTCCCGGCGACTGGATAAAGGCCGCGCAGGAAAGCCCGATCTGGAAAATGGCGATGGAATGGAAAGTCGCGTTTCCACTGCATCCCGAGTACCGGACATTGCCAATGGTCTGGTACATCCCGCCGCTTTCACCGATTCAGAATGCGGCCGAGGCAGGCGCGATCGGCGTGGAAGGCGCGATGCCTGACGTGCGGAATCTCCGCATCCCGCTGCGCTACCTCGCCAACATGCTGACGGCAG
>JAJEGW010000167.1 GCA_022819605.1 Silicimonas sp. | reverse complement strand
AAGCCGGTCAGCAAGTGGCACCGAAGGCGCAAGGCCGCAGCCTGAAGGCCGAAAAACCCCGAAAAGGCAGGGGCCGCCTGCAACGGAAAGGCACGACTCCTTAAGGAAATGACGCCGAATCCTTAAGGAAATGCCATTGCCAGATCACCCATTTCCCGCCATAGCTCCGGCGGAAAGGCGTTCGAGCGATCAATTTCTGCCGCCATGGGCCGGACCCGTTCCTGGGCCCAGCGCTGCACGGCATCGCGCAGCGCGTCTATGTCCTCGCCGAGATCGAATCGCATGGATGCGTCGAACATCTGGGCTCCCCGGAAATGAACGAACGTTCATTTACCTAGCTGTGCCGAATCGGTGCGTCAAGCGTGACGGACGTCACGCTGCCCAAGGACGAGCGCCAAGTAGACCGCCACAAGACTGCAACCGAAGGGAGTTCAGCCACGCATTCCGGTGACCTCTTCGCGAATTATTCCGGCGATGGTCTCGCAATCCCCCCTCGAAAACGTTAGAGGCAGACGCATGTCCAGAAGCCCGGCCATCACCTGGTCGGTTTGCGGCAACTCAGGGGCGTCTGCATAGGCCCAATGGCGATAGGTAGACGTGAACCCGTGTGCCCGTGCAGCGCCAAACCATTTCAATTCTACTCCGCGGCGCGCGCACCTCTCCACCAGGTTCTCGATCTCGTTCGCTTCATGATCCGGCAGCCGAAACTGGAACGACGACCCGACCCGCATCAGGTCCTGGTGCCGTTCGATCAGGCTAAGGCCGCGCAGGTCGCGCAGGCCGTCTTCCATCGCGTCATGCAGGCCCGCCCAGCGCCTCACGCGCTCAGGAAGCGCAGCCAGCTGGGGACGCAGGATGGCCGCCCGCAGATTGTCCATGCGTCCCGAGATGTTCGGCGTGGAATTCCGCATGTCCTCGAAAACGTCCGTGTTGGGACCGGCGCCATGCCGCTCATAAAGCATGTAGCTCCCTGACAGCAGCGTGGCGCGTGCCGCCACGTCCGGATCGTCCGTTGCCAGGAACCCGCCTTCGCCGGAATTGATGTGCTTGTAGGTTTGAGTGCTGTAACACGCGCTGCCGCCGTGCCGCCCTGAAACCACGCCTCGCCAGGAACCACCCATCGTGTGGGCGCAATCCTCGATGACCACGAAGCCCCGATCTCGCGCAATGTGCATGACCCGGTCCATGTCAGGTTGATGGCCTCGCATGTGACTCAGCATCAAAACCCGCGCACCGGACTTCTCTGCCATTTCATCGAGGTGAACGAAGTCGATCGTCAGAGACTCCGTCGTCTCCACGAAGACCACGCGCGCGCCCACGCTCGCAATCGCGCCCGGCACCGGCGCCAGCGTGAAGGCATTGCTCAGGACGGCGTCTCCCGGTCGCACACCGTGAGCCCGCAGCGCCGTCGCAAGCGCGTAACCTCCCGAAGTCGTTGCCAGAACGTAACGTGCCCCTGTAAACGCCGCAAAGTCGCGCTCCAGAAGCGAAGCCTCTCCGACCTCTCTCTCAGCCAGATTGTATCTGTGCAGCCTTCCATGCCTCAGGACCTCGGTCGCGGCATCCACCGCCGCCTCCGGAATCGGCTCTTGTTGCGTGAAGCTGCCCTCGAAACGATGCACCATGTCGACTACCCGATCAGTTCGGCCACGATCCTGCCGAGCGCTTCGAAGTCAGGCAAGAGCGCATCCGGCTCCAGCCGGGCCACGCCCTCACCCTCGGGCCCGAATGACACGATCGCAACCGGAACGCCGGCCGCCCGAGCCGTCCTGACATCGGTTTCCGTGTCTCCAACCAGCATGGATCGCGCCGGATCGCCGGATGCCCGGATCACGGCTTCGTAGAAGGCCTTTGGATCAGGCTTTCGCACGGGCAACGTATCGGCGCCGACAAGCGATGCAAACCGGTTTCGCACGCCCAGCCGACGGAGAAGGAGATCAGCCTGCGCCTCGGGCTTGTTCGTGCAAATGCCGACCCGGTAATCCGCGTCACGCAACGCATCGACCGCCGCCGCCGCGTCCGGGTACAGAACGGTCCTGACATCGATGCACTCCTGATATCGGTTTAGGAACTCCGGGAACGCGTGCTCCACAACCTCCTCGTCATCCTTGCCCGACCGGGAAAATCCCAGCCTCAGCATCGCCCGCCCGCCGTGAAAGGCCGTCAGCCGGTCCTCGGCCTCGTCAAGGAGGTCACCGAGGCCGCGTGCCCGAAAGCAGGCATTTGCAGCTTCGATCAGGTCGGCGCTGGTATCAGCCAGCGTTCCATCCAGATCGAAAATCACGCACTTCATGCGTCCCTCCTTCGGCAAGTCCCCGCCGTAGATGTAACTTGCGGCAACACAAGTTGATGGCCCCAACCTTTCGGGCGTTCGCCCTCGCGGCTAAAAGGTCGCAACAAAAAAGGAAAGAGCAGATGCCAACCCACCTGATCGTTCTTGCCGCGGGAGAAGGTGCGCGGATGCTGTCCGATGGACCGAAGGTGCTGCATGAAATCGCTGGTGCCCCAATCCTTGCGCATGTGCTTGCGTCCGCAAAGGCGCTTGATGGCGAGCGTGTCCTCGTGGTTGGTCGAAGTGGAGACGCCGTCAGCAAGGAAGCGTTGAAAATCGACGAAAGGATCAGGATCGTCGAACAATCCGAGCAGCGCGGGACGGCGCATGCCGTCACGATGGCGGCACCCGAGCTGGAAGGCAGGGGCGGAGACACGCTGGTGCTTCTCGGCGACACGCCTTTCATTCGCCCCGAAACGCTCACGGCCTTGAGCAAGGCCAGAGCGGACGGCGCAGACATTGCGTTTCTCGGATTTGAGGCGTCGGACCCCGGACGCTACGGGCGCATCGTGGCGGAAGGAGCATCATTGCTCAGGATCGTCGAGTGGAAAGACGCCGATGACGCGGTGCGGGCAACAACGCTTTGCAACGCGGGGCTGGTGCTGGCCGAGACAGGTACGCTCCTTCGACTCGCCAATGCAGCAGGCAGGGACAACGCGTCCGGAGAGCATTACCTGACCGACATCGCCGACTTGGGCCGTGCCGAGGACCTCGATGTCCGGGTCTTGACCTGCACCGAAGAGGAAGCGCTTGGCATCAACACTTGCGCGGACCTGGCTCGTGCCGAAGCCGTGTTTCAGGCGCGCGCGCGGCAAGCCGCCCTCGCAGGCGGCGTGACGCTTCGTTCACCGGACACGGTGTACTTTGCCTTCGACACTCACGTGCAACGCGACGTCGTGGTGGAGCCGAATGTCGTGTTCGGCCCGGGAGTCGTGATCGAATCCGGGGCACGCATCCGGGCATTCAGCCACTTGGAAGGCTGCCACATCGGCCGCAGCGCCGTCGTCGGGCCTCATGCGCGTCTCCGACCCGGCACCAATCTCGGAGAGGATGCCCACATCGGCAACTTCGTCGAAGTCAAGAAGGCCGAAATTGGGAATGGCGTCCAAGTCAAGCACTTGTCCTATGTCGGCGATGCGTCGATAGGCCGGGACACGAATGTCGGCGCGGGAACCATCACATGCAACTACGACGGCGTCTCCAAGCACCGGACCGAAATCGGCGACAAGGCCTTCATCGGCTCCAACACCATGCTGGTCGCGCCGGTCACGGTCGGCGACGAAGCGATGACGGCGTCTGGTTCAGTCATTACCCGCGACGTTCCCGGCGGCGATCTCGCGATCGCCAGGGGTCGGCAAAAGAACATGGCTGGATTTGCCCCCAAACTGCTGGCCAGGCTGCGCGCGATCAAGGGCGCGAGCAAGTCGGATTGAGGCAATGTGCGGCATTGTAGGCATCCTGGGCAACCACGAGGCGGCGCCAACCCTGGTCGAGGCGCTCAAGCGTCTTGAATACCGGGGATACGACAGCGCTGGAATTGCAACCGTGAACGAGGGCACGCTGGACCGCCGCCGTGCGGTTGGCAAGCTCGTCAATCTTTCGGACATGCTGATTCACGACCCCTTGCCAGGAAAGGCCGGCATCGGGCACACCCGCTGGGCTACGCATGGCGCACCCTCGGTGATGAACGCCCACCCACACAGGTCCGGGCGCGTTGCGGTCGTCCATAACGGGATCATCGAGAATTTCCGGGAACTTCGCGAGGAACTCGCCGCCAACGGCTATGCCACCGAGACCGAGACCGACACCGAAACCGTGTCGCTCATGGCGCAGTGTTATCTTGATCAGGGTTGCGGGCCTCCTGACGCGGCCATGAAGACGATTGCACGTCTTGAGGGCGCCTTCGCGCTGGCATTTCTCTTTGATGGCGAGGACGATCTGATTGTGGCGGCACGCAAGGGATCGCCGCTCGCGCTCGGCTTCGGCGACGGTGAAATGTTCCTCGGTTCGGATGCCGTCGCGCTCGGCCCGCTGACTGACCAGATCAGCTACCTCGCGGAAGGCGATTGCGCAATTCTCACGCGTGCCGGCGCGGAAGTTCGCGACGCGAAGGGACGACGCGCAAACCGCGAAGTCCACACGATTCGGATCGATCAGCGCCAGATCGAGAAGGACGGCTACCAGCACTTCATGGCCAAGGAAATTGCCGAGCAGCCGAGCGTGCTGGCGGATGCGGCCCAACACTACATCAGGGACGGCGCGTTGTTCCTTCCCGATGCGTGTCCGGACTTTGCCGAGGTTGACCGGGTCGTCATGGTTGCCTGCGGCACTGCTTTCTATGCCTGCCAAACGGCAAAGTACTGGCTCGAGTCGCTCGCGGGAGTTGCCGTCGAGGTGGACGTTGCCTCGGAGTTTCGCTACCGCGACACCCCTGTCGGCCCCGGCACCCTCGCGATATTCGTCAGCCAGTCCGGCGAGACAGCCGACACGCTCGCCGCGCTTCGGCATGTGACGGAACGCGCACGGACCCTGTCCGTCGTCAATGTGCAGGAAAGCTCGATTGCGCGGGAATCCGACGTTGTCCTGCCCATCCATGCCGGGACCGAAATCGGCGTAGCCTCCACCAAGGCATTCACCTGTCAGCTCTTTGCGCTCCTGGTTCTTGCGCTGCAGGCGGGAAGTGACCGCAGGCAATTGGATGCCGGTGCGCTTGCCGATCACTTGCGTGCGCTCCAAACCCTTCCCGGACTTGTTGCGCAGGCCTTGGGCCGTTCAAGCCAAATCGAGGAATCGGCCCGCGCTTTGGCCGAGTTCCGTGACATCCTGTTCCTTGGGCGCGGCGCAATGTACCCGTTAGCCATGGAAGGCGCGTTGAAGCTGAAGGAAATCAGCTACATTCACGCCGAAGGCCACTCTTCAGGGGAGTTGAAGCACGGTCCCATCGCCCTCGTAGACCAGTCCGTGCCGGTGATCGTCATGGCCCCACGAACGGCACTCTTCGACAAGACCATTTCGAACATGCAGGAAGTGCTGGCACGGGGCGGTAAGATCGTCTTGATCACTGACAGAAAGGGTCGGCGGAAAGCAGGCAACGGCTTGTGGCGAGTGATCGAAATGCCGGATTTGCCTGAACTGACTGCGCCCATCCTCTATGCCATTCCTGCACAGCTTCTGGCGTATCACACTGCAGTCGCAAAAGGGACGGACGTGGACCAGCCCCGCAACTTGGCGAAATCCGTGACCGTGGAATAACCGGGACGGCAGCCACATTCACGGAAGCGCGTGGACCTCTAGAGTCGGCAGACCTGCAAGCGGCGCATCCAGGAGCCGCATTGCCGCAAGCGAAACGCGACTTGAACCTCCGCCCGACGGCATCAACGTGACTTCGACGCTCTTTCCATTGGCCGGATATACCAATCGCCCTGGCCCTTCCGCCTTGGCCAGCGGCGTCTCAATCCAGAAACCCGACCTGGTAGCATCGCCAAGCGACGCAACGGTTTCACCGAGAAGCCGCCCTGTGGCGCCGCGCGCCGCAGCCGCGTCGCGCTCAGCGTCGGTCGTGGTGTCAAGTTCCTCAACGGTCTTTGCTGCGGATGGCGCAAGCGGCTGTGTCACGAGTTGCGGTTTCCCGACCACTGCCCGCTCGAATTGTGCACAGCTTGAAAGCAAAAGCGCCGCTGCCACGGCCAGAAACCCCGAGAAAATGCCTGATTTCATAGTGCGACCTCCATCGCTTGCCGAGTCCGGCGGTACACAGGCACCTGCTTGCACCCGCCGGAGAGCACCCTTTCGTGGCCGACCGGGCGACAGCAGGCGCCGCCACGAACCGAAGCGAACACGGCACGAGGAATTCTGGCGCCAGCGACGGATTCGGCCGCGGAGATCCCTAGCGCCTCGGCAACGGGGATAGCGCCATTGATGATCTTCGGCTGCCTCCAGCGCGCGGTTGGATCCCGCTCCCGATGTGCCGCATCCCGACTTGCCATCTCGAACCTTATCTCGTTCAGAGTCGATTTCACGTTAGCATGCATGACGTCATGGTCTTTCCTCAAGAGCTCCATTCGCAATTCGAGATCCCGACTGTCCCGCTCCCTGCTCCTGCTTCCAAAGTAGGCCCAGCCGCTGGGTTGGTCAATTCGCCTGGCCCTTACGTCCGGCCGCCGGACGGGACGGAACGGCCCGGGACTCGGACGAGTGAGCTGAATCTCGACGACATGATGCCAGCTGGCGCGGAGCAGTCACCGAAATTCCAACCACGCTGGAAGGTCATCGATGCCAATCGATTCAAGTCACCGACTGAATTACCAGTCAGGTCAGCCACCTTGGTCGGCGCGGTCGGCAACTCGGCTTACGATCGAACAGGAGGGACAAAGGGTCTGATCCTATAAATAACTGAAAATCATATTGTTATGAAGACTTCTTTATGCATAAACTGTGCAGACTCGGGAGCCCAGCGCCGGAATTTCCGGTTGTCAAAAAGCGGCGACTGCGCAATCTTTGACAGGAATGACAGGCATGACAGAAAATTTTGCCAAAGGAGGAACCAGACATGAAGACCTATTCGCCAAAGTTCCGTCCCAACCGCCGAAGCCTTTTGGGCAGTGCAACAGCATTGGCCGGGCTGAGCTTCCTGCCGAGAGGCACGATGGCTGCCGAAGAAAAGAAGCTGAACTTCTACAACTGGGACACCTATATCGGCGAGACCACGCTGGACGACTTCAATGCCGCCACAGGCATCGAGGTCAAGATGGATCTATTTGCCGACAACGATGAGTTGTTCGCCAAGCTGCGGGAAGGCAATCCGGGCTACGACCTGATCGTCCCGACCAATGACTATGTGGAACGCATGCTGGTCGCTGGCATGCTTCTGCCGCTGGATCACGACAAGATCCCGAACATGTCAAATCTCGGCGCCAATTTCCGCGATGCCAGCTATGATCCGGGCCTCAAGCACTCAATCCCGTACATGTGGGGGACAATCGGTGTCGGCTATAATGCGAAACGGACCGGGGACATCACCAAGTCCTGGAAGCATCTCTACGATTCCGATCAGTTCGCGGGCAAGATTTCGCTGCTGGGCGACGGAGCGAACGTTCTCGGCCATGCCATGAAATACCTGGGCAATTCGCTGAATTCGACCGATCCAGCAGACATCAAGGCGGCAGAAGAGTTGCTGATCGCGCAGAAAGAGAACATCAAGGTCTTTGCCGACGACAACGGTCAGGACCTGCTGGTATCGGGCGAAGTGGTCATTGCCCAGGAATGGAACGGCGACATCCTGCAAGTCATGGCGGATGACGACGACCTTTCGTTCTACGTTCCTGACGAAGGCGGCCTGATCTGGCAGGATTGCCTGTGCATGCCGACGGGTGCGCCACACCCGGACAATGCGCACGCGTTCATCAACTTCATCCTTGATGCAGACGCCGGTGCCGCCATCGCCGACTATATCCAGTACGCAACGCCAAACGCGGCTGCCCAGGCAAAACTCGGACCTGAATACAACGAAAACCCGGCGATCTTTCCGTCCGATGAAACCGTCGCCAAATGCGAGTTCCAGCTCTATCTGGGCGAAGAGCATGTGAAGAACATCAACGACGCCTGGACCCGGGTCCAAGCCGCCTGACCGTCATTGGGGCGGGGTGGCCCGCCCCAGCCTGCTTCCGTCGTGGAGAGTTTCCGCAAGAACCAAAGGGTCTTCTGGATCCTCGCGAGCCCAGGCTCCTTCTGGCTCCTGTTTTTCTTCCTGGTGCCGCTTGGCATCGTGTGGATGCTGTCGTTCGGCGAAAAGGCGGTCATCGACGGCAAGATCTCCATTACAGAAACCGAAATCACCTGGACCCTGGCCAATTACGTCCGGGCCCTGGCCGATCCCGTCTATCTGGTGATCATCTGGAAGTCGGTCTGGATCTCGGCGCTGGCAACGATCCTGTGCCTGGTCATTGCCTACCCGGTCGCCATTGTCATTTCCTTCGCCTCGCGGCGCTGGCAGCCGTGGCTGCTGCTGGCGGTAATTCTGCCATTCTGGATCAATCTTCTCATTCGCACCTATGCCCTGATCGCGGTGTTCCGAACCCGGGGCTACGTGAATTTCACGCTGGAGTGGATTTACGACGCGCTCTGGCTCGACAGGCTGTTCGGACCGTTTGAACCACTGGAGCTGCTGTACAACGACTTCGCCGTTGTCGCCGGCCTGGTCTATGTGTTCATGCCCTTCATGGTGCTGCCGCTGTATGCTTCCATCGAACGACTGGATCGATCCATGCTTGAAGCATCCCTCGACCTTGGCGCTTCTCAGATGGCCACCTTTCTGCGCGTGACAGTGCCGCTGACCATGCCCGGCATCGTCTCCGGCCTGATTCTGGTGTTCATCCCCTGCCTTGGTTCGTTCCTTACCGCCGACTTGCTGGGGGGAACCAATGCCACGATGATCGGCAATGTCATCGAACGGCAGTTCAAGGCGGCCAATGACTGGCCGTTTGGTTCCGCTCTCAGCTTCCTGTTGATGTATGTCACGTTCGGTGTTCTGGCGCTGCGCGCGCTGCTCACCCGTGACTCGGAGGCGCGGGTATGAGGGGGCTGCGCCGCCGGGTCGACCCGCTGGACTATGCCGGGCGGGTCTGGATGAGGAGCTTCTTCGGCATGGTATTCATCCTGCTCTATGCCCCGGTGGTCCTCATGATGGCATTCAGCTTCAATGACTCGAAGCGCAACATCGTCTGGAGGGGCTTCACCACCAAGTACTACGAGAGAGCGTGGAACAATGACGGATTGATCGAGGCCTTCATCAATTCGTTGACCATTGCGGCCATAAACACCGTCGTCGCCACCACTCTTGGCGCCATGGTGGCATTGCTGCTGTGGAGATTCCGATTTCCGTTCAAGAGCGCCTACGAGGGATTCATGGCACTGCCGATCGTGATTCCCGAGATTTGCATGGGGGTAGCCATGCTCGCTTTCTTCTCGCGCATCGGCTGGCCGACGGGAATGCCGTGGCCACTCAACCTTTCGGCGATCATCGTCGCCCATGTTGCCTTCAGCTTCCCTTTTGTGGCCATCGTTGTTCGCGCCCGTATGGCGGGTTTCAATCGCGAACTGGAAGAAGCGTCGCGCGATCTGGGGGCCACGGAGTGGCAGACGTTCCGGCACGTGATCTTTCCCTACATGCGGCCAGGCCTGGTAGCTGGTGCACTGCTGGCCTTCACGCTTTCGCTTGATGACTTCGTGATCACCTTTTTCACGTCCGGCCCGGAAACCGTGACCTTTCCGGTCAAGGTCTATTCCATGGTCCGGTTCAGCGTGACGCCAGAGGTCAACGCCGCTTCGACCGTGCTGGTGGTGATCACGCTGATCGTTGCAGCACTGATGTTGCGGGTACAGCGTCCAGAACATGCAGGTGCACAATGAGCATCATTTCCATTCGCAACGTCACCAAGAAGTTTGGTGGAATCACTGCCGTCGACAATGCCAATATCGACATTGCGGCAAACGAGTTCTTTGCGGTGCTCGGCCCGTCCGGTTGCGGCAAGACCACGCTCCTGCGCATGCTGGCGGGTTTCGAGACGCCAACTGCGGGGGAGATCCTGATCGACGGCGTGGACGTCAGCGCCATGGCGCCCAACAAGCGACCGGTAAATATGGTCTTCCAGTCCTACGCCGTGTTCCCGCACATGACAGTGCTGGCGAATGTGGGATACGGGCTGAAAGTGACCGGAGTCCCTGCAGCCGAAACCCGGCGGAGGGCGGAGGAAGTCCTGGAGCTGGTCCAGCTGGCCCACTTGGGTGGACGCAAGCCGGATCAACTCTCCGGAGGCCAGCGCCAGCGTGTCGCCCTTGCGCGCGCACTGGTGAAGCGCCCCAAGGTGCTGCTTCTTGACGAGCCGATGTCGGCACTCGACGCAAAACTGCGCGAGCAAATGCAGCTTGAATTGACGCGCCTGCAGGAAGAGATCGGAATCACTTTCATCATTGTCACCCACGATCAGGACGAGGCGCTGTCAATGGCTGATCGCATCGCCGTGATGCAGGCAGGGCGTGTGGAGCAGACCGCGACCCCCGAGCTGCTTTATGAATCGCCAAACTCGCGATTTGTTGCTGACTTCATCGGCAAGGTGAACCTCCTCGACGGCCAGGTCACGGGGGCTTCCGGTCAAGGCGTCACGGTCGAGGTCGCGCACCTCGGCAAGGTGACGGTTCCGCATTCAGGTTGTGCTCATGGCCAGGTTTCGCTGGCGGTCAGGCCCGAGAAGATCCGCATGACCGCAAGCAGACCCGATTCCAGCCTCATCGTTCAGGGCCGCATCGTTGACTGGGCTTACTACGGTGATACTTCGCACATCCGTGTTCAGCCGGACAGCGGCCCTCTCATGTCTGTCACCGTCCAGAACGAAACCCGATCAACCGTCGAGAACGGAGACGTAGGCGACCAGGTCTGGCTCAGCTGGCGGGAGGAGGACACGCTGGTCCTTGATCGCTGACCGATGCCGGAGGTGCGCAAGGTCAGACTGGTGTCCACCCTTCCCTGACAAGGTCGCCGTGAACCTGCTCGATCGCCTTCCCCAGGCGATCAACGGCGAAGTCAATCTCCGACTTTGTGATGACCAACGGCGGCGACATGACGTTCAGCCGTCCGATCGGACGCACGAGCACGCCGAGGGATTCCGCCGCGTCGGAAATGCGTTTGCCGATGTCGACCTCTTCCGGAAGCGTCTCCCTGGTGGTCCGGTCAAGGACATTTTCCAGGCAACGCATCAAGCCGATACCGCGCACGTTGCCGACCAGCTTCATCCCTTCCAGATCGCGGAGTCGTTCGCCGAAATGGTCTCCGACCTCCCTGGCATGTTCGAGAATGTTCTCGCGCTCCATGATTTCAATGTTCTTCAGTGCCGCCACGCAGCAGACCGGGTGCCCGGCATAGGTGAAGCCGCTGGTATAGACGCGCGAAGAATCACCGGACGAGATGGTCTCGTGAATGCGATCCGAGTAAATCGTTGCACCAATCGGCAAATAGCCGGATGACAGCCCCTTTGCCGAGCAAATGATGTCGGGGATGATTCCGAACACGTCCTCGGATGCGAACCAGTGCCCCAGGCGGCCGAATGCGGTGACCACTTCGTCGGATACGTAAAGGATGTCGTGGCGCTTGCAGACCTCGTGCATCCGCTTGAGATAGTCACCGGGCGGCACCAATACGCCTCCCGCGCCCATGACTGGCTCGGCAAAGAATGCCCCCACGTTGTCCGGGCCGATCTCGGCAATCTTGTCCTCGAACTCCTTGACCAGATGGTCGCAGAACTCCGCTTCTCCCATGCCGTTCGGGGCCCGGTAAAGATCCGGTTCCGAGATGTGGTGGATGGTGTCCTCGATGTATCGGAACCCGTGCCGCCGGTCCGCTTCCTTGTAGCCGATCGATATCGTGGCATAGGTTGATCCATGATAGGCTTGTCGACGTGCGATGACATGGACCTTTTGCGGCTTGCCCGCGCATTGCTGATAAAAGTGCACCAGGCGCAGTGCGCTGTCGACCGCGGTCGAGCCACCGGTTGAGAAGTGTACGCGATTAAGGTCGCCGGGCGCCAGTTCGGCCAGCTTGGCCGCCAGCTGGGCCGCGGGTTCGTTGGACATGTCGGTGAATGTCGAACTGTATGACAGCTTCGTGACCTGTTCCGCAATCGCATCGGCCATTTCCTGTCGACCAAGGCCAATGTTGTTGCACCAGAGCCCGCCAATCATGTCGAGATAGGTTTGGCCGTTGGAGTCGGTCATTTCGGAACCCGATCCCGCAGACATGATCAGCGATCCCGAATCCTCGTAGCTTTCGAAATGAGTAAACGGATGCAGAAAATGCCTGCGATCAAGTTCCCACAATTGATGCGCTGCGTCGTTTCTCAGCTCCAGAGAGTTCATGTCACTTCCTTGCTTGCCAGGTTGTTTTGATCGCTTGCGGTCATTGATGCTCCCCTGCGCGAGCAAACGCAAACCTGCCGTCGCGGAGGGCGAAAGGGCAAGGAGAATGTCTGCGTCTTGCCATCAAGGGCCGTAAACGCGAACAATCCTGCCAAAAAGGTAAGTTGCGGGAAACGGCGCGCAATTGAGACGTCCGACGTCGCATGCCCGAAATGCGCCCGTGAATTCAGCGATGCACCCTTGGCGTGCATGGAAGGCTCCGCGCATGGAGACGACGGCAGGCCAGCGAGGCACCGCCCTCGCTCAAGCCCAGGAAATTCGCCTCCCACCCCCTGGGTCCGCGAACAACAGACCTTTTGGCGGCATCCAAGGTCGCAATCTCGACGAGGGCCGTTTGCAGGAGCACACGCTCCGCCTCTCCACGAGTCTTGAACAGGCCCACATTGATGCCCCAATGACGTTCGCCGTCGGCAGAAGCCCGCAACACGACCTGCCCCTCTCCGTGTGCGGAATCCAGTTCCTCCTGGGCAGAGCCTTGTGCGACCAGGGGCCTGAGCACAGGCCTTTGGTTGATGCCGGTTCGCCCAGCACCCAGGTCCGTGGCCGCTGCAATTTCAGCAAGTGCCGGAATTGTTGTATCGCTGAGCGCAACTTCGACCAGGACATCGGAAATGTCCTCGGCAATAGCGATGGAGGTTTCATCCACCGGGGCGGCAATCGGCCTCAGGGGAGGCCGGGAGGAGCGCACCACGCGTCCGGACCGGGCAACGAGGCTTGCAGGCAGGTTTAGCACCGGACGGCGGGGCTTCTTGACCGCCACGCGGTTCGGAGACCGGGAGAATCCCATGTCAAGCAGCTCGGCAACGCGCTGGTTGCGCGATGCCACGGACCGACCCCCGAACACCGTCGCGATCACGCGCTTTCTGCCTCGCTCTGCCGAAGCGACAAGGTTGAAGCCGGCCGCTCGCGTGAAGCCGGTCTTAATGCCGTCCGCTCCCTTGTATGCATTCAAGAGGCGTCGGTTCGTGTTCCTCACCGTCTTCACTCCGGCACTGGTCGAACGACGGGAAAAAAGATTGTAGTAGTCAGGGAAGTCGTAGAACAGCTGGCGTCCCAGGATTGTCATGTCGCGCGCAGTCGAGAGATGCCCTCGCTCCGTCAGTCCATGCGCGTTCTTGAACGTTGTCTTGTTCAGCCCCATGGCCTTCGCCATGTCGTTCATGCGCCGAGCAAAATTTGCCTCGCTTCCGGACACGGCCTCGCCGAGGGCCGTCGCCGCGTCGTTGGCGGACTTAACGGCAGCCGCCCGGATAAGGTAGCGGAGCTTAACCTTCTGGCCAACTCTGAGGCCGAGCTTCGAAGGCGGTTCGTTCGCCGCGTGTCGGGAGATCCGCACTTTCTGGTCGAGATCGATCTCCCCGCGCTCCACTGCGTCAAAGACCACATAGAGCGTCATCATCTTCGTGAGAGACGCCGGATGAAGCCTGGTGTCGGCATTCCTGGAATGCAGGACCTTGCCCGTTCGCGCATCCATGACCATGGCCGCATACGGAGCAGCATTTCCTCCAGCCGAATGCAGAAGGAAAATAGCGATGAGCGCAAATTGGAATGCCGCTCGACTTATCCCCACGACACTGCCCCTCCTACTTGCCTCAGCCCATTCATGTTCCGGGCCTTTCTTGTTTCGGGCAGCCTAACACACTTGAATATATCAAAAAAAGATGAATCTTGGACAATCTCGAAAAGCACTTACCTGCCACCAGATCAAGTGGCCGAACCCGCTTCACACACTACATGTTGCTGCAAATCTCCTTGATGACGCTAGGAAGATCGGACAGTGCAGCGATCTCGCGGAAGCGTTCGTGATGCATTGGCGCATCAGCCTCATCGAGATCCCAGGCCGGGCTGCAGGGCACGTGAACGCCCCACCCGCCGGCCGAAATCGCAGGAATCACGTCGGACTTGAGCGAGTTTCCAGCCATCAGCGCATGTCGCGGTTCGATCCCGCGCCCGGTGAAAATGCCCAAATATACCTCGCTTGTCTTTTCCGAGACGATTTCAATGCCGTCAAAGAGCTCGCCTAGTCCGGACTGGGCAAGCTTCCGTTCCTGGTCCAGAAGGTCTCCCTTTGTAATCAGCAGCAGCGTGAAGTCCGCCGAGAGGGTCCGCACGGTCTCTTCCACGCCGTTCAAGAGCTCGATTGGCTCGCGCAGCATTTTCTGACCACAGGCAATCAGTTCCGCGATGACCTCGCCCGGCACCCGATTCTCCGTCACTTGCAAGGCGGCCTCGATCATCGAAAGCGTGAAGCCCTTGATTCCGTAGCCATATCGTTCGAGGTTTCGCCGTTCGGCATCTCGAAGCCGATCAGCGACGTGATCGCGCGCCGCGTAGTCCGACAGCAGGCTGGCGAATCTCTCCTGCGTGAACTGAAACAGCCGCTCGTTGTGCCAAAGCGTGTCGTCTGCATCCAGGCAGATCGTCGTCAACATGGCTCGCCCCCCTTTGCACATTTGCTGGATCGCCTGTATTCTGCGGCCAATCCATTCCTAGTGCCAGATTCGCCATGTCTTCATCTGCCTTGCAATCGATGGCCGACCGCGACGAGACGCCAGAAGGCGGTGTTGACGTCCTTGTCAAGACCAAGCCAAAGACGGAACGTCCCCCGCTCTACAAGGTTCTTCTTCTGAATGACGACTACACGCCGATGGAGTTCGTGGTTCATGTGCTCGAGCGGTTTTTCGGCATGAGCCACGCACAGGCCTTCGAATTGATGCTGGCGGTTCACAAGAAGGGGCTCGCCGTGGTTGGCGTGTTTTCGCTCGAAGTGGCGGAAACAAAGGTCGCGCAGGTCATGGACTTCGCCAGGCGCCACCAGCACCCGCTCCAATGCACGCTGGAGAAGGAGTAGGGGCTCGCGCGCCCCGCTTGCATGCATGCTTGCCCAACGACTGTCGCTCGCCCTCGAAAGAGAGATCGTGAGCTTGCCGAAGGACGGGAAGATCGCGATGGTCTTGCCGGAAGCCGGCGCCGACCTTTCGGCCCTGCCGCGTGAACGAACCGAGGTGGTCTCGCGAAGCTTTCGCGTCCACCGGGCGTTCTCGGAATCGGGATACCGCGTCGTGTCGGCGCCGGAAGGACCGTATGCGCTGGCGATCCTCTCGCTGCCCCGCGCCAAGGCCGCAGCACTGGCCGCCCTTGCCGAAATCGTCCCGGTCACGCGCGGGCCCACAGTGATCGACGGACAGAAGACGGACGGCGTGGAAAGTCTCCAAAGGGAACTCGGGCAACGTGCGCTCGTGGGCGAGGTGCTCGTCAAGGCGCATGGCAGGATGTTTGCTGCAACCGAAATCGACTGCGCCGGATGGAACGCCGTGCCCGGACAGGTGGCGCGTCCGAATGGCGGCGTCTACAGGACTTCGCACGGCGCGTTTTCCTCGGACGGAGTCGACCCCGGATCTCGCGCTCTCGCGGAGGCCCTGCCGGACAGGATGGACGGACATGCAGTCGATCTGGGTTCCGGCTGGGGTTACCTGGCAGAAGCAGTCCTGGAACGCTGTGCAGCCTCGGTGGACCTGGTCGAGGACGATCTTGCCGCGCTGGAAGCCTCCCGGGCGAACCTGGACGATGCCCGTGCCCGGTTTCACTGGACCGATGCGCTGACGTTCCGTCCCGACTCGCTCGCCGACCACGTCGTGACGAACCCGCCTTTCCACGCGGGCCGGAACGCGGATGCCTCCATTGGACAGGGATTCATTCGTGCCAGTGCAAGGATGCTGGCCCGCAAGGGAACTCTTTGGCTTGTCGCCAACAGGCATTTGCCCTACGAATGGACCCTTGTAGAAGTCTTTCGTGACGTTCGCACCCTGGGGCAACACGCCGAGTACAAGCTGTTCAAGGCCGTGCGGCCCCGACCCATCCGCGAGAGATAGTTCGCATGTCGCTTTCGATTGCCGAAAAAACCGCCGTCGTTACCGGGGCCGCAAATGGGGTTGGCCTCTCGATCGCGCGCCATTTCCTGAAGGAAGGCGCCAAGGTGATGCTCGCCGACATGGACGAGACACGGCTCTCAGAGGAAGTGAATGACATCGACGAAGGCAGCGAAAGCGCAGCCTGCTTTGCGGGAGACCTGCGCGAAAAGCTCACGGTCGCAAACCTGCTCTCCGCAACGATAGACCGCTTCGACCGGGTGGACATCCTCGTCAACGCGTCCCGACAGGTGGTGACCGGAGATCCGCTCAACGCCAATGACGACGGCGTGCAGATGCTCATCGAGCAAAACCTGATGACCTCCCTGCGGGTGTCTCAGATTTTTGCGAAGCGCATGATCAAGCAGGCGGAAGGCGGCAACGGCGAAACGTCTGCCGGGTCAATAATCAACCTATCTTCTATCGCGGCGCGGCGCTCCCAGCCCAAGCTATTGGCCTATTCCGTGAGTTCCGCCGCGCTAGACCAGATGACCCGCGCTCTCGCTGTCGCGCTCGCGCCGCACCGCATTCGCGTGAACGCCATCGCGTTCGGCTCGGTCATGAGCGCTTCGTTGAAGGATGCCCTGGACGGCAACAATGGCATGCGCAACGAGATCATCTCCTCGACTCCGCTTGGGCGCATTGCGAGACCGACCGAACTTGCGGAAGTTGCGCAGTTCCTGGCCTCCGACGGATCAGACTTCGTGACCGGACAGATTCTCACGGCGGATGGCGGAAGGACTCTTGTGGATGGCGCCGACGCCCCGGCCCATTGACGCCACGCGCTCAGGGTGCCGCCAAGTGCCACGGTCAGCGACTCGCTGGAGGAACGGCTTGCCGGAGAGATCGCTTGTTCGACTGCCGAACCTCAAGCAAATCGGGACATGACTTGACGTTCCCTGATCGCTCTGCCCAATTGTGCCAGCGATCCCGAAGGGGAACAGCCATCGCCTGAACCGTGGATGCAGGACACCCGTCATGCTGCTTCTTATAGACAACTACGACAGCTTCACCTTCAACCTCGTCCACTTCCTGGGTGAGCTGGGTGCAGAGTGTCGCGTCCACAGGAACGATTCCTTGCGGGTGGCGGAGGCATTGGCGCTGAAGCCGTCAGGGATCATTCTTTCTCCTGGACCATGTGACCCGGACAAGGCGGGAATCTGCCTCGCTCTCGTGCTGGCAGCGGCCAAGGCCGATGTGCCCGTGCTTGGCGTCTGCCTTGGGCATCAGGCCATCGGCCAGGCGTTCGGCGGCAAGATCGTGCGTGCACGTGACATCGTTCATGGCAAGCCCGGCGAGATTCATCATGAATGCCTCGGCGTATTCCAGGGCCTGCCGTCACCGTTTCAGGCGACGCGCTACCACTCGTTGGTCGTCGACCGGGCCAGCCTTCCGGACTGCCTCGAATTGACAGCCGAACTGGAAGACGGCACCGTCATGGGCCTTCGCCACCGGAACCATCCGATCGAGGGCGTACAGTTCCATCCAGAATCAATCCGTTCCGAGCATGGGCATGCCATGCTGCAGAACTTCCTCAAATCCGTTCCGGAGCCGGCATGAGCGATTCGATGAAACCCCTGATCTACGCGGCTTCGGAAGGGCCGCTGAGCCGTACGCAGGCAGAAGAGGCGTTCAACATCCTGTTCGATGGAACGGCCACGCCCGCGCAGATGGGCGGCTTCCTGATGGCACTGCGAGCGCGTGGAGAAGCTGTCGCCGAATACACCGCCGCCGCAGCCGTGATGCGCGCCCGATGCGCTGCAGTGAGCGCTCCTCCCGGTGCCATGGACATCGTGGGCACGGGCGGCGACGGAATGGGCACGCTCAACATCTCGACCGCCGCGGCATTCGTCGTGGCCGGGGCGGGAGTTCCTGTCGCAAAGCACGGAAACCGCAATCTCTCTTCCAGGTCCGGTGCCGCAGACGTGCAAGGCGCCATGGGGATCGAGGTCATGGTCGGGCCGGACGTCGTGGAACGGGCGCTCGCCGAAGTTGGCATCGGCTTCATGATGGCTCCAATGCATCATCCGGCGATGAAGCATGTCGGCCCGGTCCGAATGGAGCTTGGCGCCAAGACAATCTTCAACATTCTGGGCCCGCTGACGAATCCCGCAGGCGTCAAGCGCCAGTTGACCGGTGCCTTTGCAATCGATCTGATCTTCCCGATGGCGGAGGTTCTTAAGGAACTTGGCAGCGAGGTGGTGTGGCTGGTTCACGGGGCCGACGGCACCGATGAAATCTCGGTTTGCGGCCCGACCTCCGCTGCAGTCCTACTGGACGGCAAGATCACATCAGCCGAGATTCACCCTGAAGATGCGGGGCTTCCCGTTCACCCCCTGAAGGACATACTCGGTGGCTCACCGGACGAGAATGCTGGCGCATTCCGTGCTCTCCTCGACGGCGCTCCCGGCGCCTATCGCGACGCGGCTCTCCTGAACGCCGCAGCTGCGCTCGTGATTGCGGGCAAGGCGAACGACCTCAAGGAAGGTGTGGAGATCGCCGCCGAGAGCATCGCCTCCGGTGCCGCCCGTGCCAAGGTCGAAGGGCTGGCCCGTGTCACGTCAGGGTCCTGACCCGCGCCTAGTCGCAGCCGAGCCTCGTGCGGGCAATTGACCGCAAATCTCGGCGAATGGGCGGAACTGCCGTTCTTCACGGAAGACTGGCCTCAAGTTGCTGCGGCCATTTCGGCCGACTCGCGCCGGATCCTGCCACCGGCAGACATTCGATTTGCCGCCCTTGAGCGATGCCCGCCGACCGCAACTCGTGCGGTCATACTCGGCCAGGATCCGTATCCTACGCCCGGGCATGCCAACGGGCTGGCGTTTTCGGTAACTCCCGGAACGGCCCTGCCAAAGTCACTCAGAAACATCTTCCGCGAGCTTGACAACGATATCGGACGCTCGCCCGCAACGGGCGATCTTGCCGGTTGGGCGGATGCGGGCGTACTGCTCCTCAACACCGCACTCACGGTTCCGGAGGGAAATGCAGGCGGCCATCTGCATCTGGGTTGGGATGCGCTAGCCGCCCAAGTGCTCCAACGACTTTCCGATTCTCCGCGCGCGTTCATCCTTTGGGGAAAGCATGCGGAAGGATACGCGGAACACATCAAGGGCCGTCAGCACCTGATCATCAAGTCGGCCCATCCCTCTCCTCTTTCCGCCCATCGCGGGTTCTTCGGGTCGCGTCCGTTCAGCCGGGTCAATTCCTGGCTGGAAAAGCATGGGCATGCACCGATTCCATGGGCTTGAGATCACCGGACCAGCAGAAGCCGCGGGAACGCCCGAATCCGTGGCCCCGCTCGGGCAGGTACAGTTCGGACTCGCCGCCACAGGATCTCCGAAGTGTCGACGAGGGCAAGTGGCGGAGCATCGGCTTTCCAAGAAGGCGCCAAAAGGATATCCGAATGCCATGACGAACGTGCTCGACAGGATCAAGGCCTACAAACTTGAGGAAGTCGCTGCCGCCAAGGCGCGCCTGCCCCTGCACGACCTTGAAGCGGCCGCACGAGAAGCGCCAGCGCCGCGCGGCTTTGCTTCTGCGCTCATGGACCTGCCAAGGACCGGCTACGGTCTCATTGCCGAAATAAAGAAGGCAAGCCCGTCACGAGGGCTCATCCGCGCAGATTTCGATCCGGCGAAGATTGCATGCGCCTACGAGGCAGGCGGCGCAGCCTGCCTTTCCGTGCTGACCGATGCTCCGTCCTTCCAGGGTGCACCGGAATTTCTGGGCGAGGCGCGCGCGGCCAGCGGACTGCCCTGCCTGCGCAAGGATTTCCTCTACGACACGTACCAGGTGGCCGAGTCCCGGACGTGGGGCGCCGATTGCATCCTAATCATCATGGCCAGCGTTTCCGATGCACAGGCTCGGGAACTCGAGGACTGCGCGACCAACACTTGGAACATGGATGTCCTGATCGAGGTCCACGACGAGCACGAACTTGAGCGCGCCATCGCCCTCAAGTCCCCCCTCCTCGGCATCAACAACCGCGACCTGAAGACCTTCGAAACGAATCTTGCGACCACCGAAAGGCTCGCCAGACGCGTCCCGGCTGACCGCCACATCGTCGCCGAAAGCGGAATTTCCACTCCGGACGACCTCGCCCGCCTCGCGCGATCGGGTGCACGCAGTTTCCTGGTCGGCGAAAGCCTGATGCGCGAGAACGACGTGACCGTCGCCACCAAGTCCCTTCTCGCCATGCCGATCCCGGTCGAAGGAGCCGCATGATGCCTGAACTGACTCATTTTGACAGCAAAGGTGACGCGCACATGGTCGATGTCTCCGAGAAGCCCGCGACGGACAGGATTGCGGTGGCGGAGGGATTTGTCCGGATGTCGGAGGAGACCCTCGCTGTGATCGCCGAGGGTCGTGCGGGCAAGGGAGACGTACTGTCCGTTGCGCGAATTGCCGGCATCATTGCCGCAAAGAAGACTTCGGACCTGATTCCGCTTTGCCACCCATTGCAGCTCACCAAGGTCGAGGTAGACCTTGCCGTATTGCCCGATCTTCCTGGTGTCCGGGTTGAGGCGAAGGTCAAGTCATCGGGCCAGACCGGCGTCGAAATGGAAGCCCTAACCGCAGTAGCGATGGCCTGCCTCACGGTCTACGACATGGTGAAGGCCGTGGAGAAATCCATGGTTATCGAGAACATCCGCCTTGTTCTCAAGGACGGCGGAAAGTCTGGCCGGTACGAGGCACCCCCGTGATTTCGGTCGACGAGGCGCACGGCCACATCTTCGAGCTTGCGACTCCACTGGGGACGGAAACGGTTCCGTTGCGCACCGCATCCGGACGGGTCCTTGCAGAGCCCCTTCTTGCGACTCGCAGCCAACCGCCCTTTCGTGCCTCCGTCATGGACGGCTACGCGGTCGCGGGCGAAGCGGAGACCTACTCGGTGGTTGGCGAGTCCGCGGCGGGACGAGGTTTCGAAGGCGCGATCGGGCCGGAAGATGCCGTGCGCATCTTCACGGGTGCGCCGGTCCCCGAAAATGCCACGCGCGTGATCATCCAGGAGGACGTGGCTCGCCAGGGCGAGCGAATTCGCGTTGCGGATGGGGCAGATCAGGAACCATACATTCGCGAGGTCGGTGCAGACTTTGCGGCGGGATTCCGAATCGACTCTCCGCGCCGGATGCTGCCTGCGGACATTGCCCTTGCGGCATCAATGAACGTGCCCGAGATCGTGGTCGCCCGCCGGCCGCAAGTTGCGCTGATCGCCACGGGCGACGAACTTGTCGTGCCCGGCGAATCCCCGCGTCCGGACCAGATCATCGCTTCGAACGCATTCGGGCTTTCGGCCATCGTCGAGTCGGAGGGGGGCATCGCCCGCATGCTGCCGATTTGCGCCGACACCGCTCGCTCCCTCGAAGCCGCCTTTGACATGGCAGGAGATGCGGACCTGATCGTCACGATCGGAGGCGCGTCCGTCGGAGACCATGATCTCGTTGCAAGTGCTGCGCACCGGATGGGCTTAGAACGCGCCTTCCACAAAGTCTCGATTCGCCCCGGGAAGCCCATGATGGCCGGCCGTCTCAACGGTACTCCGATGGTGGGCTTGCCAGGCAACCCAGTCTCCTCGATGGTTTGCGGTCATGTCTTCCTCAGGCCCATGCTGCGAGCAATGCAAGGGCTTGAGGCACGACCTCTCGCTCAGCGCATGGCACGACTGTCCGCATCGGTTGGCGCCAACGGCCCGCGTGAACACTACATGCGGGCCAAAGTCAGTGACGACCTGATCACGCCGGCGGAGCGTCAAGACAGCTCACTTCTGACAGTACTTTCCGGTGCCAACGCCTTGATCGTTCGTCCGCCGAGAGCGCCGGCTCTTAATGCTGGTGATGCTGTTTCGTTCATCGAATTCTGACTACTTGCCGTTCAAGTCACAACCACGCGGAGGTGACGGCTACCCGGAATGGTGCTACCGCTCGTGGCGGATGACAAATTTCGCAGCAATCGATTTCGAAACGGCAGACTACCACTCCGACAGCGCTTGCTCAGTCGGCGTTGTGCATGTCACGGGCAATCGCATTGTGGAACGGTACCATCGGCTCATTCGACCGCCGAGAAGAAAGTTCGTTTTCACTTACATCCATGGCCTGACTTGGAACGATGTCCGTGACAGCCCGTCCTTTGGCGAACTTTGGCCCGAGCTGCAGCACCTGCTGGACAGGGCGGACTTCCTGGTCGCGCACAACGCATCGTTTGATTCCCGGGTGCTGGGCGCGTGCTGCAAGCGTGCAGGCATCCGTCCACCCCGGTACAAGTTTCGCTGCACGGTCAGCATGGCACGCAACATGTGGAAACTGCGGTCGGCAAAACTCCCGGTCGTCTGTCAACACCTTGGAATTGCGCTGAAGCATCATGATGCGCTCAGTGACGCAGAAGCATGCGCGAATATTGCAATGAGGGCACTCGCATAATCTTCGCGACGCAACTCAAAACCCGTTTCGTTGAGAAGGTGCACCCAGATCTCAGGATGCGAGCACGAAAGGGACCACCTTCTCTTTCTTCTCCATTTCGCGTTGGCACATATCATGAACAAATCTGACTTGCGAACTGGGCCAGTGAAGCGCAAAGCTTGACACAAAAAGCGAACACGGATAGAACATCGGCGAACGCAGCCGAATGGCTGTCAAATCGAGTAGAGGAGACGAAGCAAATGCTTACCCGCAAGCAACTTGAACTGCTCAGGTTCATACGTGATCGAATAAAGCATGAGGGAGTTCCTCCATCCTTCGAGGAGATGAAGGACGAACTCAGTCTGAAGTCGAAATCCGGAGTCCACAGGTTGATCACGGCCTTGGAAGAACGCGGCTTCATCCACCGCATGCCGCACCGGGCGCGTGCGCTCGAGATCGTGAAACTTCCCGAAGCCCTGGAAAGAGAAACAGGATTTGAACCGCAAGTGATCCAAGGCGACAAGAAGGTCACCGCTGCTTCTCCCGCCAAAGCTGCCGACGCAGGAAGGCATGCAATGGAGGTGCCGGTCATGGGCCGGATCGCCGCGGGTGTGCCGATCGAGGCGATCAGCGAGGTCAGCCACAATGTGGCTGTGCCCGACCAAATGATGGGCAGGGGTCGTCATTACGCGCTTGAGGTGATGGGCGATTCCATGATCGATGTCGGCATCAACGAGGGCGACGTCGTTGTCATTCGGGAAACCAGCACGGCGGATAACGGCGACATCGTGGTTGCCCTAGTCGATGATCATGAGGCCACGCTCAAGCGGTTCCGCAAGTCCGGCGACACGATTGCACTGGAGGCTGCAAACCCGTCCTACGAGACTCGGCTGCTCCGCGACGACCAGGTCAAAGTACAAGGACGCCTCGTTGGTCTGATGCGCAGCTATTGAGTCTGTCCGGGCGGTCGCGTTCCTTGGACATAGTCCAATGCGTGACTGCCCGGTACACGGTTCAAAAATCACGACTTTGTTGCGCTCCTGCGTTTCTTCCAAGCGCCATCGCTACATCAGGCGCGCTCAATTTTGGCTCTACCCACCACGCGCTTGCTTGCCTGGTACAGCCATTTCGGCTTCGGGCGTTTGGGTTCCTGCAAGACTTGCGCGGGCGGCTCCGATTCATTGTTGCAGTATCGGCCTTGTCCACAGCATGGGCCCGCCCTTGTCACCCAATGGCGCATTTAATACACGCCTTCCGGACCCGTCTTTCCGTAGAATCTCACAAGGCCTTTCCGCCGATGACCGATCTGCCTGTTGTCACCCGCTTCGCGCCATCGCCCACCGGAAACCTGCATATCGGGGGCGCTCGCACTGCACTGTTCAATTGGCTCTATGCACGCCATGCAGGCGGATCCTTTCGGCTTCGCATCGAGGACACTGATCGCGCACGCTCGACGCCCGAAGCGACGGAAGCCATATTCACCGGACTCAATTGGCTCGGCATCGACTGGGACGGAGACGCAGTCAGCCAGTTCGAACGCGCTAGCCGTCACGCAGAAGTGGCGCACGAAATGCTCGCCAGAGGTTCGGCCTACAAGTGCTTTCTGAGCCAGGAAGAAACCGCCGCACTACGTGACCAGGCACAAAAGAAAGGCGATTCTCCCGCTTTCCGTTCTCCATGGCGGGAAGCGCCGGAGCGCGATCACCCGGATGCGCCATATGCAATCCGAATAAGGGCCCCCAACGATGGCGTGACAAGAATTCAAGACAGGGTTCAGGGCGTTGTCACGATCCGGAACGAACAGCTCGACGACATGATCGTGCTCCGGTCCGACGGAACGCCTGTCTACATGCTGGCCGTCGTCGTCGATGATCACGACATGGGCGTCACCCACGTCATCCGAGGCGATGACCACCTGAACAACGCGGCCCGGCAAATGCTTGTCTACAGTGCCATGGGATGGGAACCGCCCATCTGGGCTCACGTGCCGCTGATCCATGGAGAAGACGGCAAGAAGCTGTCCAAGCGCCACGGCGCACTCGGCGTCCAGGACTGGGCGGCCATGGGCTATCCCGCCGCAAGCATGCGGAACTATCTCCTGCGCCTCGGATGGAGTCACGGAGACGACGAGATATTCACGATGGAAGAGGCAAAGGCGTGGTTTGACCTGACTGGACTCAAGAAGTCGCCCGCGCGCCTCGACACCAAGAAACTCGAGTACATTTCTGGCAAGCACATTGCCGAAATGTCCTCCGATGCCGAACTTGTGAATGGAATTCAGGAATACCTTGCGTTCTCGGGCAAGGACGTCCTGACCGTTTCGCAGAAGTCGGAAGTCGAACGTGCCATGTACTGCCTAAAAGGCAGAGCAAAGACGTTTCCCGAACTGCTTGAAATGGCCCGCTTTGTCCTGACTTCCCGGCCAATTGTCCCGGATGCCGCACTCGTCGGCGAGCCGGCTGCGACATGCAATCGCACGTTGCCAGAATTGACGCCGCACCTGCAAATTGCTAACTGGGAGCGCGGCACGTTGGAGAGCATCGTGCGGGAGTTCGCCGAGGCAAAGGACATCAAGCTCGGCAAGCTCGCCAGCACCATCCGGATTGCATTGGCCGGACAAAACGTTTCTCCCAGCATATTCGACATGATGCTGGTGCTTGGACGTGGCGAAACCATGCTCAGGCTGGCAGATGCTTCAACCTGACCGTTGGCGTCTGACTGGAGTGGAGCGCCTGATCGAGAATGAAGCAAAGGGTACGTGGGACATGAAAGAATCTTCGAAATCAGCCAGGCTGAGCATCAACGGCGATGAATTCGAGCTTCCAATGTTCTCGCCGTCCTGCGGTCCGGACGTGATCGACATTCGCAGGCTGTACAGTGACGCCGGTGTCTTCACCTACGATCCCGGGTTCACTTCGACTGCATCATGCAACTCCACGATAACGTTCATCGACGGCGACGAAGGCATTTTGCTGCACCGCGGCTATCCGATCGACCAACTTGCGGAAAAGTCGCATTTCCTTGAAGTCAGCTACCTGCTTCTCTACGGCGAACTGCCATCGGCTGATCAGCTTGAAGATTTTGAATGCCGTGTGACCGCCCACACCATGCTGCATGAGCAGATGGTCAACTTCTTCAGTGGATTTCGCCGTGACGCCCATCCAATGGCGATCATGGTCGGCGTGGTTGGCGCAATGTCCGCATTCTATCACGACTCGACGGACGTCACCGACCCTTGGCAACGCGAAGTTGCCTCCATTCGGCTTGTGGCGAAGATGCCGACAATCGCGGCCTGGGCCTTCAAGTACCACATCGGGCAACCTTTCGTTTATCCCCGGAACGATCTCGATTACGCCGCGAACTTCCTTCGCATGTGCTTCAGCGTTCCCGCTGAAGAATACGTAGTGAACCCGATCTTCAGCCGGGCAATGGACCGGATCCTGACACTCCACGCGGATCACGAGCAGAATGCGTCTACTTCGACCGTGCGGCTGGCATCCTCATCCGGTGCCAATCCGTTCGCTTGCATTGCCGCCGGCATCGCCTGTCTATGGGGTCCGGCACACGGGGGCGCCAACCAGGCATGCCTCGAAATGCTGCGCGAAATCGGGTCGGTTGACCGCATCCCGGAATTCATCGACCGCGCCAAGGACAAGGATGATCCGTTCCGCCTGATGGGCTTCGGTCACCGGGTCTACAAGAACTTCGACCCCCGCGCGCGGGTCATGAAGCAGTCTGCTGACGAGGTGCTGGGCCTGCTTGGCATCGAGAACAACCCGACCCTCCAGGTCGCCATGGAACTTGAGAAGCTTGCTCTTGAGGACCCGTATTTCAAGGAAAGGAGACTCTATCCAAATGTCGACTTCTATTCCGGCATCATCCTGGATGCGCTGGGTTTCCCAACCTCGATGTTCACGCCGATCTTCGCGCTGGCGCGTACGGTAGGCTGGATCAGCCAGTGGAAAGAGATGATTGCCGACGCGCAGATGAAGATCGGACGTCCGAGACAGCTCTATGTCGGCGCTGGCATGCGCGACTACGTGGACGTGGAGAACCGCTGAACGTCGAACGCAATGCGCGTTGATCAGCGGCCCTCGAATTCTGCAGGACGGCCTTCGAGGAACGCCATCACGCCTTCCCGGAAGTCCCTGGTCTTGCCGCAGCGCCCCTGCAACCTGGCTTCAAGGACCAATTGTTCCTCAAGCGAATTCTCGTACGTAGCCCGGATCGCTTCCTTGGCGTGCCGATAGGCCTCGGTCGGTCCCGATGCCAGTTGCGCCGCCCGCATTCGCCAATGTGCCTCGAATTCGTCGTCCGGCACCGCTTCCCAGATCATGCCCCATTCCGCAGCTTGGCGCGCCGGCACCGGTTCTGAAAAGAGCGCCGACCCCATGGCGCGGGCAAACCCGACCTGGCGCGGCAACCAATAGGTCCCTCCTGCATCGGGGATCAGGCCGATCCGAGCAAATGCCTGCAGGAACACCGCACTCTCGGAAGCAATCACGACGTCGGATGCCAGCGCGAGATTTGCTCCCGCACCGGCAGCGGCGCCGTTTACTGCCGATATCGTCGGCACCTTGCAATCAAAAATCGCACGCAAGAGAGGCATGTATTCGTCCCGGAGCGTCCGCTCGAGATTGGCGTTGGACACTGAATGTCGTGCATCCGTCAGATCCTGCCCCGAGCAAAAGGCATCTCCCGTCCCGGTCAGGACGATCACGCGCGCTGCGTCGGATGCCTCTTCTATGGCATACAGCAACTCTGCACGCATTTGGCTGTTGAGCGCGTTCTTGACATCGGGCCTGTCGAGCGTGACTTCCGCAATGCCGTCGGCATATGACAAGCGAATGGTCTGATACTCCATTGAAGGAACGCCTCCTTGGTGGGTGCCCTCGACATAGGTGAACGTGCGCATCGGCGAAAGTGGCAACTGAAGATGCCGCCGCCGGCCTTCCGGCCAGCCTATTCGTCCATCAACTCCGCGAGACGCGCCTCTTCCGCTGCCGTAAGCGTATCAGGGATCGCGGACCGACGACGACGCACCAGGAAGGTCCCGGCAGCAACAAGCCCCGCCACCAACAGGATCGGAGCTGCGGCCCACAGCACAAGATTGATCCCGTCCCGCCGCGGGTTCAGGAGCACATACTCGCCGTAGCGCTCGACGACGAAGGCGACGACCTCTTCGTCACTTTCGCCGTTGACTATTCGCTCGCGGACAAGAAGGCGCAAGTCGCGGGCAAGAGCCGCATCGGATTCGTCAATCGACTCATTCCTGCAGATCATGCAGCGGAGCCCTTTCGAAATCTCCCGTGCGCGAGATTCCAGAGCCGCATCATCCAGGACCTCGTCGGGCTCGACCGCCCAAGCAGTCCCGGCAAGCAAAAGCAGGAGAATGGTACGAAAAATCACTTTGCCGCCACGTGCATCGTTTGCCGCCGCGCGCCGGCCGCCACGCGGAATCGCCGATCGCTCAGCGAAAGCGCGCCACCAAGCGCCATGATGATTGCACCTGCCCAAATCCAGTTCGCGAACGGCTTTATGTAGGTTCGCAAGGCCCAGCCGCCGCCATCCTGCGGATCGCCGATCACCAAGTAGACATCGCGGAAGACTCCGTTGTCGATGGCGGCCTCCGTGGTTGGCACCCCGGCAACGGGATAGGTGCGCCTTTCCGGACGGAGTATCGCCACCTCGCGCCCGTTCCGAGCCACCCGGACTTCCGCCATCGTCGAATAGTAATTTGGCCCCTGAACCTTGTTCACGCTGGCCAGAGTGAGTTCGTAGCGTCCAGCGTGAAAGGCCTCTCCTTCCCTGGCTATGCGTATGTCTTCGACCTCCCATGCAAGCAGAAGCGAGATGCCGATCATCGTGATTCCAAGTCCCGCATGCGCGACCACCCGACCCCAATCGGATCGCGGCAACCTGATGGCGCGACGCAGCCTCCCGGAATGCCTTTGCCCTGTTCGGGCCCAGAGATCCGCAACAGCGCCAAGGATGACCCAACTGCCGAGCAAGGCCCCGACCGGACCCAGCATGGTTTGCCCTGTTCCGATCGCCCAAATGAAGGCCGCAATTCCGAATGCACACAATGCCGCCAGCCATACGGCCCGAACGGTCCGGCCCGCTCTTGCCCGCTTCCAGGGCATTACGGCTCCAAAGGGAAGGATCACGGCCAGCGCCATGAAGAAAGGCGTGAACGATGCGTCGAAGAAGGGCGGCCCAACCGATACCTTTCGCGTGAATGCAAGCTCCGCAACGAGAGGCCAGACCGTGCCAACGAATACGACGAGTGCCGCAACTGCCAGCAAGACATTGTTCAGCACCAGCGCGCTCTCCCGGCTGACCGTGCCGAAGACGCCGACGCTTTGTATGGCGCTGGCGCGCACTGCGAAGAGCAGAAGTGCACCACCCATGAAGATCGCGGTAAGGGCAAGCAGATAGACCCCACGCTCGGGATCGTTGGCGAATGCGTGCACGCTTGTCAGAACGCCTGAACGCACGATGAACGCGCCAATCAGCGAGAACCCGAACGCGAGAATTGCGAGAAGCAGCGTCCAGCTCTTCAGCGCCTCGCGCTTCTCGACGACGATGGCGGAATGCAAGAGCGCGACCGAAATCAACCAAGGCATGAACGACGCGTTCTCGACCGGATCCCAGAACCAGAAACCGCCCCAGCCGAGTTCGTAATAGGCCCACCAGGAACCAAGAGCGATGCCGACGGTCAGCGTGAGCCAGGCCAGCAGCGTCCATGGTCTGACCCACCTGCCCCATGCCGCGTCCACGCGACCTTCAATCAGGGCTGCAACGGCAAAGGAGAAAGACATGGATAGACCGACATACCCCAAATAGAGAAAGGGCGGATGGAAGGCTAGGCCAGGATCCTGCAGCAGCGGATTCAAGTCGCGCCCGTTCAAGGGAGGCACGTCGAGGCGAACGAACGGATTCGACGTGAAGATCAGGAAACTCAGGAAGGCAACGCCGATAGAAGCCTGGACTCCCAACACACGCGCTCTCAGGCCGTCCGGCAGATTGCCTCCAAACAGGGCAACAAGGGCTCCGAAGAATGCCAGGATGAAGCACCAAAGCAACATGGAGCCTTCGTGGTTCCCCCAAACGCCAGAGACCTTGTAGATCGTCGGTTTCAGCGTGTGCGAATTCGCTGCCACCAAACGAACGGAAAAATCCGACGTGACAAATGCGTAGGTCAGGGCAGCGAACGCGACAGCAAGGAGCCCTGCCTGGATCAACGCCGCCGGTTCAGCCACGGCCATCCACGCACGCCAGCGCCTGTAGGCGCCGACAATAGGCAATACCGTCTGCAGGCAGGCTACGACGAGTGCCAGAATCAGGGCAAAGTGTCCGATCTCGACGATCATGTGCCAGAACGTAGTGCCTACCGAGCAGGTCGCCAAGTGCACAACGCAGTAAGCGCCCTCGGTGGCGCCAGATTCCAGATGACTGAAATCACGTCAAAATTTGAGGGACGTCGCCATGGCGGAGATCGCCGGCTTCGCTGAGGCCAGCCGCACGCATTCTCGGCAATCCACTCTCAAACAAGGGAAACTCCGGGATCGATCGCCTTGCTCAAAGCAGTTCGGCAAGCTTCAGCCTTTGAATCTTGCCGGACGGCCCTTTCGGAAGCTCTTCAAGGAAGTGAATCGCATCCGGCGACTTGAAACTCCCAAGCCGCTCCCTGCAGAACTTGAGGAGATCGCCGGCCTCCAGCAGCGACCCGGCCCGAATTCGAACGGCGGCTTCCACGGTTTCTCCGTAGCGGCTGCAGATTCGCGAAAATGCGGCCGCCTCGACGACATCGGGATGTGCATAGAGCGCCTCATCCACCTCTCGTGGTGCGATGTTTTCGCCGCCCTTGATGATGAGTTCGTTCAGGCGTCCGGTTACGAAGACGTACCCGTCTTCGTCCATGCGCGCCAGATCGCCTGTCCTAAGCCAACCGTCGCGAAACGTCGCTTGGGTGGCTTCAGGGTCGTTGAGATATTCGCGCATGACATTGGGGCCGCGCACGACGATTTCACCTTCATCGCCGCACGCCACCTCCGTGCCATCAGCCCCCTGGACGGCCACTTCGCAGCCGTAGGCAATGCCCGGTGAACCAATCTTCCGGAGCGCGGGCGGCTGGGGATTCGACAGGATCTGCGCAGCGGTCTCGGTCAGCCCCATGGTCTCGACAATAGGCACGTTGAAACGTGCCTCGAAGGCTGTCTGCGTTTCCACTGCCAAGGCCGAGGAGGCCGAGCGCCCGAAACGGATGCGCGCCCGGCAGACCGGGTCAGGCTCTCCCGCGCCGTGCAGGAGATGCGAAATGATCGTCGGGACGACCGAGAACCACGTGACCTCGCCTTCCGCAGCCTGTTCCCAAAAGCGCGAGGCGGAGAACCTTGCCACCATCGCCAGAGAGCCGCCGGAGACAAGGCTGCCCATCACCGTCACGCAGAGCCCGTTGATGTGATAGATCGGCAGTGCGCAGAAGCCACGGTCCTGCGAGGTCAAGTCATGGGCAATCGAGGTCGTCCAGCCGCCAGCCAGCAGACTTGCGTGGGTGTGGACCACCCCCTTTGGGTGCCCCGTTGTGCCCGATGTGTACATCAACAGCGCGTCGTCACCGGGCCCGACACCGAACAGCGGCGAATCGCCATCCGCGTCCAAAGGCACGATGCTGATCCCGGTGCCATTTGCGTCGTCGAACAATGCCCGCGAGTCAGCATGCACATATGCAAGCCGCGCCTCTGAGTGTGCCAGCGCATAGGCAATCGCGTCGCGACCTGCTGCAAGGTTGATCATGGTGGCGCGAAATCCGCCAACCAGGGTGCCATAAAGCGCGGTCACGGCCTCCGGTCCGTTTGGCGCGACGATGGCAACGCTGTCGCTCTTGCTCGCGCCACGGGCGGTCAGCGCACCGGCAAATCGGCGCGCCGCGGCGCGCAGTTCGGCCCAGAAGAGCGTGTGTCCGGAATCGGGGAACACGACTGCCACACCGCCACGCCTTGCCCGCGCGTCCAGCCAGTCGCGAACCGTTCCTTTGGGCGGATGCTCACCTGACGGCTTCATCTTCCAGCATCTCGCCAATACCCATCGAAAATCTCGTCGAGCGAAGGTTCACGCGAAGGAATTTCTCGTACGATCTTGGTCGATTGCATGAAGTGTCGCCAGTGCAGGTTTTCGTCGATCACGTTGCCGCCCCAAGACCCGCAGCCCATCGACAGCGAAAATGGCATGCCGTTGGTAAACGAGCCGCCGGTGGCAAGACAATGCGCCTGATTGACGATGACACGGCTGGTCGGAATGGCTTTGGCCAGTGTCACGGCGCGCCCGTCATCGGTCGAGTGCAGGCCCACTGAATGCCCTGCCCCCTGGTACAACTGGATCTCGCGCGCGATCCGTACCGCATCGTCAAAGTCCTTGGCACGATAGAGTGCCAGCACTCGGCTGAGTTTCTCGCCCGACAGCGGATGGTTGGGGCCAATGCCGCTGGTCGGCACAGCAATGTATTCAGTGCCTTCGGGAACCACGAGTCCCAGGGCGGCAATCATTTTGTCCGAGTCCTGGGCGACGACCGAACGGTTCAGATGCCCGTTTGGCCAAAGCTTGGCGATGACGCCCGCCTCGTCGTCGATCAGCGCACCTCCGGCCAAAGCCATCTTGGCCACGAAGTCCCTGTAGACCGCATCGACAACTACGGCTGAGTTTTCTGATGAACAGGACGTGGCGTTGTCAAATGTCTTCGACGCACGGATCTTCTCAGCTGCGGCATCGAGATCGGCGGTCTCGTCGATGATTACTGTCACGTTGCCCGTGCCGACAGCCACGGCAGGCGTGCCTGCGGTCTGAGCGCGGTGGACGTTGTTTTGGCTCCCAGTGCAGATGATCTTGTCACAGGCCTCCATCAAGCGCTGGGTCTTTTCTTTCGAGCCGGGCGCAGGGACCATGAGCACCAGGTCGGGATCCTCGCCGATCTTGACAAACTCGGCATGGATGAACTCCAGCAATCGCTCGCACGAGGCGACACCTTTGGGCGACGGTGCCACCATGATCGAGTTTCCGCACTTCAGCGCGTTGATGATGTTGTTGGCGGGCGTCGCGATCGGATTGGTCGAGGGCACGATTGCCCCGACGACTCCCATCGGACGGGCAATTTCGGTGATGCCGGTCTCGGCATCGTCGCGGATCACGCCATGGGTCTGCACACTCGCGATGTCGCGCATCAACCCCAGGGTCTTGCGATGGTTCTTGACAATCTTGTCCGGCACGTTGCCGAGCCCCGTTGTGGCCACCGCCAGCTCGGCCAACTCGCGGTTGCGTACGGGCTCCATGATTGCCCAGGCAACGGCCTGTGCGGCTCGGTCGTAGCGGTCTTGGCTTCCCTCTCGTTCGTATGCGGCCTGCGCAGCGCGGGATCGCGCAATGATTGCATCGAGTTCTGCGGTGGGATCGGGAGCGTGCATGGTACTATCCGTCGGGCATGGCGGCAGGGCGGGCAACAAGCCCACCCTGCACTTGGTCTCGTGGCATCAAAGCCCGGCGAGCAGTTCTTTCAAGGCGACTTCACGAGCTTTCCACATCTCGATCACCTCGTCGCGGGTCATGATGTGCATGGGCGAGCCGCCAGCCTTCATCTTTGAGGCCACGCGGCCATTGGCGAACATGGTCGGCACCACTTCAGCCAGCTTGTCAATGATCGGCTGCGGCGTACCCTTGGGCACCATTACGCCGCGGAAGTTCACCGACGAGTTGTCGATGTCAAAGCCTTGCTCCTTTAGCGTCGGCACGTCGGGAAGGAAATCGTTCCGTTCCAAATCGAAGACTCCGAGAATCTTGACGTTGCCAGCTTCGCGCGCCCGGAACGCGTCCGACAGGTTGTTGACGCCGCCGAGAACTTCGCCGGCGATGACGGCCTTCATTGCGCCAGCACCACCTTGGTTGTTTGGGATGTAGGCCAGTTTCACGCCTGCGGCCTTTTCCAGCTGCAGCGCAGCGATGTGGTGGCCGACAAAGAGACCCGCACCGGAGAAGGTCAGCTTGCCCGGGTTGGCCGCCGCGTAATCGACCACGTCGTTCATCGAGTTGAACTCGCTGTCCGCGGCGACAACGAATACCGCCGGGTCGGCGCCCCAGTTGGCGATGGGTTCGAAGCTGTCGGCGGAGTAGGACACGCCGCCCTCGATCGACTGAGCGATGAAGTGCGGGATGTTGTAGGCACCGAGCGTATAGCCGTCGGACTCCGCTTGCCCGGCGAACCAGTTCCAGCCGACGCGACCGCCGGCGCCCGGCTTGTTGATGATCGCGATCGGCATGCCAAGTGCATCTTCGTTGCCCGCAGTCATGGTCACGATTCGCGCCTGGAAGTCAGTTGCTCCTCCGGCACCGTAGCTTACCATCAACATGATCGGTCGCTCGGGGTAGTTCTCGTCAGCCAATGCGCTGCCGGCCAGGGCCGTCAGCGCAATGGCTGCTGATGCTGTCAGTTTCTTCATGTTGGTCCTCCTTTCGGACTGGTTGGTCTGCCGCTCTTGCGGTTCAGAAGAAGATCTCTCGCGGTGTGAAGACGTTCAGCAGCCTCGCGAAGAGACCGTACATGACCACCAGGAATCCGGCGGTGATGAGAATGCGCTTGATCCAGCTCTTTAGCTCGCCGTGCGGGGCAGGATCATAAAGCGACAACAAGACGAAGAACGCGATGGTCGAGGCCGTATAGAATCCCAGGGCTTTCGCAGCCCAGAAAACGAAAATCAGCGACACGGCCAGGCCCGGCGCAATATTGATCATCGCCTCCCGGACCAGACCGTTACCGATCTTGGTACGGCCAAGGAGCGCCTTGCCGAATGTCCAAAGAGCAAGCACGACGAACACCGTCGAGATGATCCGGGGGAATAGATACGCGCCCGCCGGTTCCTGAGTGTAGCTGATGTAAGCGACGGAAACGCCAACTGCGGCAACAAGCCCGCTGGCGAAAATGTGCTGCATGCGCGGCAGATCGGTCATGAGATCGCCTCTTTCTTGGCCACGGCCTCCTCCTTCGCTGCGTGACGGCGCTGGCGCAGTTCAAGCCAGACCGAATAGCCGATCGAGGCGACCGCGGCGGCGATTAGCGCAATGTTCAGCGGCCCTGTGAAGAAGTAGCTGCCGATACTCGATGTCGCATTGGCGATCATTGAACCTTGCACGAAATATGCTTCGGCAATCGGTCCCAGGATCAGACCCAGAACCAGCGGGGCCGCCGAAAAGCCGAAGCGTTCAAGGAAATACATGCCGGTTCCAAGGGCGGCCATGACATAAACGTCGCCCATCGAATGCTGCACGGAATAGCTGCCGAACACGGCCAAGCCCAGTACCACTGCGGCCATTATAGCGTTCGGCACCTGTGCAACGCGCGCTGCCAGCCCTGCAACATAGAGGCCGAAGACGCACATCAAGACCTGTCCAATCAGCATCGAGTTAATGAAAGTCCAGGCCACGTCCGGATGATTGTCGAAAAGGTCCGAACCAGGGAAAATGCCATGGATCAGGAGGCCCCCCAGCAGCACCGCCGCCGTGGGGGAGCCAGGAATCGACAGCGTCAGCAGCGGAACGAGGCTGGGCCCAACCATGGCGTTGTTGGCACTCTCTGCCGCGATCACGCCCTCGGAATGGCCGGTTCCGAACTTGTCGCGCTCCGGACTCATTTTCTTGGACTGGTCATACGCGACCAGCCCGGCGATCTGTCCGCCTACTCCCGGGATCAGACCGATGATCGAACCTGTGACGGTGCCGAAAGACAACGCGCGCAGACGCGAGAACACCTCGCCGAAGGCCTTGGAGATCGGGTGGCGTTCGACGGTCAGGATCTCGGCATCGAGCGATCGTCGCCCGCCCGCGAACATGCTGATCACCTGCGGGATCGCGAAGAGACCAATCAGCGCCGGGATCACGTTGATCCCGCCCGATACGGCATCGTGAAAGATGAACCGCTGCGCACCCATAATGTCGTCGAACCCGACGGTGGCGAGCCAAAGCCCGATACAGCCGGACAGCAAGCCCTTCACGACCGAACTGGAATCGAGCGAGCCGATCACGGTGACGCCCAGGATCGCCAGCCAAAAGAGGTGCGATGGACCGAAAGCCAGTGCCCATTGCGCCAGGACGGGTGTGAGAAATATCAACAGGAGCACGCCGAAGATGCCTCCCACCGCAGACGCCAGGAACGACAACTGCAGCGCACGTGCACCCTGCCCTTTCCTGGCCATTGCGTGGCCGTCAAGCGTTGTGGCGATATTGGCCGGCGCGCCCGGGATCTTCAGAAGGATCGCGCTGACCGCGCCGCCCGCGACGGTGGACGTGTAAGCCGCGCCCAAGAGGATCAGCCCCTGTGCCGGTTCCAGCTTGAAGGTGAAGGGTATCAAGAGCGCCACCGCCATCGTCGGCGAGAGCCCGGGCGTGGCACCCAGAATCAACCCTCCAATCGTGCCGATCAGCAACAGGCCGAAATTGATCGGCGTGAACACATCCCCGAAGTAAGCCAGAAATTCCAATTCGGGCGCCCTTTGTCTCCCATGGCGGTTGACAGATCAGACTACGTGATGAAAATAGTTTTGCAAATGTTTTCATTTTTGACCGTGATCTTCTAGTCAACACAATGATATGAAAGAAAAAAAGGCCGACATCATTGCAGTTGCCAAGGCTGCGCGCGTATCTGCTTCGACCGTGTCGCGCAGCTTCAACCATCCCGAATTGGTCAAAGCGGCGACTCGCAAGAAGATCGATGCCGCGGTGCGGCGGCTAGGCTATATCCGCAATCGTGCCGCCCAGACAATCCACGGCATTCGCGGCGGTACGATCGGCCTGATCGTGCCGACAGTTGATCATGCAATTTTTGCCGAATTGATCCAGAGCTTTTCCGAAAACGTGGAGGAACAGGGATTCACGATCCTGCTGGCGTCGCACGGCTATCGGCTGGAACGCGAATACGCGATAGCCCGGAAGATGCTCGAGCATCGGGTGGACGGCATGGCCTTGATTGGCCTGGAGCACTCAGACGATACATATGGCCTGCTGCAGCAGCAGAACACGCCGACGGTCTTGCTCTGGAACCACTCCGACGACGCCCCGATGCCCTGCGTCGGATCCGACAATTACCTGGCTGGCCACCTGATCGGCGAGCACGTGGTGCGCCTTGGCCATCGTTCGATCGCTGCGGTCTTTCCGCCGATTTCGGGAAATGACCGCGCATTGCAGCGGCTGTCCGGCGTCGAGGATGCGCTTGCCGCCCGAGGGCTGAAGATCGCAGAGAGCTGGCGATTGGAGACGCCGTACAGCGTTTCGGCCGCGAAGGAGAAAGTTGCCGGGCTGATCTCGCTCCCGCGGCGTCCGACAGCGATCATCTGCGGCAATGACGTTCTTGCCTGGGGCGCGCTTCATGCACTCAGGAGGGCTGGAGTCTCGGTACCGGGGGACGTGACGATCACGGGGATCGGCGACTTCCACGGGTCCAAGGACTTCGAGCCAAGCCTGACGACGGTCCGAATTCCGGCGCGTACCATCGGATCGAAAGCCGCCAAGTTGATTGTTGCGCTCATCATCAAGGACAGCGATTCCGAAAGTGGGGAACTTGTACCGCCCGAACTGGCGTTGAGGTCGACAAGCGGTCCGGTGCGCTAGCCGCAATTCTGTTGACTTACGGAATTTCTTGTACCGGGATGGCGGAACATCGCAACCAGTGGAGGTTCCCGCCATGGCCAGGACGGTAACCGCGTTCACTGGAGGCATGCGCCTGTCGGACCAACTCAGCGTGAGCGCGATCGGCGCGTGTATCCGCGCGCAGCGCTGTATCTCGAGCGGTGGGAGACCGAGACCACCTGTGACGAAGTCAAGACCCACATCCTCGGACTCGTGTCGCACCGAAAGCACGACTGGATTCCGAATTGCGTCCAAAGCAACAATGCTCCGTCTAAGGCGCGAAGCACGGCATCAACCGCGAACCAACTCCACGTAGTGTCGAATTACGATGCTGCCGGGATCAAAAAAAATGAGGTCAATGCACGTGACCAATGTGATCCTTAGCGAAGCCTCATGAAGCGAAAGCAGGTGTTTTGGAACGCATCAAATAGCCAAGGTCAAAGCGTCGCGTCCGAAGTCCAAGTGAGTACAGGCGCCGACACGTTGCGCCGCCCAGCGTCATGATGGAACGTTGCCGCCGTTTCCGAGGACGTGGATTGATCGTGAGGCGTCAGGCGTCAGCCTTCAAATGGCCCTTGCCATGCCTGTTCGCCTCTAGTGCCCGATCATATTCCATTACACTTGCGACGGTTGTGGCGACATCACTGCCATGATGGGTGTCCAGTAAGGCAAACATGGCATCAATGCCCAGTGTGACGCCTCCGCTGCTCAGCAAACCGCGGGACCAAACGAGACCCGCATCAACACTGTTGACATTTCGCGATTGCAAAATCTCAGTCGGAGAAATTTCTCCATCATAGACCCGCGATTTCGTAGCAACAGTTCGCCCTGCCAGCAGGCCTGCTGCATCAAGAATCATGGCGCCGGTACAAATAGAGGTCACGCGGTCTGGTTGCGCCTCGGCGAAGGAGCGAATGTACTCACAAGTGGCGCGATCTTGCGCTGCCTGAACCCAGCCAGGGCCACCTGTCACGATCAGAACATCAATTTCTGGTGCGGAAGAAAAGCTATAATTTGCAACCAGTTGCAGTCCATTCGCGCATGTTATCAGGCCTGCCTCGCGAGCTATACCAATTGCTTCGATCTTGGGGACGATTCTCCGCGCCATGGAGAGGACGCCGAAGGTAGCACCAACATCAATGGGTTCGACATCGGTATAGAGAAGGATGCCATACTTCATGTGCTTTCTTCGTCCTTCTCTTTTTGGTCCCTATAGACCACGACCAATGCCCTGGCTGGCCCATTCAGTGCCCGTCCCTTGTGCGGGACGGTTGAGTCTATGTAGATGCAATCGCCGGTGGAAACGATGTAATCCTCGTTGTCGATAGTCATGCAAACCGTTCCTTCAAGGATGAACAGCATTTCCTCTCCTTCGTGTGAGAAGTGAGGCATGTTGGGTTCAACATTTTCAGGAAATGAAAAGACGAATGGCTCGAAAGATTTGTTCTTTTTGCGATAGGCAACTGCTTCATAGTCATATCCAAACGACGAGGCACCCCGCACAACAGATTTGCGCTCATGGGCCTTAACGATTGAAACTTTTTCGTCCTGATTGTCGCCGCCCGGATCACGACCAAAGAAATACGCAATATCCGCGTCTAGAGCGGCTGAGATCTTCGCCAGTGTTTCAATTGGTGGAATGTTCTTGCCATTTTCAATTTTCGACAGGTACCCTTTGGTCATCCCTGATGATTCTGCCAATTCTGCCAATGTCACCCCTTTGGCCGCGCGCAGGTCCTTGAGCTTTCGCCCTATTGAGAGCACGATCTTATACATTTTTGGCCTCTTCAAACTGCATCTCCGATGCGAAACCCGGCATGAAACCGGGATGCCTAGAAGGAAACATTGGGCCGGAACCCTATACTCAGATTCTTCCGGTAGCAACAACAGAATCAGGAAACTCCGACCAGCGAAAGGCGGTATTTCCTAGTTTAAGGTCTTTGCATTCGTTCCGTCGCTTTCTCCTTCAACAGCTTTTGGAAGTGTCCGGTTCGGGTAATGTGCGAACTTGCCCGTGCTTCGTGCTCCTGGGAGGTGCGATTGCGCAAATGACGAAAGCGCACTTCCTGCGCGGCGGTTCGCGGCGACGCCCATGCCGTTGCGAACATCAAGGGAAGGAAATGGAGACCGACGAACAGAACGGCTCGCCACCGGCACTGGGAAGAGCGACATCAATGCGGCCCCCGCGACCGAAACGCGCCAGATAGATGCCAGGGTGCCATAGATGAAGCCATGGAGACCTTGGAACCTGTGCTGAAAGCACACGGTCTTGAGGTGCCGGAGCAAGCGTTGGACGGTGCCGAAAAGGGATGGGGCAACCATCGTGGCGACATGCTGGCAGATACGGTCTTTCTGTTGGTGCCGAGTGTCGGCGAATTGCTGACCGCAGTGGGCACGATGATAGACTGCATCAATGACGACGAGTAAGCCGTCAAGTCTCACCGTCGCCAGGGGCCAAGGGCCGACGCTCCTTGAACTTCGGATGTGCACGAACGAGGTTGCGTTTGAACACGTTTTCTTCATCTTGTCCTTGCTGACTGCCTTGGCGACGACGATGCCGCCATGCTCTACGGCCCCGACATCCGAAGCTCACTTGGTGCCGGGTCCGCGTGGGTGCCTGCCGTCTGGGTTGCTGGCTTTGGTGCCCTTGCGCGGCTTGCCGCCGACATTGGTTTCGTCCATCTCGACAACGCGAGCGAGCAAGTCGCGATGATCTGCCTGCGTCATTGCTTTCCTGATCTGCGTGGCGACCCGCGAGCCAGTATTCTTGTTCACCTGGATCTCGCGAGACAGTTGCAGGGCAGAAAGTCCCTTCTTGGCGTTCAGCGTGAGCGAGATCGCCAGAAACCACTTTTGCAGCGGCAAATGGGTTCGGTGGAAGATCGTGCCTACCGTGACGCTGAAACCCGTCCGGCAGTCATAGCAGCGATGGCGCTTTTCGTTCGGCGCGGTGTTCTTGGAACCGCAGTAGGGGCAAATTGGCGTGCCGTCCGGCCAACGCACCGCTTCCAAGTGAGCGATGCAGTCCTCATGCGTTGGAAGTCGCTCGAAGGCCGGCATGACGTTCCGTCCCCTTGTTCGCAGGTTGATTCGTAGAGCAAGATCAATTTGCGCTCGATTGGGCGGAATGCAAAGACCTTAAACTAAGAAATCCCGTTCCATTAGACCAACAGCCAAAGAAAATCCTCGAGATTGCGACGGACGCGTCACGAAATAAAAGTGATGGAAAACAAAAAGTTACTTCCGATTCAACCTCGCCTCTCTAAACGAAACTATTTATCTGTTTAGGAAACTTAGTTGACTACTGATGCAGCAGAGGCTAACCGTTCGTCAGGAGACCATGTTTCCCATCATGAAAAGGAGTATCCAGATGAGTGAACCGACAGCGAAACGAAAGCCGAAGGTTGAGCCCACAATTGGCGGTTCCGTCTATGTTGACCCTAAACAGATCGAATGGGGTCCCAGCCAGTTCGAAGGCATCCAGGTAAAGGTGCTCTACGAGAACAAGGACGAGGGCGAAATGACCTGTCTTCTGAAATGGGAGCCAGGCGCGACCTTGCCTTTCCACAAGCACCCCGAACTTGAACAATCTTATGTTCTTGAAGGCTCTTTCTACGACCACGATGGGATTTGCAAAGCTGGCGAATTCGTCTGGCGTCACCCGGGATCGTACCACCAGACCCATTCGGACGAAGGCTGCGTCCTTCTGGCGGTTTATCGCAAGCCGAACATGTTTCAGGACACCGCCGGCTTCTATGAAGATGACGACGCGAAGGGCTGGGGCGAAGAGTTCGAAGCTTAAGCCCTTTGAATGTGCCTGCGCCGTAGGCGTGGGCGCATCCGCATCCACACGCGAAGCACAGTTGGGAAAGCCAATATGGCATATATCGTTACGGAAAGCTGCATCAACTGCAAGCATCAGGATTGCGTCGAAGTATGTCCGGTAGACTGCTTTTACGAAGGCGAGAATTTTCTCGCCATCAATCCAAACGAGTGCATTGACTGCGGCATTTGCGAAACTGAATGCCCGGTGGACGCAATTTGTCACCATGAAAAATGCGACCGCAAATGGGTCAGCATCAATGTCGCGGCCTCAAAAGTCTGGCCGAACATCAAGACCAAAGGAGAAGTACCTACGGACGCCAAAAAATGGGCGAACGTAGCGGACAAGTTTGATCTCTTGTCCAGAAAGGGCGCGAAACGAGTACCCGCAGAATGACAGCCTGCGGGCGTTTGCGCGTTAACGATGGGCGAACTGCTCCCAAAAGAATGCAAGCAAAACACATCCAACCCTGAAGGAGGAAACAATGCTAGGACACACGATAAAGACAATCGCAGCTTTGTCAGTTGCGGCACTGATTGGTGGTGCGGCAGATGCTGCAGATGATCCTATCAGATGGAAAATGCAGAGCTGGTTCCCAAGCAAGGCACCACATGCGGGCACGACGGGCCGTGACATCCAGGACAAAATCAAACGCGTTTCAGGGGGCAATTTCCAGATTCGTTTCTTTGAACCCGGTGCACTAATCCCGCCCTCAGAGTGCTTCGATGCCGTCAAGGCGGGTTCAGTTGACGCCTGTTGGTCGACACCCGCCTACTGGTATGGCCGGGATCCAGCTTTCGCGCTCTTCTCCGCAGCCCCATTCGGCCCTGACTGGCCCGGCCTCTTGGCTTGGTTCAATTACAAGGGCGGAAAGGAAATCTACGAAGAACTGTACAACAAGCACGGCATGCATGCCATCCACTGCGGCGGCATGATCCCCGAAGCCTCGGGATGGTTCAAACAGGAAATCACCTCGGTCGATGACTTTCAGGGCATGAAAATTCGCTTCCTGGGTCTGGGTGCTCTGGTTCTCGACAAGCTGGGCGCATCGACACAGCTCCTGGCGGGCGGAGACATCTTCCCAGCGCTGGAATTGGGTACCATCGATGCGACCGAGTTTGCCGCCCCGTCGGTGGACTGGAACCTCGGATTCTATCAAATCGTCGAGAACTACTACTTCCCGGGCTGGCATCAGCCGGCGACGATTTACGACATCATGATCAATAAGGATAAGTGGGACGCGCTTAGCGATACTCAGCAAGCCCAGCTGGAAATGGTCTGCGGCGACAACGTCCGTCAGGCGATTGCCGAAGGCGAAGCGCAGCAACCGGCCGCCTTGGTGCGCCACAAGGGAAAAGGCGTCCATATCCGCAAGTGGTCACCGGAAATCCTGGCCACCCTGGACGAAACCTGGCGAGAAGTCGCGGCGGAACTTTCCGCACGGGATGAGACCTTCAAGCGGGCCTATGCCTCCCTGACGGCCTGGCAGGAAGAGTATCAGACCTGGACTGACGTCGGTTACCTGGATCGCTAAGTCGACATCCCACTTTCCCCAGGCCCAGGGCCCACGCGAATCCTCCGTCGCGGCCCTGGGCCAGCCACTTCCAAAGGTAGCCAAAAGTGCAGTTTCTCACTCAACTCAGCATCCAACTGAATAGACTGATCTGTTACGTTGGCCGTGCAGCAACCTGGTGCGCACTGGCATTGATGCTGGTGGTAATATTTGATGTCGTTTCCCGCCGCTTCTTTGTGCTTGGGTCGACCAAGCTTCAGGAACTCGAGTGGCATCTTCACATCGTCCTGTTCGCATTCTGTCTGGCGTACGGATACCTCGCCAATACTCACGTTCGCATTGATCTCTTCAGGGGAAGGCTTTCTGTACGGGCGCAACACTGGGTCGAAGTGATCGGGTGTGCGCTTATCGTCGTCCCTTACTGTGCCATTCTCGTTTACTTTGGCACAAATTTCGCCGTGGAGTCCTTCACTTCAGGTGAAGCCTCCTCTGCGGGAACCGGTCTGCCCCATCGGTGGATCATCAAAATGCTGCTGACTGTCGGGCTGGGCACACTGTTGCTCAGCGGAATCTCAGTCATCGCCCACCGCCTGGTTCTCCTGTTCGGAACCGATGAGCAGCAAAAGCAAGTATCCAGCGAGCTTCAGAGTGCCGTCGGGCTGGAGCCCGGCCCCCTTCTTGAAGATGCCACGCACTGAGTCGTCGGAGAAAGAACAATGACATTTGTAGACCTCCTGCCGGCATTCATGTTCGTAGTGTTGGCCGTAATGCTGTTCAGCGGATTTCCGGTCGGTTTTGTTCTGGGCGGCGTCGGGCTGGTATTTGCCGGCATCGGATATTTCCTTCAGGTCTTCTCGGCCGGCGAGTTTTTCAACATTCTCATCAGAATCTACGGAGGGGTGGGTGAGAACCTGATCCTTACCGCGATCCCGATGTTCATCTTCATGGGCACGATGCTGGAACGAAGCAACGTAGCCAAAGACCTGCTTTACTGCCTGCAGATCCTGCTGCGCCGTGCACCGGGTGGCCTCGCCCTTGCGGTAACGGCAATGGGAACAATCATGGCGGCGACAACAGGAATTGTGGGCGCAAGCGTGATCATGATGACCCTGATAGCGCTGCCCGTGATGCTGGATCGTAGCTACTCGCCTACCCTGGCGACAGGGACAATTGGTGCCGCGGGTACCCTGGGCATTCTCATCCCTCCAAGCATCATGCTTGTTATCATGGCGGATCTCTTGTCGACATCCGTTGGTACACTGTTTGTGGCGGCGCTGATGCCGGGCCTGATGCTGGCCGGCTTGTTCATGATCTACATCTTCTTCGTCAGCTGGACCAGGCCGCAGATGGCGCCGTCGATAGGTGCAGATGAAGGTCCAGGCAATATTTCCGAGGTCTTGCTGCTCACGGTGCGCAGTTTCGTCCCGCCCCTGTTCCTGATGTTTCTGGTTCTCGGTTCGATCGTTTTTGGCTGGGCCACGCCAACAGAAGCGGCGGGTGTCGGTGCATTCGGCGCGACACTGCTCGCATTGTTCAATCGCCGTCTGAACATGAAAGTTTTGGCGGACGTGCTGCGCAGATCAATGCTGACCAACGCGATGCTGTTTCTGATCTTCGTAGGTGCGACGGCCTTCGCCTATGTGTTCCGCTCTCTGGGTGGGGATTTCCTGTTCGAAGATTTCGTGAATTCGATCGGACTTGGTCCTTGGCTGGCGCTGGTGACCGTTATGGTGATCATCTTCCTTCTGGGATTTTTCCTGGAATGGATCGAGATTACCCTGATCGTCATTCCGATTTTTGCACCAATCATCCCTGGCCTGGATTTCGGCGATCATGTTCCGCAGGAAAGCATGCTGATCTGGTTCGCCTTGCTAGTGGCGATCAATTTGCAGACATCGTTCCTGACTCCACCTTTCGGGATCACGCTGTTCTATATGAAGGGGATCGCGCCGAAGGGCATCACGATGCAGCATATCTATCGTGGGATCATTCCCTTCGTCTCGTTGCAGTTGTTCGGTCTGGGTTTGGTGATCGCCTTCCCGCAAATAGCCCTGTGGCTGCCGACTGTCGTGTTCGACTGATGAGAATGCCGACATGAACTCATCGGACACAGTGAGTTCCTTCGCCACCCTCGCTGCAGAAAAGGACAACTCCAGCCGCAAGGATCCGGTCTCTTTCTTTGTGCTGACGTTGATGGCGGGCGCTTATATCGGGTTCGGAATACTTCTGATCTTCTCGGTGGGCCAAGGCGTTCCTGCCGGCATGAGGCCCCTTGTGATGGGCGCCTGCTTTGGCATTGCGCTGACGCTTGTCATCTTCGCTGGCGCCGAGCTTTTCACTGGCCACACAATGTACATGACGCTGGGTCGATTAACCGGAACGACTTCAACGGCGACGCTGGGGCGAACCTGGCTAATGAGTTGGATCGGCAACCTGCTGGGATCGACACTCTTGGCAGTGCTTTTTGTTCTGGGCGGCGGCGGGTTCATTCTGGGAGACGACGCAAACTCTCTTCTGCTGGATGTTGCTCAAAAAAAGGCGACCGCGCCAGGGATCGAGCTGTTTTTTCGAGCAATTCTTTGCAATTGGCTGGTTTGTCTTGCGATCTGGATGAGTGCACGAACCACCAGTGACATGGCAAAGTGCGTCGTGATATTCTGGTGCCTCCTGTCGTTTATCGCAACTGGGTTCGAACACTCCGTGGCCAATATGACAATCTTTGCCGTGTCGCTGCTTTCCGGCAGCGAAACGGCAGTTACGACCAAAGAGATCATTCATAATCTGATCTTTGTGACGGCCGGCAATGTCGTCGCTGGAAGCTTGATTATGGGAGCGGGCTATTGGGTCGCAGCGGGATGCCCGCGACACGAGCAAGCAAATCAGAAAGCAGACGCGACATCGAAATTGCAGAGGGACGTACAATGACGATGACCGGAGAAGACTTCAAAAAGATGCTCTTGCAATAGTCTGATCTCGCAAAGGCGATCGTCGAATTCGTTCAGGGAGCCTTCGAGTCGGACTGCGCTTTCGTGGCGCGTTTCGGTCGCGGGGGGGGGCCGCATTGGTGCCGCATTCCCGGTGCCAGGAGCGATCCGCGCATGCCTTCGTCTTCCGGCCCCGCGGAGGGGTCGGCGCCGAGGCGTTCCGGAAACCGCTACTCCGCCCGTCAGGGCCGTGCGATCATGGCGGCATTCCGAGCCTCACGAGTTGGCCAACCGTGAGCGCAACGACCCCATCATCACGTGAAGTGACACCTCGGCGTGCCCCCGAACGCAGAGATGGCGGGAACCGAACTAGTCCTTCAGCCGTGCGTTCGCCTCTCGACGGTGCCGCGCGTGTTGCCGTGGTTCGCCAAGGCGCAATGCGCTCCGACCGTCTTCCGCGCCCGGCACTCCTCTGGCAGCCGCTCGTTGGGCGCCCCGTCCCGGCGCGGGTTCGGGTCATTGACCGGAACGCGGCCAATGTCCCTGGCGGCTGCCCTGGCCCGGGAAGAATCGTAGGCCGCATCCATGGCGTCGCAGAACGCGACGTCCCGCCGGCCCTCATGGCCGAAAGCAGAATTGCCGCGTGGCTGTCGTGCAGCGGAGAAGCCATTCCCCGTACTTGTCGATCTTGCATTGATGCGGCTGGCGCGGTCCGCAGGACGGCGATTCCAGGCCGCGTGCGCGATGCCGGCGCACGGAGGTCCCCGAAATTATGGCAGAACCGAACACCCGTGGCTTCCGCCTCTGCTCAGCTTGGGCGAAAAACCATCAAAGCCTGACGATCTTGGGGTCGGCATCAGTCGCCGCTCGAACGGCAACGGCCGCAACAGCAAGATCCTGAAGCCCGACGCCCGTGCCGTCGAAGAGCGTGATCTGGTCATCCGACGTGCGCCCGGGATGCGTGCCGTTGATGACGGCTCCGATCGGAGTGATGTCGCCCGCGGTCAGCATTCCGGTGGCGATCGCGTGCTGCACTTCGCCGATCGAGATCGACTGCGCGATCTCGTCGGTGAAGACCGAAGCCCTTCCGGTCAGTGCGGCATCGATCTCCTGCTTGCCCGCAGTGTCGGTTCCCATGCAGGCCAGGTGCGTGCCCGGCCGGACCCAGTCTGCCATCAAGAGCGGCTCGAAAGCGGACGTGATAGTGATTATCACGTCCGCCTGGGCCCCGACCTCTTCTGCGGACACGGCGTGGAAAGGCAGTCCGACCTCCCCGGCCACGGCGGCGAGCTTGGGCAGCATCTCTGGATGCGGGTTCCAGGCAACCACTTGCTCGAAGCTGCGCTGTTCGACAGCGGCACGCAGTTGGAACTGTGCCTGATGGCCCGCACCGATCATTCCCAGCACGCGCGCATCATTCCGCGCAAGATGGGCGATCGACACCGAGGATGCGGCCGCCGTCCGTACTGCCGTCAGGTAATTCCCGCCGACCATTGCCTTGAGCTGTCCTGTGTCGGGGTTGAACAGGAAGATCGTCGACTGGTGGTTCGCGTGGCCCTTGTCCGCGTTGCCCGGCCAGTATCCGCCCGATTTCACGCCAAGCGTCAGGCTGGCGCGATCAAAGCCGGACTTGAAGCCGTAGAGCGCATCTGCATGGCCGATGGCTTCGCGGATGACCGGGAAGTTGTACGCATCGCCGCGCGCCATCGCCCCAAAAACCGCTTCGACGGCTTCAAAAGCCTGGTCCGGACCGACCAAGCGCTGACAATCTGCTTCCGAGACTATCATCACCCCGGTTGTTGGCACTGCTTTCTTGTCCGGGACGTCTTGCATGTTTCTCTCCCTTTCACCGGCTGGCCGGTCTTGGCTTGGCTCGGTTCCGAATGGGACAGCCCGTTGTGCCCCTGACGAATTAGTCAGTAGGCCTTGCCGCGGGCGGAGACGGGCCAAACGGTCTCGACTTTCCCGCCCCGAACGCCGACATACCAATCATGCACGTTGCAGGTCGGGTCACAGTGGCCGGGCACCAGCCGCAATTTCTCGTTGACTTTAAGCGCACCCTGAGGATCGGCGATCATGCCATGCTCGTCAGAGCACTTGACGTATTCGACATCGTCGCGTCCGAAGATGACGGGCAAGCCGCTGTCGACCGACTGGGCTTTCAGACCTGCGTCGCAGATGGCTCGGTCGGCCTTGGCGTGGCTCATTACCGAGGTCAGGATGAAGAGCGCGTTCTCCCACTCGCCCTGATCGATGCGGTTCCCGCCCTTGTCGAGGATGCGTCCGTAGTCGGCATCCATGAAGGCATAGGATCCGCACTGAAGCTCGTTGTAGACGCCAGAGGTTCCCTCGAAATAGTATGAGCCTGTGCCGCCGCCTCCGACGATGGTGCATTCCAGCCCCTCGGCCGCAAGCGTGTCGACCGCGTCGCGCACCATTTCGACAGCAACATCGATCTTCGCTTTCCGATCCTCGTAGTTCTCCAAGTGCTGCATCGCTCCCTGGTAGGCCTGGATGCCCGAGAATTTCAGGCCAGGTGCCGCATCGATGGCCTTCGCGATCACTGTGACCGCCGACGTTTCGGTCACGCCGCAGCGGCCCGCGCCGCAATCGATCTCGACAAGGCATTCGATTTGCGTGCCCTGCTTGACTGCGGCAGCCGAGAGCTCGGCGACGTTTTCCAGATCATCGACACAGCAGATTGTGCGCGCTCCGAGCATCGGAATGCGGGCAAGTCGGTCAATCTTCGCGGGATCACGCACCTGGTTCGAGACCAGCACGTCGAGAACGCCGCCGCGGGCGAAGACCTCCGCCTCGGAGACCTTCTGACAACACACGCCGCAGGCGCCGCCGAGTTTTTCCTGCAAGAGAGCCACATCCACTGACTTGTGCATCTTGCCATGGACGCGATGCCGGACGCCGTGCCCCCTAGCCCAATTGCCCATCTTGGTGACGTTGCGCTCCAGCGCGTCGAGATCCAGAATCAGGCACGGCGTCTGGATTTCGCTTTCGCGCATGCCCACTGCCGCCGGAACGTCATAGCCCACTTCCAGGTCTTCAATCTTTGTCTGAGCATTCATTGCAAGGTCTCCCATTCAGTGCTTAGTCCAAGGCAGCCGGTCGAGATCGACATTGCCGCCGGTGACGATGGTGCCGACGCGCTTGCCGGCGAACGTTTTTGGGTTCTTGAGAATGACGGCGAGCGGCACGGCGCTGCTTGGCTCGATCACTTGCCTGAGCCGCTTCCAGCTGAGCTTCATGGCGTCGATGATCTCCTGTTCGCTGGCCGTCAGGATGTCGGTGACGTGGTTCGAGACGAAGTGCCAAGTCAGCTCCTTAAGCGGCACCTTCAACCCGTCTGCAATGGTCTCCGGCGCATCGTCGGCTATGATGCGGCCAGCATCGAGGGACCGCATCGCATCATCCGCCTGCGCCGGTTCGGCCGCGTAGATCTTCACGTGCGGCGCGATGGAGGAAACGGTCAGGCAGGTGCCCGAAATCATGCCTCCGCCGCCGATCGGGGCGATTAGGATGTCGAGATTCTCGACTTGCGCGAGAAACTCTTTCGAACAAGTGGCCTGGCCGGCAATCACGCGCGGGTCGTTGTATGGGTGGACAAAGTCGCCGCCGGACTCGGCCACGACCCTGGCGAACACTTCCTCGCGAGACGAGGTCGACGGCTCGCATTCGGTGATCCGGCCGCCATAGCCGATCACGGCGTCCTTCTTTGCCTGCGGCGCGGTTCTCGGCATGACGACGTTGCAAGGGATGCCGCAGCGTCCGGCCGAATAGGCGAGGCACAGTGCGTGGTTCCCGGAAGAGTGCGTGGCAACGCCCGTCGCTGCCTGGTCTTCTGTCAGGCCAAAGACTGCATTCGACGCTCCGCGCACCTTGAATGCGCCCGGTGGCTGCAAGTTCTCGCACTTGAAGAACAGTCTGGCACCGGCCTGCCGGTCAAGATCCTCGTTCGTCATGACCTCGGTGTGACGGATATGCGGCGCGATCCGCTCGTGCGCGGCGACCACATCGGCCCAAGTCGGAATGGACATGTCGGCTGCAATGTTCATTTGGCGCTCCTTCAGGCCGCCGATCTGACGGCCGCACGCGCGGTTGCACGGTAGTATTCCTGCGCCGCGCGCGTGCCGGAACCTATCTCGACCGGGTAACCCAAATCGGCCATTGCCATTTCGACCGTCGCGATACCCGAAAGCGCCATGACGTCCGTAAGTGAGCCCAAGTGCCCGATCCGGAAGGCCCTGCCGGCCATCTGACCCAGACCGACGCCAAACGAGACGCCGTAGGTATCGAAGATGTGGTTGGTCAAATTATTGGAATCAAACCCTTCGGGGACGTGAATCGCGCTGACCGTATCCGAGTAGAGCTCGCGCCGCTTTGCGCAAAGCCGCAGTCCCCAGGCATCGACGGCCTTGCGCACGCCCTCGGCGATACGGGCGTGCCGCGCGAAAACACTGTCCAGCCCTTCCTCGAACAGCATGTCAAGACTTGCGCGCAGGCCAAACATGATCTGCAGCGGCGGTGTGTAGGGAAACCCGCCCTTCTCGTTCGCCGCCGCCATGTCTCTGAAGTCGAAAAAGGTGCGCGGACATGTGGCGGTCTTCGTCGCGTCCTGCGCCTTCTGGCTGACACCGACAATTGCCATGCCGGTCGCGAGCATGAAACCTTTCTGGCTACCGGAGACCGCGAGATCGACGCCCCATTCATCCATGCGGAAGTCCATCGAAGCGAGCGACGACACGCAGTCGACGCAGAGCATTGCGGGGTGGCTGGCCGCATCGATCGCGCGCCTGACCGCGCCGACATCCGACCGCACACCCGTTGCCGTTTCGTTGTGGGTCACCAACACCGCCTTGATCTCGTGACTGGTGTCCGCCGCGAGGCGCTCTCCGTACAGATCCGCTGGCGCGCCCTCGCCCCACTCGCATTCGATGACCTCGACATCCAAATTGTGGCGCTGACAGAGATCGATCCAGCGTTGCGAAAACATGCCGAACCGGGCAGCAAGCACTCTGTCGCCGGGCGACAGAGTGTTGGTGATCGCCGCTTCCCAGCCACCGGTTCCCGACGCCGGGAACGTGATCACCTGTCCGGACGCCGTTTTGAACACCTTCTTCAGGTCGCCGAGGAGCGGTTCTAGTAACTCGACGAAGTTCGGTGCCCGATGATCGATCGTCTGAATGTTCATGGCTTGACGCAGACGATCCGGGATGTTGGTGGGTCCGGGGATGAAGACCGGGTTTTGATGGCTCATGTGCCGTTCTCCGCTGAGTTCGAGCGCATCAGGGTTTGGTTCGCTCGGCGATACATTTTTTATGGAATATTTTTTCATTTTTGTAAATATATTTTTTATTATTCTAAAACAATTAGTTGTAGCAAATAACTTAGATATCAATAAATTTCTGGAAAGATTCGCAAAAAATCGCTATGAAGGTGGTGTGGGTAGCCGGCGGACAGGAGAATTCGCTGTGGAAGAGGTCACAAGGAGGCCGCGTGGACGACCGAGGAAAGGTCCTTCCGAGAAGGAAGGCTCTACCGTTCTGGCGCTGGAGCGGGGTCTGCACATTCTGTCCATTCTGGCACGAGAGCACCGCACGTCGCTCTCCGAGGTCGCGATGCGCGCAGGCATGCCCCCTTCCACTGCGCACCGGTTGATGATGACCCTGCAGAGCCATCGTTACGCCGACTACGACGAGAGCACGCAGGACTGGATGATCGGTGTCGAAGCATTCCGGATCGGTTCTGGCTTCCTGAACCGCATGAATGTCGTCGATGCGGCCCAGCCGATGATGCACGGCCTCGTGGCCGAGACCGGCGAGACCGCGAACCTTGCGATCGCCGACGACGGCGATGTCATTTTCGTCAGCCAGGTCGAGGCCTCCAATCCCATCCGGGCCTTCTTCCGTCTGGGGACGAGATCACGGATGCATGCATCGGCCGTAGGAAAGGCGCTGCTCGCGCAATTCACGCAGGAGGAAGTCGAATCCCTGCTGCAGAAGAAGGGCCTGCCGGATTTCACGGCAAATACAATCACTAGACCTGACCGTCTGTTCGCCGAACTCGAACTCATCCGAAAGCAGGGCTGGTCCTACGATGACGAGGAGCACTATGCGGGCATGCGCTGCGTGGCCGCGCCCGTGTTCGGGACGCAGGGCAAGGCGGTTGCCGCGATTTCCGTCTCGGGCCCGTCCGTGCGCTTTGACGATCGGAAGGTCGCTGATTTCAGCGCAACGATCCGACGCACGGCCGCGGATCTGACAAAATCGATCGGCGGAACCGCCTGAATTGGCGTAGAGTAACGGAGAGGCGGCTGAGGCCAGCGGCCCTATCCTGTGCGGGAAGCCATGTTACTGCACCAATCTCTCTGGCCGAACCGGCGCAAGGTGCATGCGCGTGGCTTCATGATCCCGCCAAGCAATGCCCGCACATTGATGGCGGGCGCGCGACTCCGCAGTCACGCAGTGCGGTACCTGGCCAGCGCGCAATTTCCGCAACAATCAAGGCGATCATTCTCGCTTGTTCAAGTCCGCCAATCGGCCTTCTATGGCGGCGAGACGTCGAAGAACCTCATCGCGATAGATGTCGGTGGCTCCGGACTGCTCTTCGTGGTGCGACTGCTGCATCGCGTTGACGATGAGCCCGACGACAAGGTTCATGACGGCAAACGTCGTGACTATGATGAAAGGCACGAAAAAGGCCCAAGCGTAGGGATAGTCTGCCATGACAACGCGGACGATGCCCATGGACCAGCTTTCGAGCGTCATTATCTGAAAGAGAGAATATGCTGACCGGCCGAGCGTGCCGAACCACTCCGGAAAGTCGCCGCCAAAGAGTTTCGTGGTGATGACGGAGCCAATATAGAAAATCAGTCCTGTCAGTCCGAGAACCGACGCCATGCCGGGCAATGCCCCGATCAATCCCTCCATGACTCGACGCAGGCTCGGAACCGTGGACACCAGGCGCAATGCCCGCAAGATCCGGAGTGCACGCAAGACCGAAAGCGTGTTCGCCCCGGGCACGAGCGAAACGGCCACAATGATGAAATCCGCTAAGTTCCACCCGTCACCGAAGAACCTGCCACGGAACGCAAAGAGCTTCGCCAAGATCTCGGCCGCAAAGATGCCCAGGCAGATCCTGTCCAGCAGGATGACGAGAGATCCTGCACGCGTCATGATCTGTTCGGACGTCTCCATGCCCAGAAGAACTGCATTGAAGATGATCACGCCGATCACCGCACGCTGGACGGTCGGCCGTTCGAGCCATGCTGCCAGCTGCTCCTGTACACCCGTCATTTGCACCTTCTCCGTTGCCTCCGCTGCCAGTTGCGTATCTCGTGGCGGTGCGATCCCTGATCAAGCCCGCAAATTGAGAATTCGCCAGACAGGCACGCTCGCCGGATGGTTTACGATGGCGAGCGATGCATCTCGACCGCGGCGCGGCATTGCGAGTTCGTGAAACGGCCATTCTTGGCCGGGAGCGTCGAGTCACTTCGGCAAGCGGGCCTGACGAAATCCCGATCTCGATCTCCGCCGCTGCGTTCGACCCATTTCAGCCGTACCGTCGAAGCGGGCTTCAAGGAACACTTCCATCGCATCAGCGATGTCCACTTTGCTTGCTCCGTCACTGGCTATGCTGCTGGCATCGCCAACGTCACGCATCTGGCCAATCGCAGACCAGGCTGAGGTGGCGACCTCGAGGGCCTGGCCGACTGGATCCGGTATCGCCACCAGAAACGTGAAGGCGCTGAACGGAAAGGCATTCACGGGCCCGGCAGGAAAATGCGAAGACCGCCGCAATGTCCCGAAACCCCGTGCGTCGAGGCCGGGCACAATCATTACGGACCTTCGCAGTGACGCCTCTCATTCATTTGAATTTCCGTCTCTCTTTTAGTTTCCTCTCTCCTTGTTCTCTGCGCCGCCTGGCCAGCGACCACGGTTCCGGCCACGGTCCGGATGGCCACATTCCAGACACGCTTGGATGTGATTCGCCGACAAGCAGAATTTCACTGCAGCGAGCAAGCACTTAAGCATCGCAAGTTTGACAAACCAGTTGCTTCGATTTATTGGTTTGATCAACTGATCTCATGGCCAGGTGGCGACACGATGCGACAGGTCACGGACTATTCAGGCGTGCCGTTTCGAGCAGGGTTGAAGCTCATCCAAGACCGCTTGCTTTGGCTGGTACGCAGGATGATCCACGACGCCAGCCACCTGCGCCGCGTGATCGTCGTGCCAAAGGTCGACGGGCATCTGGCCTACTGCGCCTCTATGTTGTCCAAATTGACCGCGCTCCCTCGCCACGTGTCTCATCCGCAGGACGGGCTTGCGGTCAAGCCGCTTGCAGTACCGGTGCTTGACGTCGTGCCATGTCTTGCCGGTAACCAAGTGCAGGAGCAGCCCCGGAAGTTCCGCGGATGCGGCGGTGTGCGAATCGAAGGGTTGCTGGATTCACTGTCACGCAATTGCCCTCCGGTGAGCGTGATCAACAAACGCCCGATCACGCGCTCCTGGCTCGGCTTGGTGCACAGATGCCCGAAGGTGGGGTTCGGGGTCGAGCATTTCGGCGAGGCTGGAGGCGTCGCGACTCTCAATCGCCATTTCAGCATTGGTCGGCACTCGATCTTGAGATTGGTCGAGTATCCCTCTTTCGAGCGGCCTCTGCGAATTGTCGGTGGGATGGAATGATGCACCGGTTCTGGGCTGACTTTACGGCACGCGACTTTGCAGCGCTGGATCGGGAGGGGCTCGTTGCGGTACTGCCGATCGGCGCAACCGAGCAGCACGGACCGCACCTGCCGCTGTCAGTTGACCAGGCGATACTCGACGGGATCATCGCCGCTGCCATACCGCAGATTCCCGAAGACTTGCCGGCCTTGTTTCTCCCGACCTGTCCCGTGGGCAAGTCCAACGAGCACAGCGCATGGCCCGGCACGCTGACCCTTTCCGCTCAGACGTTCATTGCCATGCTGATGGAGATCGGCGACTCCGTCGCTGCTGCAGGCGTGCGCAAACTGGTGATCCTGAATTCTCATGGCGGCCAGATCGCGCCCATGGACATTGTGGCGCGCGATCTGCGCGTCAAGCACCAGATGCTGACCCTTGCTGCAAATTGGTTCGCTCAAGGAGTGCCCGACGGGCTGTTTCCAGAAGACGAGCAGCGCTTCGGCATTCACGCCGGCGACATGGAGACCAGCGTGATGCTTGACCTGCATGGCGAGCTGGTTCAGATGGATCAAGCACGCGACTTCCGTCCCGCCGTCGCCGACATCGACCGCGCGTACAGCCATGTCGGGCTTTCGCCGGCCGGGAAACTTGGCTGGATGGCACAGGACATGAATGCCGCCGGGGCCTGCGGCAACGCGGCAGCCGCCACGGCAGACAAGGGCCGGACGGTGATTGAACACGCTGCACGGCAGCTGGTTTCGCTGCTGGATGAGGTTCACCGCCTGCCATTGTCGTTTCTCGACACCGCCGCTGACCCGGATGGCGCCGGATGACCGGTGACCCGATCATCACGTTGGACCGAGTTTCCAAGGAGTTCGGTGACGTGCTTGCGGTCGACAACTTTAGCTTGGGCATCCGCGAGGGAGAATTCGTCACCCTCCTCGGGCCCTCGGGATGCGGAAAGTCCACTGCATTGAAGATGATCGCGGGAATCTTGCCGCTCACAGCCGGCGAGATCACGATCTCATCGCCAAAGGGCGATGCCGAACACGATCTCGGCTTCGTGTTCCAGGAGCCCACTCTGAAGCCTTGGGCGTCGGTCTTCGACAACGTCTACCTTCCGCTGCGGCTTGCCGGCGTCGGGCGCAGCGATGGCGAACCCAGGGTGCGCGAAGCGTTAAAGGAAGTCGGCCTTTCGCGATTTGCGCACTCCTATCCGCGACAATTGTCAGGGGGCATGAAAATGCGGGTTTCGATCGCCCGCGCCCTGGTCTCCCGGCCACGAATTCTCTTGATGGACGAACCCTTCGCCGCGCTCGACGAGATGACCCGCTCCAAGCTCAACAACGACCTGATGCAATTGTCCGACGACCACGGACTAACCGTGGTCTTCGTCACGCACTCGGTCTTCGAGAGCGTCTATCTCTCCACCCGCGTCATCGTGATGGCGGCGCGCCCCGGGCGCTTGGTGGCAGACATGCCTCTGGATGCCCCTTGGCCGCGCAGCGAGGACTATCGCATGTCGATCGAATTCACCGACGAAACCCGGCGCATATCGGAAACACTGAAAGGCACGCTTCATGTCGACGAAATCGACCACTGACCGAATCCGCAGTGTCCAGGAAGACACCGGTGCCCCGATCAACATCGGGCAGCTGCGCCGCGCAAGGCGCGAGAGAATCCTTAGCTGGGTCATGCCAGTCACGCTGCTAGTCGTCGCCATCTGCCTCTGGGAAATCCTGGTCCGGTATCACGAGATTCCCAAGTACCTGATCCCGGCCCCGAGCCTGATTGCCGAAACCTTGGTGAGGGACTTCGCATCGTTGATGGCATCGTCGTGGTTCACGGTGAAGCTGACCTTTCTCTCGCTTGCTCTGGCGATTGTCGGCGGCGTCCTGCTCGGGGCACTGTTTGCCCTGTCTCGACCGGTGGAACTGAGCCTTTTCCCGTTTGCCGTGATACTTCAGGTCACGCCGGTCGTAGCCATCGCGCCGCTCATTCTCATCTATGTCGACAGCACCTTTGCCGCGCTCTTGATCTGTGCTTGGATCGTCGCCTTCTTCCCGATCCTGACAGGCACGGTGGTCGGCCTTCGGTCCGCCGATCACAACCTGCGTGACCTCTTCACCATGTACCGCGCAACGCCGTGGCAGAAGCTGCGCTACCTTCTGGCCCCGTCCGCCTTGCCCTATTTCATGGCCGCGCTCCGCGTTGCCGGCGGTCTGGCGCTCATCGGCGCGGTGGTCGCCGAATTCGTGGCCGGAACGGCGGGCCAGCACACCGGGCTCGCCAGCCGGATCATCGAGAGCTCGTTTCGCAGCGAAATCCCACGGATGTTCGCCGCGCTTTTTCTGGTGTCCTTGCTGGGCATCGTGATCTTTCTCCTGACCAGCTGGGCCTCGCACCGGGTTCTGGGACACTGGCACGAAAGCGAGATCCGTCGTGAACACTGAATTCAGCCATGTTCTTATGAATGGACGGACGGTTGCGCTCGGGCTGCAGAGGGGACGCATCGCCGCGATCGAACCGCGACCGGAACCGGCGCGACACGTCGCCATCCCGCTGCCCGTCGACCCGCATGTGCACCTTGACAAGACCTTCACCGCCGGACGCTGCAAGTCAGCCAAGCCCGGCCTTTTTGGCGCAATTGACGCAATGGAAACGGATCTCGCGAATTGGAGCGAAAAGGATTTGCGTTCCCGCATGGGTCGGGCGCTGAAGGAGGCCAGCGACAATGGAATATGTGCGCTTCGCAGCCACGTGGACTGGTCCGCCCCGCAGGTGCCGCTCGCTTGGCACGTGCTCGGAGAGATGGCGCAGGATTGGCGCAGCCGTGTCCGTGTGCAGCGGGCCTCGCTGACACCGCTCGATCTGCTGGGCGATCCGGATCACGGGCCGGGCATCGCCGCGCGCGTGGCCAGCGACGGCGAGGTTCTGGGGTGTTTCGTGTATCGAAATTCCCGGATCGACGAGTGGCTGGAAAGGGTGTTCGCGCTGGCCGCAAGACATGGCCTGCGTCTCGACTTTCACGTCGATGAGGGACTGGAGGCGGAGGCGGATGCCTTTGACCGCATCGTGGCCTTGACAGCTAGGCACCGGCTTGCGGGTCGAGTCCTCTGCGGCCATGCCTGCTCGCTGTCGATCCGGCCTGAACGGGAAGTCGCACGCACGGCCGACGCAGCCGCGGAAGCCGGTGTCGCTTTGGCTGTGCTGCCTACCGCCAATCTATGGTTGCAGGACAGTTCCTGCGACCGGACCCCACGGATGCGCGGACTTGCACCCGTGCATGAGATGCGTGCCGCCGGGGTATCCATCCTGTTCGGATCGGACAACGTCGCCGACCCGTTCTATCCCTTCGGCAGCTACGATGCGATCGAAGTTCTGCGGCTGGCGTCGGTATCGGCGCAGTTGGATCCGGCGGGATGGCTGGATGCAATAACCATCGGACCCGCCGAGGCGATGGGGCTGGATCGGCCGGAACTCGCGGTTGGTGCGCGGGCGGATTTCCTGCTGATCGAAGGGCACGATTGGAACGAGGCGCTGCGCAGCCCGCATGCCCGACGACTGGTGGTGCGGACGGGCGAGATTGGGCAAGACGACAGGGCGGCAGCATGAGAGCAACGGCTGAGCAACTGACGGCATTCCGAGACGACATCGGGAGCATCCCATGCCATGACGACGATGGGCTGCTGCAGAAGAAGTCACGTGACTACTACTGGTATTCGCCGATCCTTAAGGAGCAGCTCGATCACTGCCTTGGCCAGTTGCTGGTGCGCCCACGGACCGAAGAGGAAGTCAGGACAATTGCCGGATCGGTTGCACGGCACCGAATTCCGTTGACCATCCGGGGCGGCGGCACCGGCAACTACGGGCAGTGCGTTCCTATCGACGGCGGCGTGATTTTGGAGATCACCGGCCTGTCGGCCATTCGCGAGATCACCGACGGACGCGTGATCTGCGAGGCAGGCGCCCGTATCGGGCAGGTTGAGAACGAAGTGGCCCGGACCGGACAGATGCTGACCATGTTTCCCTCGACCAAGCGGTTCGCCACGATGGGAGGATTCGTGGCCGGGGGCTCGGGCGGCATCGGCTCGCTGCGCCACGGCATGCTGCGCGATGGCGGGAACATCACCTACCTGCGCATCGTTACCGTCGAGGAAAATCCCAGAACTATCGAACTCCGTGGAAGTGACATCCTCAAGGCCCAGCACGCCTACGGAACAAATGGCATCATCACCGAGATGGATTATGCACTTGCACCGGCTACCGACTGGATTCATGCAATCGCGCTCTTCGACGGCTATCGCACAGCGCTCGATTTCGCTGTTCAGGCCCAGGACGCGGGTCTTGACGCCTATCTCCTGACGGTCGTCGAACGCGGGTTCGCCCGCTTCTATCGCCGGCTCACCGACCATTTTTCCGCTGAGAGGGACGCGGTCTTTGCGATGATGGCACCGGATGCAATGCCGGAATTCCAGGCTCGCGTGGAAGACCTTCGCGGCTCCGTCAGCCTTGCAAAGTCCCTGCACGGGATGGAGGCGGCCAACCTGCCTCCGGCCTGGGAATGCGGCTGGAACCACACCACGCTGCAGGCGCTCAAGCTCGAACCGGACATCTGGTCCTATTTGCAGGTGGCCTATCCGCGCCCATTCAATGCCGATCTCGTCGTGCGCCAGAAGGAGCGCTATGGCGACGAGGTCCTCTTCCATCACGAAATGGCGCGCATGGACGGCGAGGTCCAGGTCTTTGCGTTGCCGCTTGTGAACTGGCGTGGACGGAACCGCATCTACGAGATCATTCGCGAAATGGAAGAGATTGACGGCTGCACGATATTCGATCCGCACGCGATCACGATCGAAGACGGAGGCATGAAGGAAATCGACACAGCCCAGATCGAATTCAAGAAGGAAGCCGATCCCCACGGCTTGATGAACCCGGGAAAAACCCGGGGCTGGCTGCCCGAAATGGAAAGGGCGTAACCCAAACTGTAGTGTAAGAGGAGATTGAATCCATGATGAAGAGAACTTTAGCCGCGCTGTCGGCAGTGCTGATCGCGAGCGGTGCCTTCGCCGCAGACAAGGTCGTCTTTGCAACCAACTGGCTTGCCCAAGGCGGCCACGGCGGCTTCTATCAGGCGCTGGCCGACGGAACCTACGAGGAGCACGGGCTGGACGTGGAAATCCAGATGGGTGGTCCCCAGTTGAACAACCGCCCGCTGCTGGCCGCCGGCAAGATCGATTTCCTGATGACCGGCAACCTGCTGCTGTCGATCGACAATGTCCGCAACGAAATACCTACGATCGTCGTAGCGTCCTATTTCGAAAAGGACCCGCAGGTCCTGATCGCCCACAAGGGCCAGTATGGAGGCTGGGAAGACCTGGCGGACGCTCCGAAGATCCTGATCTCCAAGGACGGACAGTTCAGCTTCTGGCAGTGGATGACGGCCGCGCACGGCTTCAGGGACGAGAGCCTTCGTCCCTACGGCTACAACCTCGCCGAATTCCTTAATGACGAAAAGATGGTGCAGCAGGGCTACGCGACCGCCGAGCCGCTCTACGCGGCAAGCGCGGGGGCCGAGGTGGAGACCTTTGTGCTGGCCGACTATGGCTGGAGCACCTATTCGACCACCGTAGAAACAAGGGTCGAGCTGGTGGAAAACAACCCCGACCTCGTGCAGCGCTTCATCGATGCGTCGACCATCGGCTGGTACAACTACCTCTACGGCGACAATTCCGCCGGCAACGCGGCCATCATCGAAGCGAATCCGGATCAGACACCCGAAAAGCTCGCCGCCGAGGTCGCGCAGATGAAGGCGCTCGGGATCATTGACAGCGGCTACCAGCTCGAGGCCGGAATCGGCGCGATCGACCTGCAGAGGGTCAGGGCCTTTCACGACCTTGCCGTGGAGGCCGGGATCATCGAAGCTGGATCGGTCGATGTAGAAATGGTCGCGACCGACCGGTTCGTGAACAAGATGGTCGGAATGGACCTCAAGCCATAGGTGCGCGGAGCCATGCGACTGCTAGTGGTCTTTTGTCACCCAAGTCGTGAGAGCTTTGGCGCTGCCCTATTCGACACCGCCTGCCGCACCTTGCGTGCGGCAGGCCATGAGGTGCGCGTGCGCGATCTCTACCGAGAGGGATTCGAGCCGGTCCTGAGCGAGCAGGAATGGTCCGACTACCTGCCGCACACCCGAACCATCATCGACAAGCACCCCGATCACGTTGACGACCTGAAATGGGCCGAGGGGCTGCTGGTGATCTACCCAACCTGGTACTTCGGACCCCCGGCGATGCTGAAGGGCTGGCTCGAGAGGGTGTGGCTTCCCGGAATTGCGTTTGAAGTTGCCGATGCCCGGTTCAGGCGCACTAAGGGGAAACTCGGGCATATCCGGCTCTTTGCCGGGATTACCACATCCGGTTCGCCCTGGTGGTGGATCCGCCTGATACGCGATCCCGGACGCAGCTTGTGGACCAGGGGCCTGCGCCCGCTGTTTTCGCCGAATTGCAGGGTGATCTGGCTCCAGCTTTATGACATGAACAACTCGACCGAGAAAGATCGCAGCGGTTTTCTCGCACGCGTCGAAAAGGCTTTGCGGCGCATACCCGTCAAGCCATGATCGAATTGCCGTTTACAAGCAAATCCGACTGCGTGGGGGCAAGCCGGCATTGCTTTCCTGTCGTTTGGCTTCCGTGACTTGCCCGAATGCGCAGGCCGGACTATAGGGCGGGCTGGCGAATTCTCGTTTGGCGCCGGAGATGGTCCGCCTTTGGCAGGAGCCAGTGATGGAATGAGAGGCGTCTTCAAGCTGATACGGTGTTTTTGGGAACTGTCTGATTTTCCACGTTTCAACCGGGTACGGACGATGATCACGAAAAACGAACCAACAAGCTCCAGCATGGTCGAGGTCGCGGCGATGATGCCCACCGACGACATTCCGCTCGCTGCGACGGCCATTTGTTCGGTCGGCACATGAAATCACGTTCAGATTTCGCCCAGAAGCGCGAGGCGCTCAACGAGAAGATCCGCGAGGCCGCGATTGCGGAGTTCGCAGAGCACGGTCTGCGTGGCACCACCACCCAAGCAATTGCTGATCGCGCAGGGCTTACAAAGACCAAGCTTCACTACCATATCAGCAGCAAGGAAGAACTGTATCAGGACGTCATCGACCAGATCATCGGAATCTGGGCCGATCTGTTCGACGGAAGTGCGGTCAACCGGGATCCCGAATCAGTGCTGAGGGACTACATCGTCCGCAAGGTCCGATTCTCGCTCGAACATCCCAACAAGGTGAAACTGTTCGCAAATGAAGTCATGCGCGACGCGGGCATGTTGCAGGACCACTGGATACGGTCACGCGAGGACGTCCGGCGCTCTGCATCGCTGATAGAGGGATGGATCGCCGATGGTCGTGTGCGCCCTGTCGATCCGGTTTTGCTGCTGTTCCACATCTGGGCGATGACGGAGTACTATGCTGTCATGGGCAAGCAGGTACGGTTCTTTCTCGAGCTTGAGGATTCCGACCAGGTGAATGCCGAGTACATCGCCTCCGAAATTGCCAGCGTGGTCCTTAACGGGCTGCTTGAGGTCGGCCCCCAAGGACGGACCCAAGCCTGAGGTCAAGGATTGCGGGAGACTGGCTCATCCCACAAGCACAGGCAGGTCTGCATTCGTGTTCGGGAGGGTTCACAGATCTGTTCGCTCTATGCTCGTGCCGTGGCCCGCCAAAGGCGGCCGCGTAGTCGGTCCATTACCGGGTCAGGCTGCCACATGTTTGCGCGGCCCGTCCGAATGACATCAGAAGAAGTGAATGAGGCGCAGTGTCGCCGATCGCGAAGGGCCTGCAAAAACACCCGATCCGGCTGACGTTTCGCGGCCGCCAAACTCTGAACCGTCAGCACCGAGCGGGTTGAAATAGTCGAAAGCCAGATCGGTGTTGTCGCCGAGCGCGTAGTTGACGCCGATCGTGGCAAGCTTGCTGCCGTCGTCCAGGCTGATGATTGCGCTGGGGCTGATCGAGAGATCAGCAGTCACCTGAAACCGGCCCCCGGGTGCCAGAAAATCCTGCCCGCCGAAGAAGACCTGACCGGTGGACATCCGCTTTGCCAGGCTTGCTGGCAGGGCGTCCAATGGTACCGAGGCATCCACGCCGAAGCCGTTGTGAAAATACTCCGCGAAGTAGGACGTGTTCCAATCCCCCAAAGTGCCGAAGTTCGTGATGTTGAAGAGCCAGGACGGGTGCGTCGTGCCATCTGCCAGCCGCCAATGGACATACTCTGCGTTCCAGGACGCCCCGCCCAATGGCCCGCTCAGGTTCAGCCCCGCCACCATGTCACCCCGGTCGCGGGCATAGAGAAGCGCACCGTCGAAACTGCCCAAGGTCGTGCTGCCGCGGATTGCCAAGGTGCTTTGCTCCAATGCGACTGACCCGCCGTACGTTTCGGCGCGCGGGACGGAAATGGCCTGGATGTCAGCGCCATTGTCGAAGAGGTACTGAGCGTAGAGCATGTCGACGCCGGGCTTGTAGCTGGTGTCGATCGCATCGGGCGAAAACGGGGCCACGATGTCGGAGGGGTGAAAGAACAGCCCGCTGCCCCACGTGATGGCTTGCCGCCCCGCCTTCAGGACCAGGTTGTCGCCGGTGAAGGCGACCGAGGCACGGTCGATGGCGCAAACCACGGTCTGATCCGGATCGTGCGACCAGTCGCCACTCAGATCCAGCAATGTCCGTGGCGGGCCCTCGGCTGGCATCAGTTCTGATGCCAAGGCAATCTGGCTGCCATGCGCAGCCTTGAACTGCGTGTGAACCTCAAAGCGAAAGGGTCCCACGAACTTGTCCCACATGAGGCGCGCGGCCACGGTCAGCGCCCGGGTGTCAGAATAGCCCAGGTCAGCCTCCAGACCTGTTGCATCCGCGTTGCTCCACGTCAGTCCCGCTTCGGTCCGTACGCGAAAGTCATCGGCTTCGACCGGCAATGCGATGATTGCGGCAAGGAGAACCGCACTAGGCGCTGCTGCGCGCATCGCTGTCGATCCTGCCATCCACCATTTCGATGTGACGCATTGAGTGCTCCATCACCCTGATGTCGTGGGTTCCGATCAGAAAGGTTGTACCGTGCTCGCGGTTGAGGTTGCGCATCAGGTCGACAAGCTCAAGCGCATTCTTTGAATCAAGGTTGGCCGTGGGCTCATCGGCAAGAACGATTTTCGGCCGCGACACCAGCGCGCGGGCGACGGCCACCCGTTGCTGCTGCCCGCCCGACATCTTGCCTGGACGGCGGTCTTCCATGCCGGAAAGCCCGACCTCCTTGATCGCATCCATCGCTCGGTCGCGGCGCTCCGTAGCGGACACACCCTGCAGCTGCAGCACGAATTCGATATTCTCGCGCGCCGACAGGACCGGGATAAGGTTGTACGACTGGAAGACAAAACCGATCTTCGACAGCCTCAGGTCCGATAGCTGGGACCTGGAAAGCCCGCTCAGCGGCTGCCCGTCGACGGACGCCTCACCCGAGGTCGGCTCATCAAGGGCGCCGATCATGTTGAGAAGCGTGGTCTTGCCCGACCCAGACGGCCCGGCCAGCGTCGCAATGTCGCCGGGCATGATGTCCAGATCGACATCCCTGAGTGCGTGCACGGCCAGTTCGCCCTTTCCGAAGGTCTTGGACAGGCCGCGGCAGGTGACGATCGGTGGCATGCTTCGTTCCCTTCTAGGTCTCTCGCCGCATGGCTTCCACAGGGCGGCACTTCGAGGCCCGTCGCGCGGGCCAGAGCGTAACCAATATGCCGAGAAGCCAGATCAGTCCCGGGAACAGGATGAAAGCACCCGGTTCGAAATCCAGGTAGATGATCTCGCCAGTCTGAACCATCTCCATGGCCCGTGCGAAAGCCGAGAAGTCGATGCCGTCGCTAAGCGACCAGATGGTCACGGCTGCCAGCACCATGCCCAAAAGCACCCCGGTGCCGATCAGCAATGCGTTTTCGATTGTGACCATGAAAAGAACTCGGCGCGGTTTCATTCCAAGCGCGCGCAGCAGCCCGAATTCCTGCGTGCGCTCGAAGACCGCCATCAGCTGGGTGTTGACGATGCCGATCGCCATCAGCGCAAAAACGATGCCGAGCCAGACTTGGACGAAGACACCCATGTAGCTGTCCATCGAGGCCAGGAACAGGTTGAGGTCCTTCCAGCCGCGGACGTCAAGGGCGGGTGCCGCGTCGGCCAGCGCCGCCACGGCGTCCTCCAATGCGGTCTCCTCCTGCAGAACGAAGACGACCTGGGCAATTTCGCCCTCAAGGCCAAGAAACTTCTGCGACGCAGCGCGTCCTGTGAAGACGTAAAGGTCTTCAGTCGCCTTGTCGGCGTCGTAGATCCCGACCACGTCGAAGCTCTGTTCGGACATCGCGCCTTCCGCGTTCTGCGACATCAGGATCACGCGGCGACCGAGCCCGGTCTTCAGCCGCTCGACCATATGCAGCCCCAATACGACCGAGTCGTCATCGCTGCCGTTCAGATATCGCCCTTCGGCGATCCTGTCTGGGATCGACGAAATCCGTGCCTCTGCCACAGGGTCGACGCCGACGATCGTAGCAGGCAAGGTCTTGTACTCGCTTTGAACCACCCCCGGCACGACAACGCGGGTTGTCCAGTCGACGACCGCGGGTGCATCCAGCGCCGAGACAAGGTCCTGGTCAGGCGTGTCCATGAGCGTCTCAATTGAAGGATCGTCCATGAAACCTTCGGCATGGATCTGTCCTGACCCGAGAAGAAGTTGAAGTGTCGTTTCCTTCGAGCTTTTGGCCCAGGCAGTCATGAATGCATTGAAGAACAGAATCGACCACAGCCCGATGGCCACGACGATCAGCGTGATGCCGGTGCGACGCGGGTTCCGCCACAGGTTGCGCCAAGCTAGCGGCAGCATGGTCTTGAGCCCGTCGATCATGTTGCCATCGCCTTCACAGGTTCCAGCCCCAGGACGCGGCGATAGGGCACGATGCCCAGAACCGCGATGGAAAGAACAATCGCAAATGGCCCGAACAGGACGCGAAAAGGTGTCATCGCCGGATAGAACCGTGCCGGCATTCCCCATGATTCATAAATCTCGGACAAACCTTCAATGCCGATGCCGACCTGCTGCACCCAATAGGTCAGGACCATGCCAAGCAGGATGCCCAGCCCGTTGCCAAAAAGCGAAAGAAAGATCATTTCCATCCAGACCATGCGACCGATCCAGCGCCGTTTCATCCCAATTGCCAGAAGCACCCCGAACTCGCGCGTGCGCTCCAGCACCGACATGTAAAGCGTGTTGAGGGTAATGAAGACGACGACCACCACCAGCGTGACATAAATCAACAAGGCGGTGATCATGTCGGCCGCGATGGCCTCTTCAACATCGGGGCGCAGCTCGGCCCAGCTGAGATACACCACCCCGTGACGCGCAGCCACTGCCCGCAACTCGCGCTCGGCTCGCACCACGTCGGGCAGCTCCTCTCCGGCAACCGCAATGGCATGGACGCCGCCTGCCATCAGAAAGGTCTCGGAAAACCGCGCGAGCGGCATCTGCGCAAAGGCACGGTCAAGCTCGGGCACCTTGGACTTGAATATCCCGACCACCTCCAGAACGTCGACGGCCACCGAGCCATCGCGTCCCGAACCCAACAGCGCGACGTAGTCGCCAAGACCCAGCCGCAGATTGCGCGCCAGTCCGTCGCCTAGCACAATCGCGTCGTCGTCTTCGGGCGTGAGGCTGCGGCCCTGCTCGACCAGACCGGACAAGGTAGAAACATCCGGCTCACGTGCCGGGTCGATCCCGAGGATAGCGACAGCAAAGCTGCGCTCTCCGCTCGCCAATAGCCCGAATCCGGTTCCGCGGGCCGTTGCCACCGTGACACCGGGAACACGCTCAAGGTCGGCCAAGAGCGCCGCCGGGTCGGCAATGACCTTGTCCATCTCGGGGTCGTCCTTGTAGCCCTCGATCTGAAACTGGCCGAAACCGTCTGCGATGCGCAGCATGCTGGACTTCATCGTGTCGTAGGCCGCGAGTTGAAGGGACAGCATGAACACCAGAAGCATAGACGTGAACGCCATGCCGACGACCGACAGCGAGGTTCGGATTGGTTGGCGCCAGATATTTCGCCAGGCGAGCGCGGCTATCAAGGGTCAGTCCCGTGGGTTTTGAAGGTTGGACTTGGTGAACAGGTATGCGGGGATGGGGATGTCGAACTCGGCCGATTCAGTGGTAATGCGCGTGACCTGCCCGGGCTTTGCATCCGTCCGCATGGTCATCACGACAGGATAAGGGCGTCCGCCGATGCTGCCGACACGGTCGGTCGTCATGACCCTGACGCGTTTGCCCACCTGATCGTAATATTCGACCTCCATCAACACGCCGTCGGTGCGGATCGTCAGAACTTGTTTGCCCCAGACCACTGGAACACCCCGTTTCGGAACCGAATCAATCACATGCGCCCGGCCGCCCGTTACGTTCACCATGCCCTTCAGCGTATGAGTGTAATCGTCGATCACCTTGTCCGAACGGGCCAGATCGTCATAGGAGAAATCCGAACCCATCCAGCTTTGCGACAAAGCGCTGGCGGGCAGCTTGATGACCTGGTTGAGCTTTGGATTGAAGACATGGGTCGAATTGCCGACCTGCAGGGTCGCATTGCCAGCGGCGCGGGCCGGTGCGGTGAAACGGACAAGTGCCTTTTTTTCGCCCTGCGTCCAACTTTTCATCGTCAGGTTGCGCGTACCCGAGGCGCGTATGATCGTCATCGATATCGTCGTATGGCTGCTGTCTGCACGCCAGTTATCGAAGGTCGCCCGCAGGATCGACCTCGCATCCTGGGCCGCGGCCATGTTCGGAACAAGAGCGCCCGCTGAAAGTGCGGCAGTCATACCAAGCAGGATTGCTAGGACCGATCGACGGAAGGGAGCCTGTATCATCGCGAGCCCATTCGTGGTCTTGCACGATTGCCAAGTCAGCGTTCGCACAACATTGGGAAATTCGGACCGGGTGCTTCGGTTGTCAAGATGCATCTGGGCCGTGCGCTTTGGAAGTGCAAACCATGGGCGTTATATACATGACTAACCATCAGTCAGCCGCATACCGTTCCGCGTCCTGCCCCGGCAACCCGGCGACATGTGGTTCAAGAACACTCTCGGACGCGCCGGGACGACCCGAAAGGCCGACGTCCCACCCGGCCAGCACGATCCCGCGCTGGAGAATGTTCCGTGCCGCGTTGACATCGCGG